>JALYWB010000181.1 GCA_030852935.1 Actinomycetota bacterium | reverse complement strand
CTGAGATGCGGCTCGAGTTCGCGGAGCTCGGCCGTCTCGACACCCGTCGCGCGGATGCCGATGCCGCGCTGCGACTCGGCGAACCGATCGAGGGCCGGCCCGCCATCATCGAATGCGACGACCACTCCGCCCTTCGCCTCGAACTCGGTGGCGGGCTGGCCCGGCGCACGGTCGGCGTCGAGGCGGGCAGCCAACTCACGCCACCTGCGGTTCGCTGCGATCGCAAGGTCGGCCTCGGCGCCCGGCGCCTTGTCGGAGACGAGGATATTGCCTTCGCAGCGGCTCGAGGTCTCACCGGCCACGCCGACTCGATCGAGCACGATCACCTCGGCTCCGGCCTCGGTGAGGGAGAGCGCGCACGCGGCACCGATGGCGCCGGCACCGATCACGACGACTCGCATGCGACCCCCTCTCACCATGAGTAATATGTCACATATTACACGTCAACGACACCACCCGCGATGCGCGGATCAGGCGCCGAGATACGCATCGACGACGCGCGGATCTCGCGCGAGTTCGGCCGCCGTTCCCGACAGCGTCACCGCACCCGTCTCGATGACGTAGGCGCGGTGCGCGATCTTCAGCGCGGCGCGGGCGTTCTGCTCGACGAGGAGCACGGTCGTGCCCTGGGCGTTCACCGCGGCGATGATCTCCATCACCTGCTTCACGACGAGTGGGGCAAGGCCCATCGAGGGCTCATCCAGCAGCAGCAGCCGTGGCCCGCCGAGGATCGCGCGGCCGATCGCCACCATCTGCTGCTCACCGCCCGAGAGGGTGCCGCCCTGTTGCTTGCGCCGTTCCGCCAGCCGCGGCATCAGCTCGTACACCTGGTCGAGCCGATCACCGATCGTGCGCTTGTCGCGCACGGTGTAGCCGCCGAGCAGCAGGTTCTCGTGCACCGTCATGGTCGAGAAGATCCGGCGCCCCTCTGGCACATGGATGAGGCCCTCCGAGACGACGGTCCACGGTTTCGCGGTCGCCAGGTCCATGTCGCCCCAGCGCACCGAACCCGATCGCGGTCGCACCAGGCCCGAGAGCATGTTCATCGTCGTCGACTTGCCTGCGCCGTTGTTGCCGAGCATGCAGACGATCTCGCCCTCGCCGACCTCGAACGTGAGCCCGCGGAGGGCGTGCACCCGCCCGTAGTAGACATCAGCGGCATCCACTTCGAGTCTGCTCATGACCGTGCCTCGTTCCCGCCATCCCGAACCGGTTCCGCCCCGGGCGTCGGCTCTTCGTCCTCGTCCACGCCGAGGTACGCCTCGATCACCACGGGGTCGTTCTTGACCTGCTCGGGTGTGCCGTCGGCGATCTCCTTGCCGTAGTTGAGCACCACGATGCGCTCGGCGAGGTTCATCACGAGGCCCATGTCGTGCTCGATGAGCACGACCGCGACGCCGAGCGTGCGGATCTTGCGGATCAGGCTCATCAGGCCCTGCTTCTCGTTGAAGTTGAGTCCTGCGGCGGGCTCATCGAGCAGGAGCAGCTTCGGGCTCGTCGCGAGGGCCCGAGCGATCTCGACGCGCCGCTGCTCGCCGTACGGCAGGTGGGTCACGTAGAGGTTCTCGTCGCCCTCGAAACCGACGAAGTCGAGCCAGCCGCGCGCCTCACGTGCACAGGCCTCCTCGGCCCGGCGATAGCCCGGCGTGTGGAGCAGGGTCGACCAGAAGTTCTCGCGCAGGTTGGCGTGCATGGCGGTCTTGACGTTGTCGAGCACCGACAGCTCGCGGAAGAGCCGCAGGTTCTGGAACGTACGCGCCATCCCCCACTTCGTCACGCGCGACGGGAGCACGCGATAGAACCCGAAGCTCTGCAGCAGGTTGACCAGCCGCAGGCGATGCCAGATCGGCGGTGCCTCGCGCACGATGCGCTTGCCGTCGAACACGACCGAGCCCGACGTGGGCAGGTAGAACGCCGAGATGCAGTTGAAGGCGCTCGTCTTTCCGGCGCCGTTCGGACCGATCACGGCGAGGATCTCGCCCTCGTGCACATCGAAGCTGAGTCCATCGACAGCCTTCACGCCGCCGAACTGGAGTCGGAGGTCAGTGACCTCGAGCAACGCGCTCATCGCTGGTCCCCCTCCTGTGCCTCGTCGCCGGGTACGCCGTCGACCGACTCGAACTCGCTCGGCACGGCAGTGGCCTCGGTGAACGGCGGCGGCGTCGGCCTGCCGCGCTTGAGCCATGGCAGCACGGCGGTGGCCGGCCAGAGACCCGCCGGCCGGAACAGCATGACGACCACGAGCAGCACGCCGAAGATGAGGAAGCGCCACTCGGCGAAGTCGCGCAGCAGTTCAGGGGCCAACGACACGAAGAGCGCGCCGATGATGACGCCGGGCGTGGAGCCCATGCCGCCGAGGACGACCGCCATCAGGATCAACGCCGAATACAGGAACTGGAAGCTGTTCGGACTGATCGCCGAGAGGTGGGTCGCCATCAGCTGACCGGCGAGCCCGGCCCAGACCGCACCGATGATGTAGGCCGAGATCTTCGAGATGTAGGTGTTGATGCCCATTGCCTCGGCGGCATCCTCGTCATCGCGCACGGCCTTCCATGCGCGGCCGAGCTTTCCCTTGCCGAGCCGGCCGGCGCCGATGACGCCGACGAGCACCACGATGATCGCGACGAAGTAGTAGAACACGACGCGCTCGGGGAACTCGACTCCGAAGACGGTCAGCCCGTCGTCGAAGGACCATCCGAAGAAGTCCCACGTCGGGATGCCGTGGATGCCCGAGGGTCCGCCAGTGACCGTGAGGTTGTTCGCGGTGATGCGGATGATCTCACCGAAGCCGAGCGTGACGATCGCCAGGTAGTCGCTGCGCAGCCTCAGGGTGGGGGCGCCGATGATGATGCCCGCGAGTATGCAGGCGACGATTGTCGCGGGTACCGCAGCCCACATGGGCCAGCCGAGCACCGTCGTGAAGATGCCCGAGACGTATGCGCCGACCGCGAAGAACGCGATGTAGCCGAGGTCGAGCAGGCCGGCGAAGCCGACGACCACGTTCAGGCCCATGGCGAGCATCACGTAGATGAGCGCGCTCGTGGCGATGGAGATCGTATAGCGAGACGCGTCGATGAAGGGAAGTGCCGCAAGGAAGAGCACCGCGGCGAGGCCGAGCGCCCGAAGGAACCCCGACTGGGAGTTGAAGACGCCGTGCGGGGCGCGGCCACGATCGAACAGGGGCGCGGGAGCACGCAGCGGCACGTGCTTCAGCGCGAGGTCCAGCCTGCGAGCCATGTCACATCCTCTCGACGACGCGGGCGCCGAGCAGCCCCGTCGGCTTGAACGTCAGGAACAGGATGAGGAACGCGAAGGAGAAGACGTCGCGCCACTCGCCGCCGAACCAGGCGGCGCCGAAGGACTCGAGCAGCCCGAGCAGCAGACCGCCCAGCATCGCCCCGTAGAGGTTGCCGATGCCGCCGATGACGGCCGCGGTGAACGCCTTCAGGCCGATCACGAATCCCATCAGGAAGTCGATCGAACCGTAGTAGGCGCCCGCCATGACGCCGGCGGCGCCGGCAAGCGCCGAGCCGATGAAGAACACCGTCGCGATGACACGGTTGACGTTCACGCCCATCAGCTGTGCGGCCTGGGGGTCGAGCGCGATCGCCCGCATCGCACGCCCCTGCCGGGTGCGCTCCACGATGTGGGCGAGCACCAGCATCAGCACGGCGGCGATGACGACCAGCACGATCTGGGATGCGGTGACCCGCACGCCGAGGGCGTCGAAGCCGCTCGACTCGAGGCGGATCGGGAACGCCTCGGGATTCGGGCCGAAGATCTGGCGCACGCCGTACTCGAGCGTGAACGAGACGCCGATCGCCGTGATGAGCACCGCCAGCCTCGGACTGTTGCGAAGCGGCCGGTAGGCGATGCGCTCGATTCCGACGCCGATCAGGCCGGTCGTCACCATCGAGAGGAGCAGGATGATCAGCAGGAGCGGGATCGAGGTCTCGCTCGAGATGCCGAATGCCGAGAGGGTGAAGAACCCGACGAACGCGCCGAGCATGTAGATGTCGCCGTGCGCGAAGTTCAGCAGCTTGATGATCCCGTAGACCATGCTGTACCCGAGCGCGACGAGCGCGTAGAACGACCCCACGATGAGGCCGTTCCAGATGAGTTGCATCACAGCAGAGATGTCCCTTCCGTGCGGAAGGGTGGGGGCTTTCGCCCCCGCCCGACCGGATCAGCCCTGCAGGTCGTCCTTGAGCACGAAGTTGCCCGTGCCCGGGTCGACCGACACGATCACGAAGCCGCCGCCCGAGAGCGTGTGGTCGTCGGTGAAGGTGAGCGGGCCGGCGAAGGTGTCGAAGCCGTCCAGCCCCTCGAGCGCGGCGACCACCTCGTCGAAGTCGGTACTGCCCGCGTCTTCGATGGCCTGGGCCATCACGCGCACCGCATCATACGACTGCGTCGAGTACGGTCCGGGCGGGTCGCCGGCGAGCTCCTCGTAGTCGGCGATCCAGTTGTCGGCACCCTCGATCATGTCGGGTGTCTGGGTGAAGGTGCCGACCACGTTCTCGGTGTAGGAGGCACCGGCGATCTCGGCGAACTTCGCATCGACCGATCCGTCAGCGACCATGAACACGCCCGCGAATCCGGCGTCGGTGGCCTGGCGCACGATGAGGGCGCCCTCCTGGTAGTAGCCCGTCCAGTACACGAGATCGGGCTGCACGCTCGCGAGCTGCGTCGCGACGGACGAGTAGTCGTTCTCACCCGGGGTCACCGTCGCTTCGAAGGCGACAGTCAGGCCGGCCTCCTCCGCCTGCGCGGTGAATGCGTCGGCGAGGTCGGCCGAGTAGCTCGTGGCGTCGTCGATGACGGCGATGTTCGTCGCCCCGATCTGCTCGGAGTACTGCACCGCGGCTGCGGCCTGCTGGTCGCCCGTGCCGTTGATCAGGAAGACACCCGGAAGTCCCTGGTCGACGAGCTCGTTCGAGTTCGCAGCGGGGATGACCATCGGGATGCCCGCCTCGTCGAAGATCGGCAGGGTCGGCAGGGTCGCGCCGGAGCAGTACCCGCCCACCGACGCCACGATGCCGTCGGTCACCAGCTTGTTCGCACCGGCGACGGCGGTCGTCGCGTCGCACGCGTCGTCTTCGACGACGAGTTCGAGGTCACGACCGAGCAGGCCCCCGTCGGCATTGATCTCGCTCACCGCGAGTTCTGCGCCGTTCTGCATATACGCGCCGAAAGCCGATTCGCTGCCCGAGAACGGCGCGAGCATGCCGAACTTGATCGGCCCTTCACCGCTGTCTTCCGAGCCTCCGCCCGCCACGCCACCGGAACAGCCAGCGGTGAGCGCGAGCACGCCCGCCGCGACGGCGACGGTGAAGAGGCGTGTTCTGCGTCGAGAACCGAACATTGTGGGGACTCCCCTCGTAGCGACACTGCTTCGCCGGGATGGCGATATGTCACACACTACTGGCCGAAGACCATGCGATGGCACGGTCGTGATTCAACCGTTACCGCGCGGCGCCCGCCCATGCACAGCTCGGTCCCATGCATCATCCCGGCACCATTCAGGTTGTTTCGTCGTGGCCGCTCCACAGTCCGGCGATGTGCCCGATGTGCCGCCGCATCAAGGCCTCTGCGCCCGCGCCGTCGCCCTCGGTGAGTAACCGCACGAGCTCGGCATGCTCACGCGCCGAGTCGGCGAGCGCCTTCGACTCCGATAATTGCACGAGGCCGGTGAGCCTCGTCTGCTGCCGCAGTTCGCGCACGATCGCCACGAGATGCGGGTTGCCGGTCTGCTCGAGCAGCGTGAGGTGGAACTCGGTGTCGGCTTCCAGGTAGTCCTGGAAGCGGCTCTCGCGGCCGCTCCGCACGATCTCATCCGCGAGTTCGCTGAGCCGGCCCGTCGTCTCTTCCGAGAGGTTTCCGGCGAGTGCCCGCATCGGCGGCGCCTCGAGCATCATGCGCACTTCACCGAGGTGCCGAAGCTCGTCGAGCGAGACCTCGGTGACGCGGAACCCCCGGTTTCTGATCGGTGTGAGAAATCCACGGCGTGCGAGGTTGAGCATCGCCTCGCGCACGGGCGTGGCGCTCACGCCGAACTCGATGGCAAGCGTCGGCACGGTGAGGACGGTGCCCGGCTCGAACTCGCCGGTCACGATGCGCGACGAGAGTGCGCGCTCCACCTGCTCGCGCAGGCTGACGACCTGTGCGAGCTGCATCGCCTCACTCATGGGCTGTCGCCGTGTGATGTGTCATGCAGCACAGCGTAACCGTGCCACGCGGTTCACGGCGGGCAACCGCGATAGGGTCGGCGCATGCTGAGCCGTGCACAGGACGAGGCATCCGTCACCGTGCTGCTCGTCGAAGGTCACAGCGATCGTCTGGCGGTCGAGGCCCTGGCCGCCCGGCTCGGCCACGACCTCACCGCCGCTCAGGTGACGATCGTGTCGATGGACGGCGTGACGAACCTGCACCGCCACCTCGGTCGACTTGCCGCCCTGCCGGAACGACATCGGGTCATCGGCCTGTTCGACGCTCCCGAACTCGCGCACGTGCAACGCGCGGTGGAGGAACTCGGCATCGGGTCGGGTGGAACGCGCGAGGAGCTCGTCGCCCTCGGGTTCTTCGCATGCGAGCCCGACCTCGAGGGCGAGCTCATCCGTGCGCTCGGCAGCACGCGTATGGAGGAGTTGCTCGCCGAACACGGGGAACTGGCACGATTCCGCCGGTTCCAGAACCAGCCCGAATGGCGCGAGCGGTCGACGGATGCGCAACTGCGACGCTTCCTCGGCACGCACAGCGGGCGCAAAGCGCGATTCGCGCCGATCATGATCGATGCGCTCGAGGAATCTCGTATTCCGGTGGCGCTGCGCGCGTTGCTTACGGCAGCCGGTGGACCGTGATGATGACCGTCGTGACCACGCCGTCGACCTGAGGATTGGGTCTATCCGCGAGCTGCGGAGTGTGGTTGTGTTCAGTCATGAGTGGGGGCGAAGGCGCGCCTGTCACGCCGTTCAACTTCCGCCTCGCATTGCTCCTCGCGATGGCGATGTTCGTGCTCGTGGTCGACACGTCGCTCATGAACGTGTCGATCTCCGCGGTCGTGCGCGACCTCGACACCACGGTGAGCGGCGTGCAAGGGGCGATCGCCCTCGAGGCACTCGTCTCGGCGGCGTTCATCCTCATCGGCGGCAAGACCGGTGACCTGATCGGGCGCAAACTCGCATACATCCTCGGGCTGCTCGGCTATGCCGTCGGCGCAATCGCGATGACGCTCGCACAGGACCTCGGCGCGGTCATCCTGTTCTGGGCGGTCATCGGCGGTATCGGCGCCTCGCTGCTCCTGCCCGCCATGCAGTCGCTCATCCACGGCAACTTCGAGGGCGCACAACAGACACGGGTGTACGCCCTCGTCGGGGCGTCCGCCGCCATTGCCGCCGCGGTCGGCCCGCTCCTCGGCGGGTTCATCACGACGTTCCTCTCGTGGCGCGTCGGATTCCTGCTCGAAGCCGTGATCATCGCGGTCGTCCTGGCCGGCATCGGCCTCGTGAAGGACGTGCCGTACCACGGCGAGCGAGCGATCGATCTCGTCGGCGCACTGCTCTCGATCATGGGCATGGGCGGTGTGGTGAGCGGCATCCTCGTGTGGCAGGAGGGCGGCGGCTACGTCGGCCTCATCATCGGGATCGGAGTGCTCGCGCTCGGTCTCCTGGTGTTCTGGCTGCGCACCCGCAAGCGCCGTGGCCGGCCGACGCTGCTCGACCCCGCGCTGTTCGAATCGAAGCTGTTCCGAACCGGGGCATCCGGCCAGTTGCTGCAGCAGATCGCCCTCGGCGGCACCATGATCGTGCTGCCGATCTACCTGCAGATGGTGCTGGGATACAACGCGCTCGAGGCGGGCCTGTCGATCGCCCCACTGTCGCTCAGCATGTTCATCGTCGCGCTCCTCGCGGGGCGGGGCACGAAGCGGCGGCCCGCCATGATCATCCTGTGGGGGTTCGTGCTGGTCGTCGCCGGTCTCGTCATCCTGGTGCCGCTCGTGCCGAGGGTCGACTCGGGCTGGTACCTCCTGGGCCCGCTCATCATCTCGGGCTGCGGCCTCGGCCTGCTCGTGTCGCAGCTGAACAACTACACCCTCTCGCCGATCTCAGACGAACGGGTCAGCGAAGCAGCCGGCGTGAACTCGGCGGCCGGCTCATTCGGGCTCTCGTTCGGTCTGGCGTTCGCGGGCGCGATCATGCTCGCGACGCTCGCCTTCACGTTCACCGCGAGCGCCGACGCAAGCACGGTGCTCTCGCCCCAGCAACAGCAACAGGTCTCGGCGGTGCTCGAAGAGGACGCCGAGATCATGACGGATGCCGGACTCGCTGAGCTCCTCGCCGATGAATCGCCCGAGGTGCAGGAGGAGATACTGCGCATCAACTCCGAGTCCCGCTTCGTCGCACTGCAGGTCGCGCTCTTCGTGCCGATCCTCGCGGGCGCGCTCGGAATTCTGAACGCGCTTCGGATGAGGCGACTCCCCGATCCGAAGCAATCGGCGGCCGCCGAGGGCACGATGATCGGCTGATCGGCCGGCGCGCCGGGCAGCCTCAGGAGCCTTCCCGCTCCGGTGCCGAGCAGCCCGACGGACGGGTTCAGGATCCGACGCCCGATCTCCGCGCTGCCGCCGTCGGCCCTCGAGAAATATGGCTCCGCGCATGCTCGACGGCCGACGTCAGGTCGTCGAAGAGGTGGTTCTGATGCCTGAGTGACGCGATGACGCCGACCCGTGATGCGAGTTGCAGGTGGCGTGTCTGGATGCCCTTCACGAGCACGGTGACTCCTCGTCGTTCGAGCGCGTGGATGAGCTCGGTGATGACCTGGGCACCGGTGGCGTCGAGGATCTGCAGCTGCGACATCCGGATGATCACGACCTCGATGCCCCG
Organism: Actinomycetota bacterium; assembly: GCA_030852935.1. GTDB lineage: Bacteria > Actinomycetota > Actinomycetes > Actinomycetales > Microbacteriaceae > Agromyces. The sequence goes on along the minus strand of JALYWB010000181.1, from coordinate 7,670 downwards.
GATGTCGCCGACGCGTTCGAGCATGCGCTCGGCCGCGCCGAAGAACAACGCTCCCTCGAGGCGGAATAGGGCGATGCGCTCGTCGCCCGGCTCGGCCGGCCCGGGAAGCTCCTCCCGGTGCACACCGCTCGACCGCGCGAGCGCGCGCAGTGCGAAGAACGCGGCGACGGCGATGCCGATCAGCACGGCGTAGATCAGGTCGAAGCTGACGGTGATGATCGCGGTGACGACGAAGACGATCGCATCGGATCGCGTCGAGCCCATCACCGTGCGCACGGTCGCGATCGAGATCATGCGCGTCGCGGTCACCATGAGCACACCGGCGAGTGCCGCGAGCGGGATGACCGCGACGATGCCGGCGCCAGCGAGCACGATGCCGGCGAGGAGCACCGCGTGCACGATCGAGGCGACGCGAGTGCGCCCGCCGGTGCGCACGTTCACGGCCGTGCGCGCGATCGCACCGGTCGCCGGCATGCCGCCGAAGAAGGCGGACGCCACCGACGCCAGTCCCTGTCCGACGAGCTCGCGGTCGGCATCGTACGGGCCGGTGTCGGAGATCGAGGCGGCGACTCGGGCCGACAGCAGCGACTCGATCGCAGCCAGGGCCGCGACGGTGACCGCGGGGCCGAGCAGCGGGGCGATCGCGTCCCACGAGAGCGTCGGGAGGACCGGAGCAGGAAGCCCGGCCGGCAGTTGGCCGATCGTCGCCACCGGAAGGTGCGCGAGCACCGCGACGACGCTGACGAGGATGATGGCGATGATCGATCCGGGCATGAGGCGGTGGAGCCTCGGTGCGTACACCATGATCACCGAGACGGTCAGCACGATGCCGATCGCCCAGGCTGCTTCGGGCCAGCTGACCGTCGAGAGTGACTGCAGGGCGGCAACGAACGCGTTCGTGCTCTCGCCGGGTTCGGTCCCGAACGCTGCGGGCACCTGTTGCAGGAAGATGATGATCGCGATGCCGAGGGTGAATCCCTCGATCACCGGCCAGGGGATGTAGGTGACGGTGCGGCCGAGTCGCAACACGCCGGCCGTCACGACGATGACACCCGCGAGCAGGCCGACGGTCGCGAGCGTGCCGACGCCGCTCGTCGCCATGATGGGGGCGAGCACCACGACCATGGCGCCGGTCGGCCCCGAGATCTGCACGTTCGAGCCGCCGAACACCGCCGCGATCACACCGGCGATGATCGCGGTGACGAGACCGCTCTCGGCGCCGGCGCCCGAGCTCACGCCGAAGGCGAGCGCCAGCGGCAGCGCGACGATGCCGACGGTCACGCCCGCGATCAGGTCGCCGCGCCACGTTCGCCTGACATCGCGGTAGTCGGCCGACGACGGGAGCAGCGACCGCACCGATCGGGCGGCACGCGCGATTCGCTCGGACGTCATGAGGGCATTCGGTCGGGTGCGGAGCGCACCGTCGGCTGCGCCGGCCCTTCGAGGATCGCCGGTTCCGCGGGCGGGATCGCGGGCAGTGCCGACCGCTCGATGAGTTGTCGCTCGGTGGTCTCGAGGATCTCGCCCAACAGCGCTCGAGCGACGCGGAGCAGGTCGGCGACCTGCGGGTAGGCCAGCCGGTAGTACACCTGGTTGCCGCGCCGGTCCGCGATGACGAGCCGGTAGTTGCGCAGCACCGCGAGGTGCTGGGAGAGGTGCGACGCCTCGAGTGCGGTCGCTGCGAGGAGCTCCGAAACGGATGCCTCGGATGCCGCCGTCAGCAGTTCGAGCACTCGTACTCGGAGCGGGTGGGCCATGCCCTTGAACAGGTTGGCCTTGACTTCGTACAGCGGGCGGCTGGAGTCGGGCAGCACCGTGGTCGACTCCTTCCGATGGGCTGGGCATTTGATGATTTGATCAATTCATCTTACCAGCAACCATTGCGGGGACCGAAGACGTGTTCGCCGCAGGATTGACGGTCAGTCTCCGAGCTTCGCCACCAAGCGGCCGACGACCTCGCCCCGTGCGAGCCTCTCGATGCCCTGGGGAATCTCGTCGAACGTGATCTCGGTGATCGTCGGGTCCAGGTCGCCGGTCGCGAGGAAGTCGTACACACCCCGCACGTCGTCCTTGGTGCCTCCCACCGAACCCATCAAGGTGACGGCCTTCGTGATGAGCTCGCGTGTGTTGATGGTCGCCTCGAGCCTGCCCATGCCGACCTGGACGACGCGGCCACCCGGACGTACGACTTCGATCGCGTCGGCCGTCGTCACCCCGAAGCCCGCGAAGTCGACGATGACCTCGAGGTCGACGTCGGCGAAGTCCTTGATGTTCTTCCGCACGTCCTTCACGCCGGCCTTGCGCGCGTTCTCCCACACCGCTTCGTTGATCTCAGCGACGTAGACGTCGGCACCCGTGAGCACGGCAACCCGTGAGCCGATCTGACCGAGGCCGCCGAAGCCGATGATGCCGAGCCTCGTGCCCTTCGTGACCTGCCCACTGGCGATCACCGCGTGATGCGAGGTCATGCCAGCGTCGGTGCCCGCGGCGCCTTCGGCGTACGACACGTTGTCGGGAATCCGCACGAGGGCGGCCTGGTCAATTGCGGCCTTCGGGGCGAAGCCGCCGTCGAATGCGTAGCCGGGTGCGCCGACGTCGGTGGTGGGGCAGAAGCCGACGCGGTCGCCCACCTTCCAGTCGGTCACGTCATCGCCGACCTCGGTGATGACGCCGGCGACCTCGTGGCCGATCGTGATCGGCCGCTTCGCGAGCAGCGCGAGCCAGCCCTCGTCCTCCATGAGGCCGACATCCGAATGGCACAGGCCGGCGGCCTTGACGTCGATCACGACGCCTCCCGGCGCGGCCTTCGGCTCCTCGACCTCGGCGAGCACGAGCGGCTCGTGCGTGTTGGTGAACTGCCATGCTTTCATGATGACTCCTCGGACTGGACGCGCGATCGACCTCGGGACGCATGCTACGCCTGCGTACGACGCGCCGTCTCGTACTCCGAACAGACCGTCCCGGCGCGACCGGAGACCGAGGAATACTGGGAGCTCGCCGTGAGTTGAGTCAGGTGCACTCAGGTTTCGGCTCGGGGAATTGACACCAGAATCATCGGGGTGAATACTTGAGTCGTCGGGACTCAAGTTCCGGCGTTTGGACTTCGCTTCAGTCCCGAGCACGTCGATGGGCGGCGTGCAGCGGCTGGACCGACATCCGTCCGAAGGTCTCGATACGCGGGCCGTCCTGAGTTTGTGGAAGGACGTCGCCCGCCGGTCGACCCGCGGGGCGGGAGAAGGAGAACACACATGTCACGAGCAGTAGGAATCGACCTCGGAACCACGAACTCCGTGGTGAGCGTCCTCGAGGGCGGCGAGCCGACGGTCATCGCCAACGCAGAGGGCTTCCGCACGACCCCGTCGGTCGTCGCCTTCACGAAAGACGGCGAGGTGCTCGTCGGCGAGACCGCCAAGCGCCAGGCCGTCACGAACGTCGACCGCACGATCGCCTCGGTCAAGCGCCACATGGGCACCGACTGGAAGTCGCCCGAGATCGACGGCAAGCGCTACACCGCACAAGAGATCTCTGCGCGCATCCTGCAGAAGCTGAAGCGCGACGCCGAGCAGTACCTCGGCGACACCGTCACCGACGCGGTCATCACGGTGCCGGCGTACTTCAACGATGCCGAGCGCCAGGCCACGAAGGAGGCCGGTGAGATCGCGGGCCTCAACGTGCTCCGCATCATCAACGAGCCCACGGCAGCCGCGCTCGCATATGGCCTCGACAAGGGCAAGGAAGACGAACTGATCCTCGTCTTCGACCTCGGTGGTGGCACGTTCGACGTCTCGCTCCTCGAGGTAGGCAAGGACGAGGACTTCTCGACCATCCAGGTCAAGGCGACGGCGGGCGACAACCGCCTCGGCGGCGATGACTGGGACCAGCGCATCGTCGAGTGGCTGATCAAGCGGTTCAAGGACTCGACGGGCGTCGACGTCTCGAAGGACAAGATCGCCCTGCAGCGGCTCAAGGAGGCCGCCGAGCAGGCGAAGAAGGAACTCTCGAGCTCGATGTCGACGAGCATCCAGCTCCCCTACCTCTCGCTCACCGAGAACGGCCCGGCCAACCTCGACGAGACGCTCACGCGCGCCCAGTTCGAGAACATGACGAGCGACCTGCTCGACCGCACGAAGAAGCCGTTCGAAGACGTCATCCGCGAGGCCGGCATCAAGCTGTCGGATGTCGCGCACGTCGTGCTCGTCGGCGGATCCACGCGTATGCCCTCCGTCTCCGAGCTCGTCAAGCAGGAGACCGGCCAGGAGCCGAACAAGGGCGTGAACCCCGATGAGGTCGTCGCCGTGGGTGCCGCCCTCCAGGCGGGCGTCCTCAAGGGCGAGCGCAAGGACGTGCTGCTCATCGACGTGACCCCGCTCAGTCTCGGCATCGAGACCAAGGGCGGCATCATGACCAAGCTCATCGAGCGCAACACGGCGATTCCGACCAAGCGCAGCGAGACCTTCACGACCGCCGACGACAACCAGCCGTCGGTCGCGATCCAGGTCTTCCAGGGCGAGCGCGAGTTCACCCGCGACAACAAGCCGCTCGGCACGTTCGAGCTCACGGGTATCGCACCGGCACCTCGCGGCATCCCGCAGATCGAAGTCACCTTCGACATCGATGCGAACGGCATCGTGCACGTCGGAGCGAAGGACAAGGGCACCGGCAAGGAGCAGTCGATGACCATCTCGGGCGGCTCCGCGCTGCCCAAGGAGGACGTCGAGCGCATGGTGCGCGACGCCGAGGAGCACGCGGCCGAAGACAAGAAGCGCCGCGAGTTCGCGGAGACGCGCAACTCCGCCGAGCAGCTCGCCTACGCGACGGACAAGCTCATCAAGGACAACGAGGACAAGCTCCCGGCCGACGTCAAGTCCGAGGTGCAGGGCGATGTGGACGCGCTGAAGAGTGCGCTCGCCGGTGACGACGACGAGGCGGTGAAGTCCGCCTTCGAGAAGCTCTCGCAGTCGCAGGGCAAGCTCGGTGAGGCGATCTACTCGCAGGCCCAGGCCGCGGATGCCTCGTCGAACCCCGGTGAGGACGCGGCGCCGAGCGGCGAACAGGCCGACTCCGAGGAGGACGTGGTCGACGCCGAGGTCATCGATGACGAGGACACTTCGACGAGCTCAGGGCAGGAGAGGTAAGAAAATGTCGGACGAGAACCAGAACCCTTCGACGGGCTCAGGGGAGTCCCCTGAAGAGCCGGTGATCCGCGACAAACGGCGCATCGACCCCGAGACCGGTGAGGTTCGTCAGCCCATGGGCAAGTTCCCTGAGCCTGTCGAAGGGAGTGAGCCTGTCGAAGGGCGTGAGCCCGTCGAATGGAACGGCGCGGCCGAGGCCGCTTCGACGGGCTCAGCGACCGAGGATGAAGACCAGCTCACCGTCGACGACATCCTGAACGCGGCGCAGGCCGAAGTGCAGGAGCCGAGCGACGAGCACCTCGCTGACCTGAAGCGCGTCACCGCGGAGTACGCGAACTACCGCAAGCGCACCGAGGCGAACCGCGAGGTCGAGCGCGAGCGCGCGATCGGCGCGGCCGTCGCCGTGCTGCTGCCGGTGCTCGACGACCTCGACAGGGCGGAGAAGCACGGCGACCTCGAGGGCGACGCACCGTTCGCGACGATCGCGGCCAAGCTCCGTGCATCGGTCGAGAAGCTCGGACTCACGGCGTTCGGCGACGTGGGTGAGCCGTTCGACCCGCAGAAGCACGAGGCGATCTTCCAGCAGCCGTCCGATGAGGTCGAGACCGACACGGTCGCCGACGTCGTCGAGACCGGCTACTGGCTCGGCGGCACGCTGCTGCGTGCGGCCAAGGTCGTCGTGAAGACACCGCAGGCGTAGTGCCACCCGGCCCGCGGCATCCGTCACTGGATGTCGCGGGTCGGTCCACCCGGTTTTCCGACAGACTGCAGAAGAGGAGGTGCCGATGGCCAGTCAGGATTGGTTCGACAAGGACTTCTATCAGGTGCTCGGCGTCTCCAAGGACGTCAGCGACGCCGAGCTGAAGAAGGTCTATCGCAAGCTCGCGCGCAAGTACCACCCCGATTCGAATCCGGGGGATGCCGCAGCTGAGGCCAAGTTCAAGGAGATCAGCGAGGCGCACTCGGTGCTCTCCGATCCCGAGCAGCGCAAGGAGTACGACGCGATCCGCGCGATGGGCTCCGGAGCGCGGTTCACCGCACCCGGCGGCGGGGGCGGCGCGGGCGGCTTCGAAGACGTCTTCGGCGGCATGTTCGGCCAGGGCGGCGGACGCCAGTCGTACACATTCCAGCAGGGCGGCGACTACGACGACCTGCTCGGCGGGCTCTTCGGCGGCGGTCGGTTCGGCCAGCCGACCGGTGGCTACCGTGGGTACGGCGGTCCCACCCCGGGCCGCGACGTCGTGGCATCCACGACCCTCGATTTCGTGACGGCCACCAAGGGCGACCAGATCACGCTGCAGACCTCTGACGGCAAGCCGATCACCGTGCGGATTCCCGCCGGTGTCGCCGACGGACAGAAGATCAAGCTTCGCGGCAAGGGGCAGCCGTCCCCCGACGGTGGACCGGCGGGAGACATCATCCTCACCGTCAACGTGCGCAAGCACCCCGTGTTCGAGCGCGACGGCCTGAACCTGCGCGTCAACGTTCCGGTCACCTTCACCGAGGCCGCGCTCGGGGCGACGATCGAGGTGCCGACTCTCGGTGGCAACCCGGTGAAGCTCAAGGTCGCACCCGGCACGCCGAGCGGCCGCGTGCTGCGGGTCAAGGGCCGCGGCGTGCAGACGTCGAAGGGCACCGGCGACCTGCTCGCCGTGGTGCAGATCGCGGTGCCGTCGCACCTGTCGAAGGACGCCGAGGAGAAGCTGAAGGAGTTCGCCGCAGAGCTTCCCGACGAGAATCCGCGCGCCGACCTGCTCGCCAAGGCCAAGGGCTGACACGAGTGAACGAGACCAGCCCGCTGTTCGTCATCTCGGTCGCCGCCGAGCTGGCCGGCATGCACCCGCAGACCCTGCGGCAGTACGACCGGCTCGGCCTCGTCTCACCGACCCGTACGGCTGGCAAGTCGCGGCGCTACTCGATGCGCGACGTCGTGCTGCTGCGCGAGATCGCCCAGCTCTCGAGCGAGGGCGTGAGCCTCGAGGGCATCCGCAGGGTGCTCGATCTCGAAGACGAGGTGTCGACCCTGCGCGAGCGCGTGCGAGAACTCGAGGGAATGCTCGCCGACGAGATGCTGAATCGGCCCGGCCGCCGCGTCTTCGCCGCGGGTTCAGCCGGCGAGGTCGTGTCGCTTCGCGCGGGCACGCGGGTGCGGCGCGAGAACGCCGTCGTCGTGTGGCGACCGCTCGACCGGTAGTCGCGGGCCGGGCTACCAGGCCGATTCGGGCGCTTCGATGATCGGCACGGGCGAGGTCGTCCAGTTCGCGCCGTTGCCATAGTGGCTCGACGCCCACGGCGACGCCCAGATGGCCTGCGCCACGGCGCTCGCCGAGGTCCCGTCTTCGAGCGCGGCGACGATCGCGGTGTAGAACGAACGCTTGAGCAGGTTGTCGGCCGCGTACTCGGCGGCCGTCACCAGGCTGTCGTAGCTGCCGAGCCCGCTCCCGCCGCCCGAACCGTGGCCGTTGTTCAGCGGATTGTTGCGGTTCCACCAGTTGTCGGGGCCGTTCTCCTCGCGCATCCACTGCAGCATCACGG
>JALYWB010000173.1 GCA_030852935.1 Actinomycetota bacterium | reverse complement strand
CGCGAGCTCAGGGCGGGTGTCCGCCGCCCTACGGCCCGACGAAGAGCACCGCGATCAATGCTCCAGCGAGCATGGAGGGACCGAACGGGATCGAGCCCCGCAGGGTCACCCGGCGCAGCGCGAGGGCCACGATCGCGATCACTCCCCCGACCACGAACGCCGCGAGCAGGCCCACGAGCCAGGCGTTCAACCCGAACCACCCGAGCAGCAAACCGATCACGAGGGAGAGCTTCACGTCGCCCATGCCCATCGACGATGGCGACACGAGGGCGAGCACGAAGTACACGGCGAACATGCCGGCGGCGCCGGCGAGCGCCCGGAGGAGCGGCCACCACGTTCCCGAAGCCAACGTCGCTGGCACGAGCAGGAGCGCCACCGCGGCGAGCGCTGGGAACACCACGGCGTTCGGGAGGCGCTTCTCGGCGAGATCCACGAGGGTGAGCACGGTCGACCCGGCGCCGAAGGCGAGCAGGGCAGGCAGGATCCATGAGAGCCCGAAGCGGAGTGCGAGAGCTCCGAAGGTGACGGCGGTGATCGCGGCGGCGGCGACGCGGGCGGTGCGCTGCGGCATCCGCTCGCCCTTGATCGATCTTTGGGTCCAGGCGGCGAGCGGCCACCATCCGAGCAGGGCACCGAGGATGGCCGCGACCACGACGGTGGTCACGGTCGCGAGCGGCATGATGTGCAGCGTAGCGGGTGCAACGGGTGCAGACTTGCCGCATGGACGAAGTGCAGAGCACCTATGACGCCGTGACGCGCGAACTGTTGATGGACGAGGACTACGACGTCGATCTCACGCCCGATGGGTTGCTGGTGCGCGAGCGGCTGTTCGCGTTCCTCGACGGAAGCGACCTCGTGGTCGAGTTGCCCGAGGGGCGGTCAGTCGACCTGCGCGCACGCGGGATCGCGGTGCCGTTCGAGGGGACGCACGGCGGGCCGAGCCGCAACTGGGTGCGCGTCGGCGATCGCCAGCTGTGGTCGGAGTTGGCGCGAGAGGCACACCAGTTCGTCGGAGAGCCTGCGGTGGGGCGGGAGTCGTAGGGTTTCGAGACGCTCGCTGCGCTCGCTCCTCAACCCGCGAACATTACGGCGGTTTCGAGACGCTCGCTGCGCTCGCTCCTCAACCCGCGGGGGGCGCTCCTCAATCAGCGTCGCCGCGCGAGATGTTCACCATCTCGTCACGGGGAACGACCTTCACTCGCGCGCGACCCTCGGCCGAGCCGATCGCCTGCTCGTGCTCGTCGAGGCGGTGCCAGCCGTCGAGGTCGGTCCACGCGATGCCGCGGGACTCGAGTAGTTCGATCACCGACTCCTCGTCGGGCGACGACGGTCGCCACCAGTTGCCGAGGTCGTTGATGACGTGCTTGATGGTCTCCATCGCATCCGACTTCGTGTGCCCGATCAGGCCGACGGGGCCGCGCTTGATCCAGCCGGTCGCGTAGACGCCGTACATCTGGCGCGCCTCGCCGGTCTGCTTGTCGCGAATCAGCACTTGGCCCTCGTGATTAGGGATGACGCCGAACTTCTTGTCGAATGGGATGCCGGGCAGCGGCGTGCCGAAGTAGCCGACCGCACGGTACACGGCCTGCACCGGAAGCTCGCGGATCTCGCCGGTGCCAACCACGCCGCCCTCGCCATCGGGCTGCGTGCGCTCCCAGCGGAAGCCGCCGACCCGGCCCGCGCCGTCGTCGACGATCTCGAGGGGCTTCGCGAAGAAGTGCAGGTGCAGCCGCCGCGACGCCTCGCCGACCGACCGCTGACGCCACTGGTTCAGCACCTTGTCTATGACGAACACCTGCTTGTTGCCCGACACGGCCGCGCGCGCCGCCGCGTCGTAGTCGAAGTCCTCGTCGTAGAGGATCATGTCGACGTCACGCAGCTCGCCGAGCTCGCGCAGTTCGAGCGGCGTGAACTTCACCGACGTCGGCCCGCGTCGCCCGAAGATGTGCACGTCGGTCACGGGCGATTGCGCGAGACCGGCCGCGACGTTCGGCGGGATCTCGGTGGGCATCAGGTCTTCGACGTGCTTCGAGAGGATGCGCGCCACGTCGAGCGCCACGTTGCCGTTTCCGATCACGGCGACCTCGCGCGCATCGAGCGGCCATTCGCGTCGGAAATCGGGGTGACCGTCGTACCAGCTCACGAACTCCGCCGCCCCGTATGACCCGTCGAGCTCCGCGCCGGGGAGGTTGAGCGTCGCGTCGCGCACCGCGCCGGTCGCGAAGATCACGGCGTTGTAGTGCTTCTTCAGGTCATCGAGCGTGATGTCCTCGCCGAAGCGCACGTTGCCGAAGATCCGGATGTCGCCGCGATCGAGCACTTCGCGCAGCGCGGTGATGATGCCCTTGATCCGCGGGTGATCGGGCGCGACGCCGTAGCGCACCAGCCCGTACGGCGCCGGTAGGTGGTCGAACAGGTCGATCGAGACGTCGAAGTTCCGCTCGGCCCTCAGCAGGATGTCGGCGGCGTAGATCCCAGCAGGGCCGGCGCCCACGATCGCAAGTCGCAGCTTGTTCCGTGTCACGTGTGCAATCTCTCCATCAGGTCTGTCGGTCGGCATTTCGCTCAGTGAGGCGCTCGGCTCACGCGCTCAGGCGTGCAACGCGCTCAACTCTGCCGTTCCACGATCGTCTCGGCGAAGCGGGTCAGTGCCTTCTTGACGCCGCCCCCCGGAAGCGGGGCGAGCGCGGCGACCGCGTCGCGCGCCCAGCGGTGCGCCTCCGCGAGCGTAGCGCGCGTAGCTTGGTGATCCCGGAGTTCGGCCACGATGGCGTCGACGGTCGCGCGCGACGGCACGATGCGCGACGCGAGCGTGTTCGTGTCGAACGGGTCGCCGGCGGCAGCCGGGTCGGTCACGATGATCACGTCGCGTTCGATGCGCTTCAGCAGATCAGCGGATGCCGCATCCGCGCGCGCGAGCTCGGCGAGCCGTAGCAGCGGCAGCGTGACGACACCAGCGCGCAGGTCGGTGCCCGGAACCTTGCCGGTCTCCTCGGGCTGCGGCGACAGGTCGATGACGTCGTCGATGAGCTGGAACGCCACGCCGATCTTCTCGCCGAACTCGACGATCGGTGCCTCGAAGCCCGGGTCGGCGCCCGAGAACACGAGGCCCGATTGGGCGGCCGCCGCGATGAGCGAACCGGTCTTGTCGGCGAGCACCTGGATGTAGTGCGCGATCGGGTCTTCGCCGTCAGTCGGGCCGACGGTCTCGTGCAGCTGGCCGAGCACGAGCCGTTCGAACGTGTTCGCCTGCAGCCGGATGGCGCGTTCGCCGAGGCTCGCCATCAGTTGGCTCGCGCGCGCGAACAGCAGGTCGCCGGTGAGGATGGCGACCGAGTTGCCCCACACCGTCTGCGCGCTCGGCACACCGCGACGGCGGTCGGAATCATCCATCACGTCGTCGTGGTAGAGCGAGCCGAGGTGCGTGATCTCGATTGCCTGGGCCGCCGTCACGACGTCGTCGGTGATGCCCGCGCCGAGCTGCGCCGTGAGCAGCGTCAACATCGGACGCACCCGCTTGCCGCCGGCCTGGAGAAGGTAGCGCGTCGAGACATCCGCGATCGAATCGGCGAAGCTGACCTCGCGAATCAGCCCCGCCTCGACCCGCTCGATCCCGTCATCGATTGCCCTGGCCATCGCCCGGTCGGCGGATGACGCGAAGACGCGTTCGCTCAGGCCGAGATTCGCGGCGAGCGCTGAGCCGCGACGGGCGACCGGGTGGCTCGGTTTCACGCCCCCAAGCCTACCGGGGTCTCGATTCGCCGCTTCGCGGCCGCGCGACCGCCGGGGCCGGGCTCAGGAGTGGACCCTCGGCTTCGGCCACGAGGCGCTCCCGGTCGAGCAGGGCGGTCCAACGGCGGCCCGAGTCGATGACACCCTCCCGCTTCCACCGGCTCATGACACGCGAGACCGACTCTGGCGTCGAACGGGCGAGCCCCGCGAGGTCGGCGCGCGACAGCGGCATCTCGAGCAGGATGCCCTGGGCGCCGCGGTCCTCGCCGAGCTTGTCGGCCAGGCGCAGCAGCGCGGTTGCGACGCGCTGGGGAACCGTGTCGGTGGTCTGCCCGCCGATGTCGGAATGCGCACGGGTGAGTCGTGCCGCCACGTCATCGAGGACTCGCAGGCCGATGCGCGGGTCGTCAGCGAGGACCTCCCGGAAGTCGTCCTGCTCGATACGCAGCGTGCAGGAGCCGACCAGCGCGGACGCGGACTGCAGGTGGTACGGCTCGCCGAGGGTGCTCATCGCCCCGAACAGCTCTCCTGGGACAAGGATGTCGGTGACCGTCTCGGTGCCCGCCGCGGTCGACTGCGAGATCTTCACGCGGCCCTCGGCGACGACGTAGAGGGCGTCGGCCGGTTGACCGGCCTGGTAGAGGTGGCTCCCGGCCGGCCATGAGACCGACCGCATGCGCCGGTCGATGGCGTCGAGCTCGTCTTCCGACAGGCCCTCGAAGTACGGCGTGCGGGCGAGCACGTGCATGCGCACGGGGCGCGGGCACGTGTGCGGCATGGTGACCTCGCGCAACGGGATGCGGCGCCGCCCCTCCGAAGCGGGTGCGGTGACCGACGTGACTCGCGTCGATGCAGCACCCGTCATCGCCGTCTGTGTCGAGATGGTGTCCTCCACTTCGCCCCTGAACAACCCGTCGGGATCTGTCTTGGACAACGACGATCGCGACCGGGACATTCCATTCTGCCGTTGATTGACGGTCGTCATGGATCGAACTCTCCGTGGTCCGTAGCTTGAAGTCACACCGAGGGAAAGGCCCCGGGAAACCACTTCCTATCAGGGAAGAACTCGAGAAGGGGTAGAGAACTTGACCACTCCAGCCACCGGAACCACCATCCACTCCGTCTTCCGTGCCGAGGGCTTCAGCTGCCCGTCGTGCGTGGCCAAGATCGAGAAGCAGGTCGGCCGCCTCGACGGCGTGCAGGACGTCTCAGTGAAGTTCGCGTCCTCACGCGTCGAGGTCGACCACGATCCCGCGGTCGCACCCACCGACGACATCATCGCCGCGATCGGGAAGGCCGGATACCCCGCCACCCTGTCCGCGTTCTGACGCGCCGTCCGCTCGAAATCCGCTTGTCTGCTCCCAGAAAGGTTCCGTCCATGAACGTCGTCAGCCGATGGGTCCGCGGGCGATGGGCCGTGCCCATCGCCTCCGGCGCCCTCATCCTCGTCGCCGTCGTCGTGTCGCTCGCTATGGGTGTGAACCCGTTCGCGGGCGGCCACGCCGAGTCGAGCACTGCGGCTGGGGCACCCGGCCTGCTCATCGCCTCCGACCTCTTCATGATTGCGGCAGCGGCGGTCGCCGGAATCCCGATCCTGCTCAAGGCCGTCCGCGCCCTGGTCGCCAAGGTCGTCGCCATCGACCTGCTGGTCTCCGTCGCGGCGATCGGTGCGCTCATCATCGGCGAGTTCTGGGAGGCCGCCGCCGTCACCTTCCTCTTCGCCATCGGCCATGCCCTCGAGGCTGCGACCATGAACAAGACCCGCTCGGCCCTCGCTGAGCTCGTCGCGGTCGCCCCCGACGTCGCCGTGGTGCTCCGCGACGGCGACCAGCTCGAGATCCCCGCCGGCGCGGTCGCGGCGGGCGAGACCGTGCTGGTGAAGAACGGGTCGAAGGTCCCGGTCGACGGCGTGGTCATCGGTGGAACCGGCGCCCTGGACGAGGCCTCAATCACGGGTGAGTCGATTCCCGTCGAGAAGACCGAGGGCGACCAGGTCTTCGCCGGCACCGTCTCCAACGGCGGATTCCTGCAGGTCCGCGCCACCGGCGTGGGCGCCGACACCACGCTCGCCCGAATCATCCACCGCGTCGAGGAGGCGCAGGATGCGAAGGCGAAGACCCAGACGTTCATGGAGCGTTTCTCCGCCTGGTACACCCCCGGCATCATCCTGCTCGCCCTGGCCGCCGGACTGATCAGCGGCGACGTCGTGCTGGCGCTGACCCTGCTCGTCATCGGCTGCCCCGGTGCCCTGGTGATCTCGATTCCCGTGGCGATCGTCGCCGGCATCGGTCGCGGCGCCAAGGACGGCATCCTCATCAAGGGCGGCGAGTTCCTCGAGACGTCGGCGAAGATCGACGCCGTCGCGCTCGACAAGACCGGAACGCTCACCGAGGGCCGACCCCAGCTCACCGACGTCATCGTGCTCGACGCGCGGTACACCCGCGATGAGGTACTGCGATGGGCCGCCCGTGCCGAGGCGGGGTCGGAGCATCCGCTCGCCCGTCCCATCGTCGACGCGGCCAGGGCCCAGGGCCTCGACGTCGCCGGGCTGCCCGACAGCACCGAGCCGGTCACCGGAATGGGCGTGGTGGCCATCCTCGACGGCCACCGCGTTGCCGTGGGCAACCTGCCGCTGCTGATCGCAGAGGACATCACCGACGACGAGGGCGCCACGGCCGAGGTCGACCGGCTCGCCGGCCTCGGACGCACCCCCATGGTCGTCGCCCTCGACGACCGCGTGGTCGGAGTCGTCGCGGTAGCCGACCGGGTGCGCACCGACGCGAGGGAGATGATCGATCGCCTCCACGACGTCGGCGTGCGGAAGGTCGTCATGCTCACCGGCGACACCCAGCGGGTCGCCGAGAACGTCGCCGCCGAGGTCGGGGTCGATGAGGTTCATGCGCAACTCCTCCCCGAGGACAAGCTCGACGTCGTGAAGCGACTCCAGGCTGAGGGCCGCACGGTCGCGATGGTCGGCGACGGCGTCAACGACGCCCCCGCCCTCGCCACCGCCGACATCGGCGTGGCCATGGGTGTCGCCGGCACGGGCGTCGCCATCGAGACTGCGGACATCGCGCTCATGAACGACGACCTGCTGAAGCTCCCGCAGGCCGTCGACCTGGCTCGCCGCACCGTCGGCGCGATGCGGCAGAACATCGCGATCGCGCTGATCACCGTGGTCGTGCTCCTCGCGGGTGTCTTCGCCGGCGGTGTCACCATGGCGATCGGGATGCTGGTGCACGAGGCATCCGTGCTCATCGTGATCGTGAATGCGATGCGGCTCCTCCGACGGACGACCCGGCGGTCGAGCAGCACACGTATCGCTGGCGCACGTATCGATACCAGGCGCGGCGAGGGTCTCGATACGCGTCCGGCTTCGCCGCGCGCTACTCGACCGGCGGGGTAAGTGCGCCGGGTGCTACTCGACCGGCGGGGAAGCCGGCTTGCGCCCGCGGTGCAGGGCGACGACGCCGAGCGTCAGGTTGCGCCACGCGACGTCGTCCCAGCCGGCCTCGCGCAGCCACGCCGCCAGCTCGCGCTGGTCGGGCCACGCGTTGATCGACTCGTTGAGGTACTCGTAGGCGGTGTCGTTCGAGCTCGAGAGCTTCACGAGCGGCGGCATCACGTAGCGCTGGTATGCGTCGTAGCCGAAGCGCACGAACGGCGTCGGCGGATGGGAGAACTCGCAGACGACGAGCCGCCCGCCCGGCTTGGTCACCCGGAAGAACTCTGCGAGCGCCCGCTTCGGCTCGTTCACGTTGCGCAGGCCGAACGAGATCGTGACGGCATCGAATTCGTCATCGCCGAACGGCAGCTTCGTGGCATCCGCCTCGACGAAGACGAGGTTCGCGACCCCGGCCTGCTGCCTTCGGCCGACCTCGATCATGCCGGGTGAGAAGTCGGCGGCGACGACGGATGCCCCTGACTTCGCGAGGCTCGCACTCGACGTGCCGGTGCCCGCCGCGACGTCGAGAATGCGCTCGCCGAGCTTCGGCGCGACGGCACGCGTCGTCGCGACGCGCCAGAGCGGCGCGTTGCCGACCGAGAGGACGTTGTTCGTGCGGTCGTACCGGGCGGCGACCCGATCGAACATGGCCGACACCTGGCGGGGATCCTTGCCGAGGTCTGCGCGCGTCATCCTCCGAGTCTACGGCGCACCCCCGTGCCCGGTGCGGCTCGTCGGGCCCTTGCCGAGAACGTATGGAGCGGGATCAACATATAGCCATATCGATTGATATGCTTGGGCATATGCGAACAACGGTGATTCTCCCCGATGCGCTGTACCGGCAGGTGAAGGAACGTGCTCGTGCAGACGACGCGACCTTCACGTCCATCCTCGAGACTGCGCTGCGACGCGAGTTGGCTCGTCGTGCGCAATCATCGCCGGGTCCGGTCGACGTGCAGCTCGCGCCGGCGAGCGGCAGCGGCGGCGTTCGCCCCGGCGTCGACATCGCCGACAACGCGGCGCTGTTGGAGATCATGGAAGAGGGCCTGCCCATCGAGAAGCGGCGTTGATATGAAGATTCCCGACCTGAACGTGCTGATCGGGGCGTTTCGTGCAGATGCCGTCGGCCACGCGACACTCAGGGAGTGGCTGCGTCGCACGCTCAGCGATGGGGAGACGCTCGGCCTCACCCCCGCCGTCAGCACCGGAGTGGTGCGAGTGCTGACGAATTCGCGTGTCTTCAACGCACCTGACACCGTGGAGGACGCACTTGGGCACATCGATGTGCTCCGGAGCAACACCGCGGTGGTGGAGGTGGGTCCGGGTCCGCGGCACTGGGAGATCTTCGCGCGCCTCTGCCGCGACTCCGATGCGCGTGGCAACATCGTCGCCGACGCCGCCCACGCGGCGATCGCGATCGAGCACGGCGCGACCTGGGTGACGCTCGACCGCGACTTCGCACGCTTCTCGGGGCTGCGCTGGGAAGTGCCACAAGGCTGAGCGGATCATCCGCGTTTCCATGCATAGGAATGCTTTCCGAGGGTCACGCGTTGCAGTAGATGCGCCGACTGTTCCTGGTCGACGCGCGACGAGAGGAACCCATGAAGGCCATCTGGAACGGTGCGGTACTGGCGGAGTCCGACGACACGATCGTCGTCGAGGGCAACCACTACTTCCCGCGCGAGTCGATCGACGACCGCCACTTCACGCCGAGCGAGAACCGCAGCGTCTGCCACTGGAAGGGCACCGCGAGCTACTTCCACGTCGAGGTCGATGGCAAGCGCAACCCGAACGCCGCCTGGACCTACCCGACCCCGTCGGAGGCCGCAGCCGAGATCACCGAGTACGTCGCGTTCTGGCACGGCGTCGAGGTTCGCGAGGACCTCGCCGCGTAAGCACCGCTCCCTGAGCCCGTCGAAGGGAGCCCGTCGAAGGGAGCCGGTCGAAGGGAGCCCTGCCGACCCCGCAGTCGTTCGACCGGCTCAGTGAACGAGTCGCTTCGACGAGCTCAGCGACCGAAGCCCCGACGTAGGCTGGTGCGGTGATTCACACGGATGCCGCGGCCCACGCCCGCGGCGCGCGACTCGTCGTGCGAACCGAACCCGCTGACGAGCTCGCGCCGCTCATCCCACGCGCCGATCCGCGGCATCCGCTGCTCTGGATGCGACGCGGCGAGGGCATCGTCGGCCTCGGCGAGACCACCCGCATCGAGACGAGCGGGCCGACGAGAATCGCGGATGCCGCGGACGCATGGACCGCGCTCGCCGCGCTCGCCGACATCGACGACCGCGTGGGCCTGCCCGGCACCGGGCTCGTCGCGTTCGGCGCGTTCGCCTTCGCCGACCGATCGGCGGCCACGAGCGTGCTCGTCGTGCCCGAGCTCGTGCTGGGCCGCCGTGACGGGCGCGCGTGGGTGACACGCATCGCCCTCGCGACCGGAGATGACGAGGCGGTGGATGCCGCGACGACCGGTGCGCTCGAGATTCCCGAGCCGACGCCGAAGCGTCGCGTGCCCCGCGTGACGTTCGTGCCTGGAGCAGTGCCGCCCGAGGCATACGAGGCGGCGGTCGCCGAAGCGGTGCGGCGCATCGATGCGGGCGAGCTGGAGAAGGTCGTGCTCGCCCGGCAGCTGCTCGGCGAGCTGCAGGAGGAAGACGGGCTGCGCGCAACCATCAACCGCCTGGCAGAGGACTACCCCGACACGTGGGTGTTCGCGGTCGACGGCCTCATCGGCGCCAGCCCGGAGACGCTCGTGCGCGTCGACCACGGCACCGTTTCGGCCCGAGTTCTGGCGGGCACGACGTCCCGCGGTGCGGGTGAGGCATCCGACCGTGAGCGCGCCGCCTCGCTCGCGTCGTCGACGAAAGACCTCGCCGAGCACGCCCTCGCGGTGGCGAGCGCCGTCAAACGGCTTGCGCCGCACACCGCCAGGCTCGACGCGAGCCCCGAGCCGTTCACACTGCAGCTGCCGAACCTGTGGCACCTCGCGACCGACCTCAAGGGCACGCTCGGCGACGGGTCCAGCGCGCTCGACCTCGTGCAGGCCGTGCACCCGACGGCTGCGGTGGCGGGGACGCCGCGCCGCATCGCGCTGCGCACGCTCGCCGAGCTCGAAGGGTTCGATCGCGGGCGGTATGCGGGACCCGTCGGCTGGATCGACGGAGAAGGTGACGGCGAGTGGGCGATCGCGCTGCGCTGCGCCCAGGTCGACGGCGATGGCACCGTCGCAGCATATGCCGGTTGCGGCATAGTGCACGACTCGGAGCCCGCCGACGAGCTGGCCGAGACCGTGATGAAGTTCCGCCCGATCGTCGAGGCCTTCGGCGGCTGACGAGCGGGCAGTCGAGGAGCGACCGCCGGTGAGCGCACCGAGACCCGGGCCTCAGCTCGCGGCGAGCCGCGCCTTCTGCTCCTCGATGTCGTAGTCGGCCGGCGGCCACTCGAGCTGCATGTTCTCGAGCGCCTCGATGAGCAGGTGCTGCACGACGAGCCGCGAGTACCACTTGTGGTCGGCGGGAACGACGTACCACGGGGCATCCGGTGTCGTCGTGCGATCGAATGCGACCTGGAACGCCTCCATGTACGCGGGGCGCAACAGACGCTCGTCGATATCGCCCGGATTGAACTTCCAGTGCTTGTCAGGGCGATCGAGCCGCTCCTGCAGGCGCTCCTTCTGCTCGTCGGCCGAGATGTGCAGCATGACCTTGATGATCGTCGTGCCGGATGCCGCGACCCGCGCCTCGAACTCGTTGATCGCGGCGTACCGACGTTCGATCTCGGCGGCAGGGGCGAGTTCGCGCACCCGCCCGATCAGCACATCCTCGTAGTGCGAGCGGTCGAAGACGCCGATCATGCCCGCGCCGGGCACGGCCTTCTCGACCCGCCAGAGGAAGTCGTGGGCGAGCTCTTCGTCGGTGGGCTTCTTGAAGGCGGTGAGGGCCACACCCTGCGGGTCGACCGCGCCCATGACGTGCCGCACGATACCGCCCTTGCCTGCCGTGTCGAGCGCCTGCAGCACCAGGAGGATGCGCCGTTCGTCGTCGCCGCCGCGGCTGTTCGCGAAGAGCAGCTCCTGCTGCTCTGCGAGGATCGCGGCGCCTTCGGCGAGCGCCCGTTTGCCGTCGTTCTTGATTCCGCGGAAGCCCGGGGTAGACGCCGGATCCACCTCATCGAGCCGAAACCCGTCACCGACCCGCAGCAGCTCGCTGGGGTCCTCCGTCCAGAACGACTCGCGACCCATGGCAAGCTCCCCTCGCGCGACTCCGGCAGCGCGCAGGGTTCCATCCTGTCGAGTGAGCGGATGCCGCGACAACCCCGCGTTCGCGCCAGACCGTTTGCCGCCCGCACCCCCCTTCGCGACCGCCATGCGTTCCGGGGGTGCTTTTCCGACACTTCGATGGCGCGGAGGCCTGACCGATGTCGGAAATGCACCCCCGGAACGTGGAGGGCGCGCGCAGCGCGGGAGCGCGCAGCGCGGGAGCGCGCAGCGGTCAGCGCGGCAGCGGCACCTCGACGAGCTGCGGGCCATCGACGCGCCCCGTGAGCGCATCGTTGAGCTCGCCACGCGTCGTCGCTCGCACGTATCCCCAGCCATACGCCGTCGCGAGTGCGGCGAGATCAACCCGCTGCGGCGTGAACAGCACGCGATCGAACGCCTCGGCGGGCGCGGTACCGGCGACCTCGAGCGCGTCGAAGATCGTGCCACCTCCGTCGTTGCCGACGATGACCTGGATCCTCGGGCGGGGTTCGCCCTCGCCGAGCAACAAGGACCCGACGTCGTGCAACAGGGTGAGGTCGCCGACGACCGCGCGGGTCACACCGGTAGCTGGTCGCTGATCCCGTCGAAGCGACGACCCGGTCGCGTTCGCTTCGACGGGTTCAGCGAGCGGTGCCGGCGACTGGCTCGCGATCGCGATGCCGAGCGAGGTCGCGATCGTGCCGTCGATGCCGGCCAGCCCGCGGTTGGAGTGCACGGTGATGCGACGACCGGGCACGGCGCGGTCGGCATCGCGGATGAGGCGGGATGCCCCGAACACGAGCCGGTCGTGCGGCCATGTCGCCGCCCACACCGCCTCGACGAGCATGCGGCGCGTCACTGGGGCGCGTACCGTCTCGAGCTGCGCGCGCATGTACTCGCGCTGCGCCGCGAAATCCGACACGTGCCCGGTCTCGTCGATGCCGCTGCGAACCGCGCCGCCCTGAGCCTGCCGAACGGATGCCGCGCCCGACTGTTCGTCGTCGAGGAGCGCCCGGCTGGCCCGCACCCAGCGACCGACCCACGCCCGATCCTCGGCCGACGGCTCGTGCGGCACCGCCTGCACCGCGCGCTCGAAGCGCCCGACCTGGTGACCGGGATTGAACCACTCGATGCCGGTGGGAGCCACCGCGATGGTCTCGACACCGTCACGCTGTACCAGGGCAGGTACCTCACGCGAGAGCGTCGGATGCCCGAAGACGATGACCCGCTCGACATGGTCGCCGAACCCCGGCTCACGCAGCAACTCGCGGTAGGCGACGACCAGGTTCGGGCCGAAGTGCGCCCCGCTCGACACCTCCGCGAGCAGCGGCCAGCCTCCGGTGCGGGCGAACTCTTCGGCCACGGCACCCGACCCGGCACCCGCGACCACGACGGTGAGTGGGCCGGGCTCGATCGGCGCGACCGGGGCGGTCCCTGAGCTCGTCGAAGGGGTCGGCGCGCCCGGCGCGGTCCCTGAGCTCGTCGAAGGGATCGACGCGCCCGGGGCGGTCCCTGAGCTCGTCGAAGGGAACGGCGCGACCGGGGCGGTCCCTGAGCTCGTCGAAGGGATCACACTTGGCCGCCCAGTCGAGCTCCCTTCGACAGGCTCAGGGAACTCTGGCCCAGTCCAGCTCCCTTCGACAGGCTCAGGGAACTCTGCCTCGACAGGCTCAGGGAACTCTGGCTCGACAGGCTCAGGGAACTCTGCTTCGGCCGCGTCGAGCGTGATCACGGCCGAGAGCGGTTCGCGGTACTGCAGGTTCAGGTGAACGGGGCCCGGCCCAGGATGCGGTGTCGGCACGCCGGCGGCGTCACGGCC
Source organism: Actinomycetota bacterium (assembly GCA_030852935.1). GTDB lineage: Bacteria > Actinomycetota > Actinomycetes > Actinomycetales > Microbacteriaceae > Agromyces. The sequence continues at coordinate 2,539 of JALYWB010000173.1, read as the reverse complement.
GAGCGCCGCGGCGACGGCCTCGCGGGCGAGGTCTGCCGCGGCATCCGTCTCGCCCGGTTCTCCTTCTGGGGCACCGATATCGCGCTCGAGCCGCATCGCGCCAGCGAAGATCCCGGGTTGCATCGTCGTCTGGTTCGAGCGGATGCCGCGCAGCTCCGCCGGTCGGTCGGCCGAGCAGACGATGAGCGGCACGCCAGAGTGGTGCGCCTCGAGCACGGCGGGGTGCAGGTTCGCGACGGCCGTGCCCGACGTTGTCACGACGATCACGGGCCGGCCCGATTCGACGGACATCCCGAGCGCGAGAAATGCCGCGCCGCGCTCGTCGATGCGCACATGCAGGCGGATCGCTCCAACGCGTTCGAGCTCCGCGGCGGCCAGCGCCAGCGCCTGTGAACGCGACCCGGGCGCCACCACGATGTCGCGCACACCCTCGCGAACGAACGCGCTGAGCAGGGCCATCGCGGCGTCGCTCGCGGGGCTCCGCAGGCCGGTGGCCTGACGGTGCGCCCGTTCAGCCATTCGGTCGCCCGGTCGGGCCCGCCTCACCCGCGTCGGGCGCGTCGGGACGGTTGCGCTCGGTTCCGAGCGCGTCGCCGTTACCGAGTGGATCGGTGCCGAGTTGGTCTCCGGATGCCGCAGCGCCCGATGCGCGGCCGGTCGCGTTGCCGGCGCCGCTGCCCTTCCCGATCCCCGTGCCCGTGCCGTCGAGCCTCCGGGGCTCGTCGCCGAGTTCGGCGAGCTCCTGCTCCATCCGGCGGATGCGCTCGTTCTGCGCCGCGTCGTCGCGCAGCTGGCGAAGGAACTCGACGTCGTCGTCGGGAGCGAGGGTGCGCCCACCGCGAGATGCGCCCATGCGGTTGGCGCGGCCACGGCCGATGAGGAACCAGAGCACCCCGCCGATGATTGGCACGAAGATGATGATGACGATCCACCAGCCACGACGCAGGCCACGGATGCGCGTGCGGTCGAAGAACGCGCAGTCGGCGACGGCGTAGATCGTGAAGATCACGGCGGCGACGCCGAGTCCGAAAAGCAGCCGGGCCATGACCTCAGTGTAGGCGCGTCGCGTGCACTGAGGCTGTGAGTGCACCCAGCCGGGCCCGACTTAGAATGGGCTGGTGAAATCCGTGCCCGCCTGGATCTGGTACACCGCCCTGCGCATCCTGCTGTTCGGCGTCCCGCTCGGCGTGCTGCTCTGGGCCGGAGTGAACCCGTGGATCTCGGCCGTCGTCGCTGCCGTGTTCGGCCTCAGCGCCTCGCTGATCTTCCTGCGACGTCCGCGGGAAGAGATCGCGACCGACCTCTACACCGCCCGGCATCGTGAGGTGCCCACCACGCGTGCCGATGATGACGAAGAGGATGCCGCAGTCGACTCCGTCGCCGGCGAGCGCCCGACCATCGACGGTCGCTGAGCCCGTCGAAGCGCGCGCGACCGAGGGGTGCCCTCCCTTCGACGAGCTCAGGGAGCGGGGGGCGGCTCAGGGAGCGGGGGGCGGCTCAGGGAGCACGGGGTCGGCTCAGGGAGCACGGGTCGGCTCAGGGAGCACGGGTCGGCTCAGGGAGCACGGGGTCGGCTCAGGGAGCAGGGGTCAGAGCGCGAAGGCCAGCCCGAGGCCGACGCCGTAGGCCAGGGCGGTGAAGCTCGCGAGCTGCAACGCGATCAGCAGTTCGCGCGCACTCTTCGCCCAGAGCGTGATGACGCACGCGGGCACCGCGAGCAGTAGCGCGAACTGCACCAGCATGGCGGTCGGATAGAGCAGCGAGAAGAACCCGACGATCGCGAACGGCACGAGCATGAACACCGTGAACAGGATGCGTCCGGCGAGCGGACCGACGAGCACCGCCAGCGTGCGCTTGCCTGCCGCCTTGTCCTGCGCCACATCGCGCAGGTTGTTCGCCATCAGCACCGCGCAGGCGAGGAGCCCCGCGCCGGCACCGCTGAGCCACGCCTCGAAGTTCACGGTGAGTGCCTGCACGTACGCCGACCCGGCCGTGGCGACGATGCCGAAGAACACGAACACGAACAGTTCGCCGAGTCCGTAGTAGCCATAGGGGCGCCTGCCGCCCGTGTAGAACCACGCCGCGATGATCGCCACCGCACCGACAGCCAGCAGCCACCATTGCGCGGTGACCACCGTGAGCGCGAGGCCGGCGAGCGCGGCGAGCGCGAAGAAGCTGAGCGCGACGGCGAGCACGTGCTTGGGTTTCGCTGCCCCCGACCCCGTGAGTCGCGCCGGGCCGACGCGGTGATCGTCGGTGCCGCGCACTCCGTCGGAGTAGTCGTTCGCGTAGTTCACCGCGATCTGCAGGGCCAACGCGACGACAAGCGCGAGGAGTGCCCGAGCTGGATGCCACGGACCCTCGGCGATCGCCACGACACCTGCGCCCGTGCCCAGCGCGACCGGAGCGATGGCGAGGGGAAGGGTGCGCAGTCGCGCGCCCGCCACCCAGTCGGCTGCGGTCGCCGGACCGCGTGCGACGGATGGATCGCCGCTGGCCTTGGCCGGGTTGCGCGAGCGGCCGGCTGCGGCCGCTCGCC
>JALYWB010000039.1 GCA_030852935.1 Actinomycetota bacterium | reverse complement strand
ACGATCGTGCCGGTGACCGACTTGACCGTCTCGACGTTGCCGGCCGCATCGGTCGATGCGTACGACACCGTGAACTGGCCGCCACGATCGAGCACGACGGAATCGCCGAGCTGCCACGCTCCGTCGTCGACCCGGTACTTCGTCGTCGCAACGCCCGACGTGACATCCGCAGCGCTGAACTCGATCGTGCCAGAACCTGTCGCGACGGCGCCATCGAAGCCGTCGCCGAGGACGGCGTCGGTCACCGGTGCGACCGTGTCGATCTTCACGGTCGATGTTCGCTCGTCAGTGCGGTTTCCCGACGCATCCGTCGAGCGGTATCGAAGGACGGTCGCCCCCTCCGCGTCGATGGAGAGCGGACTCTCCACCTCGGCGAAGCCGTCATCGCCGAGAGCCGCCTCGGTGACGAGATCGCCCGAACGATCATCGCGCGCCTCGATGACCGCGGTCACCGGAGACGTGCGATACCAGCCGGTCGAGCGGTCGGGTGCTGCCGGGTCGAACGTCGCGGTCACCTGGGGTGCGGTGACGTCGGCCGCGACCGGAAGGGTCCAGACGTCGGCGATCGAGGGGTCGTAGTAGCCGTGATCGTCGAGGTTCTCGAACTTCACTCGCACCGGACCGTCGCTCGCGTGTTCTGCGTCGATCACGAGTTCGTACGACTCCGTGCCGACCCCTTCGGTGTGACTGAAGAGGCGTTCGGCGACCTCGACGCTGTCGACGTAGACCTTGTACTTCTTCGTCTGCGGCCGGTCGTACGTCTCGGTCACGCGAAGCACGAACGGCTCGCCATCGATGACCGCCGCGTCGAACTCGAAGTAGGAGAAGTCGGTGAGGTGACCCGCGTAGCGCCGGGTGAGCCCCGCCTCGGTGTTCGTACCCGACGAGGCCGACGCGGTGAGCGCGTGCGCCTGCTCCGAGGCCGAATCACCGAGGTCGACGTGGTCGTAGCCGGCCGGCGGGCTCGTGATCGGCGCGAGCTCGACCGTGAGCATTGTCGAGGCCTGCGCGAACGTCACCGCATCGTGGGTGAACACTGCAGAGAGCTCGACACCCTTCGGCGTCTGCTCGATGCCGAGCGGCACGAACACCGGCACCTCGAGCTGCACCGATTCGCCGGCGGCCACGATCACCGTCTCGCCGGGCAGCGGCTCGACCCAGCCATCGGGAACGGTCGCCTCGATCCGGCCGACGGCCGGCTGCGCTCCCGCATTGACGACGGTCGCGCGAAGCACCGCGGTGCCGCCTGGGGCGACGCTCGTGGGAACCGCCTCGACCACCATCGTGACCGGCGAATCGACGACGATCGACAGCGCTGCGGATGTCTCGACGCGCTGCTTCTCGAAGGTGTACCCGAAGCTCACCGCAGCGGGCACCGAACCCGGCACCTGGTCGGCGGGCACCTGGAGGGCGAGGCCGACCGAACCGGCCTCATCGGTCTTCAACCGTTCGGCGAGTTCTGTCGGGGCGGACTTCGCCGCCCAGGCATCCGCAAGTCCCGTGATCTGCGCCGTGACCGCCTCGATCGCGGCGACCGTGCCGTTCTCGGCCGAGCCGGTGATCGTGATCGGCGCACCCGGCTTGTAGCCGGCGGCATCGCTCACGGCGGCGACCGAGATGCCGAGCGTCTGCGTGAGGGTCGCGTTCGTCACCGAACGCACCGTGGCGGCGCGTTCGCCGAGCGCAGGAGGGGCTTCGGCGAGTGCGGTGACCCACTCGTCGACCGCCTCGAGCGTTTCGAGCACACGAGCGAGGCCCTTCGCGGCCTGCGCGGGCTTTCCGTCACTCGCCGAGGCGTAGGCGGACTCCGCACGGTCGCGCGTCGCCTCGATGAGGCCGGCCAGTTCGGCGAACTGTCCGGCATCGAGCTGACCCGCATCCTGCTCGGTCTCGGCCTGCGCGTGCAGGGCGTCGATCGCGTCGAGGATCGCGCCGACCGAGCCGGAAGCGGGGTCGACCTCGAAGGCGTAGTCTCCCGATCCGATCGTCACGACGACGTGTTGACCGACCTGCTCGACCGTCCGCACCCCTGCGACGTCGGCGAGTGGGTCGCCGCCCTCGGTCACAGCCCAGGTGTTCGCAGCGGGCAACCGCACCGATGCGGTCGAACCGACTGGAACGCGCGTCGCGAGCGACAGGCGCTCGCCCTGCTTCTTCCAGTCGACGCTGATCGGTCCGAACGGCGTCGCCGTCGTCGCCTTCGCCCAGTCGAGCTGATCGGTCACTCGCGGGTCGATGGTCACCTCACGGTACCCCGTCAGTTCCGAGCTCCGGATGCCGGCGACGTCGTGGAAGAACCAGTCGTCGACCGTCCCGAGGAAGTAGTGCCCGCGCGAGCGCGCCTCGAGTGCCCAGTGCTCCCACATGGTGGTGGCGCCGTTCTCGACCATGAAGCCCCAGCTCGGATACTCGGTCTGCACGGCCACTCGGTAGGCGAGATCCTCGTAGCCGTACTTCGTCAGCATCGGCAGCAGGTACTTCGTGCCGAGTACTCCGGTGTTGAGCTTGTCGCCCTTCGCAGTGACATCGGCGGCGAGGCTCGCCGCCACGCGCGCGGCGGTCTCCTCATCGGGCGCGAGCCCGAACGCGAGTGCGAGGGCGTTGTGCGTCTGGCGGTAGCCACGGTCGCCGGAGCCGCGATACATCCCGGCGGCGGCATCGAGGAACTGGGCGTTGAAGGCGTTCTTCACGACCGCGGCCCGGCTCGCGAAGTGCGCGGCGTCGCCCGGCTGCCCCAGCAGGTTCGCGGTCTTCTCCATCGACGTGAGCATCGTGTAGAGATAGGCGGTCGCGCTCACGCGCACGTCTTCGGGGGCGTTGCCGCCGGCCGGGCTCGCCTCGGGGCTCACCCAGTCGCCAAGCCTGTTCTCGCGCACGAGCCCGTTGTTCGAGCGATCGAACTCGAGATCGACGTACGTCTTCATGCCGTCGTAGTACTGCTCGAGCACACGGTCGTCGCCGCCGTACTGGTACAGCCACCACGGGATGAGCACGTACGCCGAGTGCCACACCGGCGCGACGCCCCACTGGCCCCACTGACCCGAGCTCGGCGCGATGACGAGCGGGGCGCCGGCGGCGTCACGGCTGTCGTTGACGTCGCCGATCCACTTCTCGAACAGGTTCTGCGTGTCGAGGTTCATGAGGAACATCTCGGCGCCGACGGCCGCATCGCCCGTCCACCCGTTCTTCTCGAACATGGGGGTGTCGGTGGGAATGCTGTGGATGTTGTTCAGCAGCGTGTCCACGACCGCGCGGTGGGTCTGGTTCATGATCGCGTTCGCGCTCTCGAATGATCCGGTCTCCGGAGCATCCGTGTGCAGCACCTCTGCGACGAACGCCTTGGCCGGCGGGGCCGAATCACCCGGCCACCCCGTGACCTCGATGTACTGGAAGCCCTTGTACGAGAAGCGGCCCGCCCACGTCTCGGGCTCGCCCGTGCCGGCGAGAATGAACCGGTCGGTCTGGAAGCCATTGCCGAAGCCGCCGTTGTTCGAGAAGTTCGGGCGGCCGTTCTCGAGGAGCTTCTCACCGTACTGCGCACGAATGGTGGTGCCCGCCTCGCCCTCGGCGGTGAACTCGACCGTGCCGGCGATCACCCTCGGGAACTTGACGACGTAGACGCCGTCGACGACCTCGTCGACCGATTCGGCTTCGAGGCGCTCGGTGACGCGGATCGGCTGCTGGTGCTGGTTGACGAGCGTTCCGGCCGGCCCGGCGACTTCGCTCGAGGCCACCCAATCGCGATCGTCGAAGCCGACGGTGTCGAAGCCGGTCTGCACGCGGTTCGCGTCGTACGTCTCGCCGCCGAAGAGGTCGTCGAGCACTGTGGGTCCGTCGTGGAGGCTCCACGTACGGTCGGAGACGATGTCCTCACTCGTGCCATCCGTGTACTCGACGCGGAGCAGGACGCGCCCGACCGGTTCGTCGTGGAAGGGCGGCTTCTGCCAGTTCCAGACGTTGGGATTCGTCAAGCCGTAGAACCCGCGTCCGAGTTCCATCCCGAGCGCATTCTCGCCGTGCACAAGTTGTTCGGTGAGATCGGTCACGGTGTACTGGGCGTGATCGTCGTAGTCGGTGAATCCCGGCGAGAGGATGTCGTCGTTGATGGGCGCGCCGTTCAGGCTGACGTTGGCGTAGCCGCCCGCGGCGACGTAGATCTTCGCCGTGGCGACCGCGCGATCGACGGTGAACTCCTTGCGGAGCAATGGAGCGGCCGCAGGAGGCTCGACGGGGAGTCGCACTCCGCTGCCCCATGGGCCGGATCCGTAGACCGCCTGCACGACGGCCTGCGCCCACGCCGAGTCATCGAAGCCCGGGGCCTCGAATCCGGCTGGAACTTCCTTCGAGGCCTTCCACCCAGCGTCCGTCCTGAACACCTGCACTGAGCCGTCCGCGTACGCGACCCGGATCACCGCGAGGAGTCCAGCGGGTGATCCCGGACCATTCGTCGTGCGCACCGCGACCACGTTCTCGTCGGGCTCCAGGTCGACTCTGAATCGCTTCGAGCTCTGCCACTCGTTCGTGGCGCCCTCGGTCTGCCCGATGAACGCGCCGTTGACCCACAGCTTGAAGGAGTCGTCAGCGGTCAGGATGATCTCGGCGTTCACGGCTTCAGTGCCGATCGGCGTCTGGAGCGTGGTGCGGAACGCCCGATCCTCGGGCGGCGCGACCGGCGCACCGGCCTCGGGGGTCCAGATCCAGTTCGCCTCGTCGAACGTCAGCGCATCTCCGCCCGCATCGAGTTCGGGGATCGTCACCCGGTCGCCGTAGATCCCATTGCGGTAGAGGAAGTTCGCCTGCGCGTTCTCCCACGCCGAGTCGTCGAACGCGGCGACGTTCCAGCCGTCCGGAGCTTCGGCGGCGCTCGAGATGCGCGACCTGAACCCGCTGTTCGTGACCACCTGCTCGCTCGTGCCGTCGGTGTACCCGATCCGCAGGGCACCGAGCACGCCGCCGTTCTGGCTCGACCCGGGTGTGGTGAGCGCGAAGGCGAGCACGTTCTCGCCAGGAACGGCGGTGACGTTGACGACGCGAGCCGACTGCCAGTCGTTGTTCGCGCCGGTGTTCGCGACGACCTTTGCGCCATTCCAGAAGGCGTCGACCTGCTGGTCGCCCGTCATCGCGAGTTGCGCCCACGCGACCTCTTTCGTCTCCGAGACGGTGACCCGGGTGCGGAAGAGCGTCGACGGGATCGGGTTGTCGGCGGCGGGCGTGCCGATCGGTGGGATGATCCAGGACGCGGTGTCGAAGGTGCTCCGCGTATCAGGCGTCGGTTGCACGGGCACTGACACCTGCTCACCCCACGGGCTCCCACCGTAGGTGGTGCGAGCATTCGCGGGCACCCATCCGGTCGTGTCGTAGCCCTTGGCGTGCCATCCGGTCGTTGCGGCTTCGCTCGCGAGCCAGCTCGCGTCCGTGACGATCTCCTGCGTGCTGCCGTCGGCGAATCGCACGACGAGCTTGCCGACGACGGCACCATAGGCCTTCGCTGCGTTGTCGAGCCGAACCGCCAGCACGTTCTGGCCGAGGAGCGGGTACGCCTGCACGCGCGTCGCGGTCTTCCAGGCGTCGGGAACGGCCGCACCGGTGGCGATCTGCGTACCGTTCAGGTGCGCCGAGAAGCCCATGTCGCCCGACATGACGAACTCGGCCCGGTCGATCACCTTGTCGCTCGGCAGCTCGAACGTCTTACGGAAGTACCCGGGCGGGGTGTTGCCACCCGGGTAGGGCGGATGAATCCAGCTCGCCCCGGCGAGTGAGAGCTCCATGCCCGTCGTGCTCTGGGGCCGATCCCGGCCGATCCACGCGCTGCCCGCCCAGTCGTCTTCATCGAAGAGCCCCGTGCTGAAGGTCGAGCCGGCACTCGCCTCTCCCACGTTCGTCTCGACGTCGACCTGCCACCGGTAGTCGGTCGCGGCCGCCAGTCGTTCGCCGTCGAACTCGACCGCGGCCGACTCGACGGACTCCACCACCCCGCTGTCCCACACCGCCCCATCGTCGATGTCGGTGCCCGCCGGCGCGACGCGAAGACGGTACGACGACTGCTGCACGTCGCGCGCGTCGCTCTCGATCACCCACGAGAACCGGGGCTTCTCACCATCGATGCCGAGCGGCTCGGTGCGGTTCTCGACCTCGAGGGTCGACAGGGTCACCGCGGGGTCCGCGGCAGCGGTTGCGGAGTCCGCCGGGGTGAGCGTCGCGCTGAGGCCGGTGACGGCGAGACCGACGCCGAGCACCGCGGCGAGGGTCGCAGTGGCGCGCTTGCGAAGGCGGGTTCCGAACGGTGAAGTGCGAGGCACGGGCGAAGATCCAATCATGAGGTCAGGGCAGTGTTTCGGAACGACCGGGGCTCATCGGCGCGACCCTGGACCGACGCCGACCCGGTGACGGCGACGTGCGACGAGCAGCAGGAAGCCGCCGAGTGCCGCGAAGCCGCCGGCCACGAGCATCGGCGCGATGTCGAGTCCGGTCGCCGCAAGGTCGAACTTTCCGTCGTCGCCAGTGGTCGATCCACCCGGTTCTGCACCGGCGTCATCGGATCCATCACCATCAGCGGGACCGCCGGGGTCACCGGGACCACCGGGGTCACCGGGCCCACCGGGGTCACCGGGACCTGCCTCGGACACGTCGATGCTGACCGATCCGGACACGTCACCCACCGTGGCCGTGATCACATGCGTGCTGGCGTGCGTGAACGTGACTCGGTCGCCGGCGATCACATCACCCGGCTGGTCGCTGGTCAACACGGACTCGGTCGTGAGGTCGCCGAGATCGTTGCCGAACCCGTCTTGACCGGTGACGCTGATCTGGACGGTGCCGCCTACGGTCGACGTCGTCGGATCCGCCGATACCGACAACTCCGCGACCGGCCCAGGCGCAACGACCAGCGTGAGCTCTCGACTGCTCGTGCCCGCGGCCGAGTCCATCCGAACCGTGAACGTGGTCGAGTCCGCGACGGTCGAGATGCCGGCAAGCTCGCCGGTGACCCGGTCGAGGGCGAACCCGGTGGGCAGAGCGCCATCCGTGATCGTGTATCGCGCGGCATCCGTCCCGGCAGCACCCAGGAGCGTGGAGTACTCGACACCGGCCACGGCCTCAGGAATCGAATCGGCCAGTTGCGGCACGGGAACACCGACCACCACCGGCATCCGGTCGAACGCGAGCAATCCCACATCTCGCGACGTTCGAATCATCGGACCCGAGCCGTAGTGGGAGAGGTAGGAGATCGTGGCTTCGGTGCCGATCGATCCCGTCAGCGTGACGAGGAGCCTTCCTCCGTCCACGTACGTCACGTCCTTCACTCGCGCTGCGGAACCGTGCAGGACGAAGTCGCCCTTCGAGTTGATCGCAGCGTCGACGGTCAGCGGGTCGGTCGCCGAGTCGAGCTGGATCATGAACTCGGTACTCGAAGCGGATGCCGCAGCCGCGGCAATCGGATCGGGAGCCGCAACGCCAGCCTTCGGGCCCTCGTACAGGTCGCGAAGCAGTACGGAAGCGGCCTGTTCGCCGAGCAGCTTGTAGCCGTCCTCGTATCCGAAGTGGCACCCGTCGTGGTTCGACGATCCGGTGGTGGAGAGCACCGTCACGCCGTGCGTCCGCGAGAGGTTGCGCTGCGCCTCGCGAAGGCCGATGTCGTCTTCGCGAGCGGCGTCTCCAGCGCCGCTGCACGAGCCGCGGATCTGGAACGCGTAGTACTCCGACCCGTCTGCCAGATTCGAGCCCAGCTCGCTCTTCCAGTCCTCGAGCAGCGTCGTGAAGCCGGCGATGTGGGTGGCGGTGTCGCCGTACTCCGCCTGGCCCTGGTACCAGAGCACGGCCTTCACGTTCGTCAGTACACCGGCGGCCTCGAGTCGCTGGTGCAGCCGGCCATAGTTGGTGCCGGCGTCATTCGGATCGGCATCATTGCGCTGGAAGAACCCGATCCGCTGGCCGCCGTGCGCACCGTTGAAGATCGCAACGGGCACCTGCAGCTCCTGCGACAGGATGCCGCCCATGCGCATGCCCCACTGACCGACCATGCCCGCATTGGTGACCTCGCCCTTGTTCGGCGAGGTCATGTCGCCGTAGGCGTACTGCCACGCGCGATTGCCGCGAGACGTGTCGGGATTCCACGACGTCGTGCCGAAGCTGCGCACCCAGGGCGATTGGTTGCCGGTACTCGAATCCGAACCGTTCTCCCAGGCAGCGGCTTCCGCGTTCGACTGCCCCTGGATCACGAAGACATCTCCCGAGACCACGTGCGTCCAGCGCCCGACGTCGCGCCAGTCGCCGTCGACCTTCGCCTCAAGGAGGAAGTCGTAGTCGTGCAGGCCCGCCGTGATCCGGGTGTCGAAGGAGAACGACGCCTCCGAGCTCTCCTGCTGAACGGTCTCGCCCCGGCTGGTCGACGACAACCGCACGGATTCCACAGTGGCATCCGCTGCGCCGGCGATCACGACGTTCGCGCCGTTGTCGGCGTCGCGCGCGATCAGTTGCCGATCCTGCGGCGCCTCGGTCAAGGCGACGACGGCAGGACGGGCGAACACCGTCAGGGTACGACTCGTGAAGTCGCCGGCGTTCGCGGCGAAGGTCCAGTCCGACTCGGCCGGTCCGCCTGCCGGGGCGTCGCCGAGCCCGACCGCGAGAGCTCCGGGGCCGGTGAAGTTGTTGACCGCCATGATGGTGCGGGGCGTCTCGTCATCCCCCGGTTGCTCATTCACGCGGTGGATCTGGAAGGAGCCGTGCCACCCGGTGATCGGCTGATCATCGGCGTCGTAGCGCCCGCTCGTCGCGCCCTGCACCTGACCGCTGCGGTGGGTCAGGTAGGTATTCGGCCAGTGCTCGAGCCACCCGGCGAGGTGCTCACCGGTCGCCACGCCAGCGACGTTGGAGGCGACTTCGAGATCAGTGACACGCTGCTGCGAGACCTGCCCCGGAATGGTGTGCAAGCCGAGCATGCTCGGATCCCCGGTGAACGAGTCCATCCCGGCCCAGGCCCACTGGTCGCCGGCGCCGCCTGCCGTCTCGAGGCAGTACCCCACTCGGTCGAAGCCGTTCTCCACGGCGTCGAGTCCGTCGAAGGCGTAGTCCGGTCGCTTGCCCGGCCACGTCGAGTCGACGCCGAGCTGCAGCTGCAGCACCGGCTGCTGCCCATCGGCCTCGGCGGCCGAGTCGCACGAGGTCGGTGCTGCGGATTCGGCGGGGGGCGTCCCCGTGTCCGTCGACGTCCAGGTGACGTCGTCGATCTGGAAGTGCGGCACCCAGAGCCGCGAGGTGCCGAGCGCACGGAACCCGATCTCGATGCGGCTCACCGCGGCCCGCGGGGCCCAGTCGGACACGTCGAGCGTCAGCGTGTTCCACGCATCAGGCGTGATCGGGAACGTGTCGGTGAGCTTCTCGCCATCGGTGCCGGTCAGCGTGATCGCGGCCTCGTAACTGGTGCTTCCGCCCAATCCGCCCCACGAGTCGAGCTGCGCCACCAGCTCGGTCGCCTCGCTGAGATCGAGCGGCTGCGGCGGCTCGACGAACACCGATCGCATCGTGTCCGCGGGGACGGCGGTCGACAACGCATCCATCACCCGCTTTCCGGAGAACGGCGTCTTCGGGCCGTTTGCGAAGCTGCTGGCCCACTCCACGGCTCCGACGCCCGAACCGGCCCGCCAGCCCTGGAATCCGTCCTCGAAGTCGTAGATCGAGAACGTCTTGGTCGACGACGAGGCGATGAGCGGCAGGGAAATGCTGTTGGCGATGGCCTGCTGACCCGCGACGTTCACGTGCACGCCGTCGCCGGTGTCGTAGGGCGGGAAGATCGTGTTCGGGTTCGTCGGGTCCTTCAGCACGGCGTCGAAGTCGAGCACTCCGTCGCACGTGCCGCTGCAATCGCCCGACTCCCGCACGAAGGCGTTGACGGCGGCCCGCTCGGCGTTCTGCTGGGGAGTGTACGACGGACGTGGCGTGATCGGGGTGACGTACACCGCGATGCCGGCATCCCTGAGCCGATCGAAGATGTTCTGATAGCTCTCGAGGATCGTCGCGCTGCTGCAGTTCTCCCCCAGGTCGTTCGTGCCGTAGTAGAAGATGACTGCGGTCACGCCGTGCAGCGCGAGCACATCACGCTCCAATCGGTTGACGCCGTCATTGCCGCCACCGGCACAGCTCGGAGCACTGGTCGTGCCGCCGATGCCCGCGTTGGCGACGGCGAACTGCGCGTCGGCCGGAAGCTCGCTGTTGATCCGTCGCGCCAACTCATCCGACCAGCGACGATCGGTGCCGGTCGCGGTACATCCGGGTCCGCAGTTCTGGCTGCCTTCGCCGTCGACCACCGAACTGCCGAACGGCACGATGGTGCCGAGCAGCTCGGTGTTGTGCACGTCGACCGCGCTCACGAGGTAGGTCCAGGCCATCTTCTCGGCGAACGGCGCACCGGATGCGTCGGTGACCTGGTTGCCCGATCCTGCGGCGGAGACGTAGTTGTCGCGGTACGGGTAACTGTGCAGACTCGGCACCGTCGGCGCATTGACGTACATGCTCACCGCGATGTCATCCTGTGCCGTCGTCGCGAGTTCGACGGCGTCGCTCCAGACCTCGCCGCCCGCCGGAATGGTCACGCTGGGCAGGCCGGCGAACGCCAGGGAGCGGTTCGTTCCGTCCACCGTCGCCGCACCCCCGGCACTCAGCGCGACGGCCGCCGCATCGATCGTGATCGGCGCAGCGCCGTACTGGTTCTGGAAGCGGATCCGAACCGCGTCACCGCCCTGGCTCAGATGCGTGATCATGCGGAAGGTCTGATTCGTGAACGTGATTCCAGATCGGCGATCCTGCGACTGCGCCCATGACGTGAACCAGTCGTCGTCTCCCTCCACGGCCGCATCGGCCGCGTGAGCCGTCGACGGCATCCGGCTGTCTGCCGAGGCGTGCGACGTCGCCGCCGCCGCCGGCGCGGCGGCACCGAACATGACGAACCCGGCCATCAGCGTCAACGCCACGATCGTCGACATGAGCGACCGAATGAAAGAGGGAGTCGTGAAGCGCACGGTGTTCCAATCGTCGTTGATCGTGTGGACATCTCGTCGTCGCGTGTTGAACCGTTTCACCTGCACCGCACCTCACCGTCCCCGACTGGCGCGACGGACGAGCAGCAGCACCAGGCCACCGAACGCCGCGAACGCCCCGAGCAGGAGGAACGGCAGTGCATCCATGCCAGTCACCGGGATACCGAACGGCGGGCCGGATTCACCAGGGACGCCGGGTTCGTTCGGCTCGACGGGCGCGACACCGTCTGCAGAGACGGTGAGCGGGAACCGCACCTCGCTCCCCGACTCGGAACCGAGCAGCACGATCTCGTGGGCACCGAGCGCCGTGGTGGCGGGCACGGTGACGGTCGACGCGAAGGCGCCGGTATCGTCGACGACCACCGAGTCCAGCAGCACCGCATCGGAATGCAACTCGATGCGCACCGTCTCGCCGGGAGCGAATCCCGCGCCCGTGACGTCGATCGTGTCGCCCGGCTTGGCGACGTCGGTCGAGATGGTTCCACCGACCAGGACCACCGCGAGTTCCTCGCTGACGTGACCGGCAGCATCCGTCACCCGTACACGCAGCTCTTGCGAGCTCGTGCCGATCGTGACGGGTCCGGCGTAACCGGTCCATTCGCCGCCGTCGGCAGAGTACTCGATGAGGGCGATCCCGGATGCCGCATCGGTGCCGCCGAGCGTGAGCAGGCGTTGTGGCGAGAGCTGCACGGGGTCCACCGTCGGGGCCTCGCCGTCGGCTCGCACCGTGACCTCACCCTGCACGCTCGCATTGCCGGCATTGTCGGTCACGCGGTACTCGAACACCGTGACCCCGTCCTCGACCGGGACCGGTGCGGTGTAGGCCTCCCAGTCGCCGCCGTTCAGGCGGTACTCGACCGCAGCGAGGCCGCTGTCGGCATCTGAGGCGAGCAGTGAGACCCGCGCGTAGTCCACGAGCCATCCGCCGACACCCGGTGTGCCCGAGACGTGCGCCTCGACGGCGGGGACCGCCGTATCCACGCGCAGTGCTTCGCTCGCAACCGCCGAGACGTTGCCTGCGACGTCGCGCACCCGGTATTCGAGTGCGTACTCACCGTGCGGCAGCTCGATCGGGCCGGCAGCGCTCTGCCATGCGGCACCGTCGATGCGGTACTCGATCGCAGCGACCCCACTCGTATCATCCGTCGCCGAGAGCGTGGCCGTCGAGCCGAGCGGGAGCCAGCCGCCTGGCGTCACCGGCATCGTCACCGCGATCGCGGCGATGGGAGCCACCTGGTCGATTCGCACCGCGACGGATGCCTCCGCGCTCGTGTTGCCCGCGGCATCCGTCGCCCGGTATCGCAGCTCGTGCGCGCCGTCGGCAGTGATCGCGACGGGCTCTGCGTACGCGACGAACTCCGCGCCGTCGAGCGAGTACTCCAGTTGGAGCGCGCCCGGGCGGTTGTCCTGCGCGCTCAGCTCGACGGTGGCTGCACCGCGCGCCCAGCCCTCTGCGCCCGCGACCGCTGTGTCGACCGACGCCGAGACGACGGGCGCCTGGTCGTCGGGTGCGACGGGCAGGATCCAGACATCGGCGACCGACGGGTCATAGAACTCCTGGCCTGTGTCGGTCTTCTGCATGCGCACCGTCACGGTCGCCGCGTCGAGCAGCGACGGGTCGTCGACGAGCACCTGGTAGTCCATGGTGCCGACCGAGCCCTCGGTGCGCTCGATCGTTCGGTTGTTCACCACCGTGCCGTCGACGGTGATGATGTAGTCCTTCGTCTGCGCCTTGTCGTAGGTCTCGCGTGCCCGGATCAGGAACGGCTGCCCCTGCTCGATGGCGACATCGAACTCGAACCACGAGCCGGGCGCCGTGACTCCCGAGTAGCGCCGGGTGAGGCCGGCCTCGTTCGGCGCGGTGCCCGAGGTCGGCGAGGCCGCGATGGCGTGCTGCGCCTCGGAGAAGGTGTGGCCGAGGTCGACGTGGTCGATCACGCTGACCGGCAGCACGTGCACATCGGCGATCGACGGGTCGCCCATGGCGTTGTCGGCGCCACGCTCGAAGCGCAGCCGAACGACACCCGATGCGCTGATGTCGGCATCCTCGACCGTGAAGGCATAGCCGACGACGCCGGCGTCGCTGGTGTGTTCGCGCGAATGCACGGGCGTGCCATTGGCTGAGATGGTGTACTGCTTGGTCGATGTCGAACCGTAGGTCTCCACCACGTCGACCACGAACGGCTCGCCGGGCTCTACGGCTACGTCGAACTCGAACCACGAGCCCGGGACTCCGCCGTGCGAGTAGCGCCGGCTGAGGCCGGCCTCGGTGTTCGTGCCGGAACTCGGGTGTGCGGTGAGGTGGTGGGCGGTTTCGGATGCCGCATCGCCGAGGTCGACATGGTCGTACTGCGCTGCACCGAAGGTCGGCACGAGCGTTGCCGACCCAGTCGCCATCGCGACGTCGCCGCGCACCGCGGTGAGCGGCAGGTCGACGCGGTAGGCGCTCACGGTGAGCGGCACGGCGACGTCGAGCACGAATTCGGCCGTCTCGCCCGGCGCCACCACCTGCTGCGCCGAACGCGGCGCACCGTTCCAGCCGGCGGGAATCGATGCCTCGACGGCGGTGAACACCGACGAGTCGCCGCTGTTGGTCACCGGCACCGTGATGGTGGCCAGGCCGTCGGCGGAGACCGGGCTCGGAGCGACCTCAGCGGTGCCCATGGTCAGTGGCGAGCTGAGCGCGAAGCGAGCCGTCGCCACGCTGAGCAGCGCGTCATCGCCTCGCACGAAGGTGGTGGTGGCCCGAAGAGCTCCCGCATCAGTGGGCTCGGCATCCTGGGGGACCGTCACCTCGAACGTGAGCGTGCCGGTCGCGCCGACGGCGATCTCGCCCTCGAGCTCGTCGGATTCCGGAGCCAACGTCCACCCCTCGGCGGAGACGACCGTTACGGCGACATCGCGAAGCGGCAGCGTCGACGAATTCCGAACATCGAGTTCGACGGCCACGGTGCTGCCGGGCGTGGCGAGTTCCGAGATCACGCGCAGCTCCGTGCTGACGCCGGCGATCGAGGCGACGGCATCGCTCAGCGCCGACCGGAGCGCGTCGACGCGCGAACGGAGCGCCGTCTCGGTGCTGTCGCTGTGCCCGCCCTGTCGGTCGATCATCGATTCGAGCCCATCCACGCCGTCGACCAACGCGGCGAGGCTCACAACGGTGTCCTCGAGCTCGCCGGCACTCATGCGATCGATGGCCTCGAGGGCAATGGCCGTGAGACGGTCGACCGAGTCGCGGATCGCGTCGGCCTGCTCGCTCGTCAGATCGCCGGCCGTCTCGAGCTCGGCGACCGTCGCCGTCGTCGCTTCGAGCTCATCGAGGATCGCGCCGAGTTCGACCACTTCGCCGTCGACGGCGAAGGCATAGCTGCCGGAGCCGACCTCGAACGAGGTGCTGCCCGCCTCGGATTCGCCGAGGGTCACGCCCGGGGCATCCGCCACCGGCACGCCACTCTCGGTGACCGCCCACGGCGTGCCGGACGGAAGCACGACAGTGGCAGTGGTGTTCTCCGGAATCGTCACGTCGAGTGTGAAGTCCCCGCCGTCCTGTCTCCAATCCGTGGCGATCGTGCCGTAGACCGACTCGTAGGAACCACTGGCGTAACTGAGGCCGCCGCCGGGCTTCGGGGCGATGACTGAGTGCTTGTAGCCGGGGCTGCCGTTGGAGATGGCACCGATGTTGCGGTACATCCAGTCGCCGATGGCTCCGTAGGCGTAGTGGTTGAAGGAGTTCATGCTCACGTCGCCGAAGCTGCCGTCAGGCTTGATCGAATCCCAGCGCTCCCACATCGTGGTTGCGCCCATCGCGACCTCGTAGCCCCACGAGGGGAAGGTGTCGTTCATGAGGAGTCGGTAGGCCTCATCCAGGTGACCGCTCTCGCTGAGCGCCGGAACGAGCCACGGCGTGCCGAGGAATCCGGTGGCGAGGTGGAAGTCGCGGCGTTCGAGCGTCTCGAGGAACTGCGCGGCGACGGCGTCGCGCTGCGCCGCCGGTACCAGCTTCATGCCGAGGGCGATGGCGTAGCCGGCCTGGCTGTCGCCCGAGATCGTGCCGTCGGCCGCGATGTAGCGGTCGGCGAAGACTTCGGCACCGCGCATGGCGAGCTCGGCGTAGTGCTCGGCGTCTTCGTCTTCGCCGATGGCACCGGCCATCTCACTCATGAGTTGCGCGACATAGGCGTAGTAGGCCGTACCGAGCACGTCACCGGGCGTCGGGTCGTCGAGGTTCAGCCAGTCGGCGTAGCTCGAACCACGCACCATCGTCGGATAGCTCGTGGCGAGGTAGTCCATGTACTTCGTCATCGAGGCGTAGCCCTCGCGGATCTGCTTGGTGCTGCCGTAGCTCTGCCACAGCACCCACGGAACCGTGATGCCGGCATCCGACCAGCCCGTGCCGCCACCGCAGCACCCGAGGCTCGCCGTGTAGGGGGCGACGCCGTGGTAGTCGCCGTTGGCGGCCTGCCCGTCTTGCAGGTCGACCAGCCACTTCGACAGGAAGTTCAGCGAGTCCATGTTGAACGAGGCGGTGGGCGCGAACACATTGATGTCGCCGCTCCAGCCCATGCGCTCGTCGCGGGCGGGGGTGTCGGTGGGAATGGAGAGGAAGTTGCCGCGCTGGCCCCAGGTGATGTTGCTCTGCAACTGGTTGAGCATGGCGCTCGACGTCGAGAGCTCCCCGATGAATCCGAGGTCGGAACCCCAGACGACGCCGGTCACGTCAGCGAGCTCGGGGGCGACGCTCACACCGGTGATCTCGATGTAGCGGAAGCCGTGGAAGGTGAACTTCGGCTCGTACTCCACTGTGCCGTCTGTGGCGAACGTGTAGTAGTCGGTCGCCTTCGCGCTGCGCAGGTTGGCCACGTACACGGTGCCGTCGGGGTTCAGTTCTTCGGCGTAGCGGATGCGCACGGTGCTGCCGGCGAGGCCGGTGAGCGTCAGGTCCGCGACGCCCACCATGTTCTGGCCGACGTCGTAGACATAGGCGCCCGGGGTCGGCTCGGTGCGTGCGAGAGCGGGACGCGTGCCAGTCACCCGCACCGGCTCCTCGGTCTGGGGCTCCAGCTTCTCGGTCTCCGACGGGGCGATCCAGGGGGTGACCCACTCGCTGTCGTCGAACCCGTTGGCGTTCCAGCCGGCACGCTCATCGGCCGCCTCGTACGTCTCGCCGTCGATGAGGTCGGCCGCGGCGTACGGCCCGGAGGCCGTCTTCCAGGTGTCGTCGCTCGCGATGACCTCGTGGCTTCCGTCGCTGTAGTCGACGCGCAGCTGAGCGATCAGCGAGTTGCGGTCGCCGTAGTTGTTCTTGCCGACGTGAGCGAGCCGGCCCGAGTACCAGCCCGGCGCGAGCATCGCGCCGATCGTGTTCTCGCCTGCGGCGATCTGGTCGGTGACGTCGTAGCTCTGGAAGGCGATGCGCGAGTGGTAGTCGGTCCATCCCGGCGCGAGTTCGAGGTCGCCGACCTTGGACCCGTTGAGGCTCAGCTCGTAGATGCCGCGGGCCGTGGCGTAGACCCGGGCTCGCTCCACGGTCTTCTCGGGGTCGACCGTGAACTCCTTGCGCAGCAGCGGCTGATCGGTGTTCTGGGCGATCAGGAAGTCGTTGTTGCCGCTCACCTCGAGGCCGCCGTCGACCAGGGTGCCGCCGGCGAAGGGGTTGCCGGCGGTGAAGTCGGTGTCGAGCAGGGTCTTGGTGGGGGTCGTCACCGAGAGCGAGTGGATCACGACGGATTCGAGCGCGGTGGTGCTGGCGCTCGTGCGGAAGCCGACGTACCCCTTCGCGAAGCTCGAGTCCGTACGGGTGTCGACGAGCTGGCCGTTGACTCGGGTCTCGATCGTCGAGCCGGTGACGGAAATGGCGACGGTGCCGCGCTGCTTCAGCACGTCGGCCGAGAGTCCGTGCTCGGTGAGCCTGACCTCGGGCGTCGTGCTGTAGCCGCCGTTCGTCTTCTCGTGCGGTCGCAGGCGCGGCACGCCGGGCATCTCATCATTCAGCTGCCACATGTAGGCGTTGCCGTTCGAGCCGCCGGTCACGCCGGTGCCGCGGAAGTACACGCCGAAGGCGGTTCCCGGCTTGAGCGTGAAGTCGGCCGTGACCGTGTAATCGGTCCACTGGGCGAGCGCATCGGCGGGGTCCGGCCCGCCGATCCAGTCACCGGCCCACTCGTTGTTGTCGAGGATGCCGGTCTCGAACCAGCTCGGAGTGCTCCACTCCGAGGCGTCGCCGGCGCCGTCCCACACTCTGACCTGCCAGTGGTAGCGGGTCTGCGATTCGAGGGCCGGTCCGCCGTAGGCCACCTCGACCGACTGATCGGATTCCACCTTGCCCGAGTCCCACACGGGAGATCCGGCGAGCCCGTCGACGCTCGTCGCGGCCCGCACCTGGTACGCGCTCTGCACGACGCCGCGAGCGTCGTCGTCCGCGTCCAGCTGCCAGCTGAGACCGGGGGTCTCGCCGCCGATACCGAGCGGGGTCGCACGGTTGTCGGTCTTGAGCGCGCCGACCGCGACACCTTCGGCCGCATCGGCGGCGGTCGCGGCCACGCCGTCGGTGAGCACGAGCGCGAACGCGAGCGCGGAGGCGGCCGCGATGGCACCGAGGCGCGCGAAGACGGATCGGCCGGGCTGCTCGACCGAGGGTGTGGTGTGGGTGTGCACTGGGGAATTCCAATCGCCGTTGCAGAGGAAGGGGTGTGGGGCCACCGCCGCGCTGGGCGCCGGTGGCCATCGGTCACGCCGTGGGCGTCATGGGGTCGGCGTCATTCGAGTGCCGTCGTCGGCGCCAGATGAAGAGCGCAGCACCCGCCGCAACGAGCAGCAGGCCCAGCGTCAGCACCGGCGCAACGACCGCACCGGTCGTGGCGATGCCACCCGGCAGGATCACGGTGTCGGGATCGACGGTGATCGTGAACGAGATCGTCGACTCAGGGTTCTCCCCCGTGAGCACGACGTGGTGCTCACCCGTCGCGGTGTCGCTCGGGATCGTGACGGAAGTGCTGAACGCACCAGTGTCGTCGGCCACCGCCTCACCGAGGCGAACGGATTGCGACCGCAGGTCGATCGTGACGGACTCGCCCGGTGCGAAGCCCTCACCGGTCACCGTGATGGTGTCACCGGGCTTGACGTCGGCCTGCGAGATCGAACCGCCGACGACCGCACGCATCCCGACCTGGCCGACGTTGCCTGCGAGGTCGGAGGCGCGGAACTCGATCGAGTGCGCGTGGTTGTCGAGCGCGACCGCGCCCGCGTAGCGCGTCCACTCTTCCGCGCCGTCGAGGCGGAAGTCGATACGGTCGACACCCGACCCGTCGTCCGTTCCGACGAGACTGAGCGCGCGGCCGTTGACGCTCGCATCGACCTCCGGCCGCACGCTGTCGACCTTGATCGTCTCGATCGTCGTCGCGCCGACGTTGCCGACGGCGTCGCTCGCCCGGAACCGCAACTCGCTGACCCCCTCGGGGATCTCGATGGCTGTCGCGTAGGCGGTCCAGGCACCGGTGCCGATCGCGTACTCGATCGCGGCGACGCCGCTCTCGGTGTCGGATGCCGCGAGCTCGACCGTCGGCGAGACGAGGTGCCAGCCGCTGGCGGCCGGTTCCGAACTGCGCTCGGCGGTCACGCTCGGCGCCACGCCGTCGACCGCGAACTCGGCCGAGGTCACCGCGCCGCCGTTGCCGGCGATGTCGTGAGCGCGGTACTCGACGACCGTTGCTCCGAGCGGCAGCTCGACCGCGCTCGTGTACGGAGCCCACGCGCCTGCTCCCAGACGGTACTCGATCGCGGCGACACCGCTTCCCGCATCGGTCGCCGTGATGTCGATGGTGGTGCCCGAGGCCAGCCAGCCGTCGACCGCGTCGACGCTCACGGTGTGGACGGCGACGGGCGCGGTGGCATCGATGCGCACCACGGCCTGCTTCGGCTCACTCACGTTGCCCGCGGCATCCGTCGCCCGGTACTCGATGACGGTCGCGCCCTCTTCATCGATCGTGAACGGAGCGGCGTAGCTCGTCCATTCGCCGTCGTCGACGCGATACTCGCTCGAGACGGCGCCCGCTCGTTCGTCGCTCGCCGTCAGCGAGACGTCGACCGGGCCGGTGAACCATCCGCCCTGGCCGCGTGTGCCCTGAGCGAGCGCCTCGAGCGCGACACTCGGAGCCAACTGGTCGGCCGAGACCGGCAGCACCCAGAGGTCGGCGAGCGAGGCGTCGTAGTTGCGACCGAACGCGTTGTTCTGGAAGCGGATGCGAACCGTGCCGGTCTCGGTGAGGGCCACGTCGTCGACGACGAACTGGTACGCGACCGTGCCGAGCCCACCGGTGTGCTCGTAGAGCCGCTGGTGCACGAGCTGCCCATTGACGAAGACGTCGTACTCCTTCGTCTGCGCGCGGTCGTACGTCTCGATCGTTCGCACCAGGAACGGCTCGCCCGGCGTGACCGCGAGATCGAACTCGAAGAAGCCCTCAGGGTCCTCTCGGTTCGCGTATCGGCGGGTGAGACCCGCCTCGGTGTTGGTACCCGAGCGCGCGGACGCGGTCAGGGCGTGTTCGGCCTCTGAGGCTGCGTTGCCGAGATCGACGTGATCCACTGCACCGGTCACCGCGGGGAGATCCACCGTGACGGTGCCGCTCGCGGTGCCGTAGACGACGTCCCCGCTGACGACCGAGACCTTCGCCTCGTTCGCCCCGGCGGTGGCGGCGAGCGGCACGACCGCGTCGACCCCGAGCACCGCGGTGCTGCCCGCAGCGATCACGGTCTGTTCGCCGAGCACGGGAGTCGCACCGGCGATTCCGCCGCTGGCCGATGCCGTGACGTCGCGAGCCGAGTCGTTGACGACCTCGACGCTCAGGCGAACGACGCTCTCGGGGGCGACCGTCGAAGGAGTCGCCGTCAGGTTCTGCACGACGAGCGGCGAGTCGACGATGATGGGCACCGACACCGGAATGCTCGCCACCGTGCCCTCGAAGGTGTAGTCGAGCAGGGCACTCATCGTCACGGAACCGCTCTTCTGGCGCTCGGGCACGAGGGCGGTGTAACTGCCCTCGAGCGACGCCCCGGCACTGAGCGCGCCGAGTTCGACGGCAGCGGGGTCGAACACCCAGCCGTCACGCGCAGTCGGAGTCAGCGTCACGGCTTCCACGCCGAGCTCCCCCGTGCTCGTGACCCGAGCGGGGATCGCCACGGTCTCGCCGGGGAACGCGCTCTCGAGTGGGGCATCGAGCTCGCCCGTGATGCCCAGCAGGCCGGCGGAGAGCGAACCGAGCTCCGAACGGATGTCGGTCAGCGCCCCCTGCAGTGCGGCGCGCGCCGGCTCGTCCGACGCATCGGCGGTCGCGTCTGCCGCCGCGAGCTCGCCCAGCGCCGCGTGGACCGAGGAGGCACTCTGCGCGATCTCCCCCGCCGTGTAGTGCTCGAGACCCAGCTCGGCGTGGTCGCTGAGCGCTTCACGGGCCGCCGTGAGGTCGCCGGCCGCGTCGCCGCCGATCGCACCCGCCACGTCGTCGATGACACCCTGCAGCTCCTCGATCGCGTCGATGATGTCGCCGAATCGGCCGCGGTCCGCGTCCACCGAGAATTCGTATCGACCCGATCCGACCTCGACGCTCGCGATGCCGGCCTCGACGTTCACCCCGTGCACGCCGTCCGCATCGGTCGCCGCCGCGCCCGACTCCAGCACGGCAAGCGCGTTGCCCGCTGGCAGCCGGACCGTGGCCGTGGTGTTCGCGGGCACGTCGACCGTGAGGGCGAGTCCGTCGTCCGTGAGCTTCCAGTCGGAGGAGATGTGGCCGTACACCGAGTCGTAGCCGACCTTCGCGTACTGCAGCCCGCCACCCGGAGAGGGTGCGATCAGCGTCTTCTTGTAGCCCGGTTCGAGCTGCTGGATGCCGCCGATCGTCCGGTACATCCAGTTGCCGACGGCACCGGGGGCGAAGTGGTTGAACGAGTTCATGCCCAGGTCGCCGAAGCTGCCGTCCTCGCGGATGGCGTCCCAGCGCTCCCACATGGTGGTGGCGCCGCGGTCGATCTGGAATCCCCACGAGGGATAGGTGCGGTTGAGCAGCAGCTGGTAGGCGACATCCGACTGGCCCCCGGCCGTGAGCGCCGGAAGCAGGTTGAACGTGCCGAGGAACCCGGTGGCCAGGTGCCCGCCGCGGGCCGCGACGGCGGCGGCCAGGTGTTCGCCGGCCTCCTCGACCAGGTCATCCGGTACGAGGCCGAACGCGATGCTGGAGGTGTACGCGGTCTGGCTGTTGCCGGCGATGCTGCCGTCGTCGGCGATGAACTTCTCCTGGTACGCAGTGCGGATGCTCTCGAAGAGTGCGGCGTAACGCGCGGCATCCGTCGGCCGGTCGATGGCGTCGGCCATCTGCGCCATCAGGTTGACGCTCTGGGCGTAGAACGCCGTGCCGAGCAGGTCGGCCGGCGTCGGGTCGCCGAGGTTCAGCCAGTCGCCCCAGGTACCGTAACCGGGTCGGATGCCGGTGGGTGCGATGCCCTCGAGGTAGTCGATGTAGTCGGCCATGGAGTCGTAGTTGGCCTCGATCACGGCCGTGTCGCCGTAGCTCTGCCACAGGGTCCACGGCACCGTGATGCCGGCGTCCGCCCACCCGGTGGAGCCGCCACCGCATGAGGAGTGGACGGCTGGGTCCTTGCAGAACTGCGGAGCGACCTCTGGGTACGCCCCGTTGGGCAGTTGGGCGTCGCGCATGTCGCTCATCCACTTGGTGAGGAAGGTCTGCGAGTCCATGTTGAAGGTTGCGGTGCTGGCGAAGACGTTGATGTCACCCGTCCAGCCGAGTCGCTCGTCGCGAGCGGGGGTGTCCGTCGGAATCGACAGCCAGTTGCCGCGCTGCCCCCAGACGATGTTGCTCTGCAGCTGGTTGACCATGCTGTCGGATGTCTCGAAGGTGCTGCTGAACTCGGCGTCGGTGTTCATCACGAGTCCCGTCACCGCAGCGGTCGTCGGCGGCGCAGTGAGGCCGCTCAACTCGACGTACCTGAAGCCATGGAAGGTGAAGCGCGGTTCGTAGCTGATCGTGCCGTCCTCGGCGAACGTGTAGGTGTCGGTTGCCTTGGCCGAGCGCAGGTTCTCGGGCGCGATCGTGCCGTCCGCGTGCAGGACCTCCGCGTGCCGCAACGTCACCGTCTGCCCGGCGACGCCGCTGATCTGCAGGCGCACCTTGCCGACCATGTTCTGGCCGAGGTCGAAGACGTACCGCCCGGGGGTCGGCTCGGTCACGCTCAGCGGGACCATCTCCTGCGTGACCCGCACGGGCGGGTCGACCTGGGGCACGAGCGTCGCAGTGCCTCCATCGGCCACGACGACGTCACTCCAGCCGCTCGGGGTGAACGACGCCGTGTTCCAGCCGTCCTGCTCCAGACGGGCGTCGTAGCTCTCGCCCATGAGCAGGTCGCTCGAGATGATCGGGCTCGGCGCGCTCTTCCAGCTGTCATCGGTGATGAAGGTCTCGCGCGTGCCGTCTTCGTAGTCGACCGACAACTGGGCGGTGACGCTGGGTGACGAGCCGTACTGATGCGGGCCGAACCAGCCGAGGTGGCCGGCGTACCAGCCGGGTCCGGCCATCACGCCGATCGCGTTGGCACCCTGCTGGACCTGCTCGGTGACGTCGTAGGTCTGGTACTGCGTACGCAGGTTGTAGTCGGTGAAACCGGGCGCGAGTTCGTGGTCGCTGACGCGCGCACCGTTCAGGCTGAACTCGTAGACGCCCTGAGCGGATGCCGAGAGCCGGGCGCTCGCGACCGGCTTGTCGACGGTGAACTCATCGCGCATCATCGGCGACGATGCAGCGCTGCGGATGACGGCGTTCGTGCCGCTGGAGACGACGAGACCCGACCCGGGGACGCTCGTGCCGCCCGTGAACGGATTCACGTCGACGGCGAGGTCGACATCGAGCAGGGTCTCGTCGCCCGACGTGGCGGAGACCCGATGGATGGTGACCTCCTCGTTGCCGCTCGTGCGGATACCGAAGGCGCCGGTCGCGAAGCTCGAGTCGGTGCGCCGGTCGACCTGCACGTTGTTGACGAAGGTCGTGATCTCGGATCCCGACGCGACGATGCGCAGCGTTCCGCGCTGCTTGAGCACGTCGGCTCCGAGCTCGGCGGGCAGCGGGATCTCGCCGAGTACGGCGTACGAGCCGTTGGTGTTCTCGTGCGGGCGCAGCTTGGGGGTTCCCGCAGTCTCATCGTTCAACTGCCACATGTAGGTGTTGCGCAAGGCGTCGTCGCCGCGGAAGTAGACCCCGAAGGCCGTTCCCGGCTTCAGGGTGAAGTCGATCTCGGCCTCGAAGTCACCCCACGGGGCTGGTTGGCCGACCGCGATCCACTCCGCCTCCCAGTCGCCGGCGGAGGCGAGCGCCGTCTCGAACCAGGCCGGCGCACTCCAGTCGGTGGATGCCCCGTCGCCGGTGGTGAGTCGCACCTGCCAGTGGTAGCGAGTCGAGGGCTCGAGTGCTGCCCCATCGTAGGTGACGCCGATCGAACGGTCGGATTCCACGACGCCGGAGTTCCAGACGTCGTTCGAACCGAGATCGTCGGTCGTGGCTGCGACGCGAATCTCGTAGCTCGCCTGCATGACGTCGCGCGCGCTCGAGGCGAGCTGCCAGCTGAAGCTCGGTTCGAAGGAGGTGATGCCGAGCGGGTTCACCGCGTTGTCCGTCTTCAGCGCGGTGACCTCGTATGTCGCGGCCGCATACGCGGGGCTCACGACACCACCGACGGTGACGAAGCCGGTCACGAGGGCGGCCGCCAGTGCGCCGGAGACCGCGATCCGGGTGGAGGTGCGAACGGACCCGCGCATGTGTTTCCCATCTTCGGTGCTGGTGGAAGGTCGGTGACTCAGGGTGGTGATCGCGCGCGCGATCCGGTTGCTCGTCATTCGCCCGGTCGCCCGCTCGTCGCGCGGCGTCGCCGCCAGAGCAGAATGCCTGCCCCGAGCAGTAGCAGCACGCCGGCCCCGAGCACGAAGGGAAGGGCGTGGAATCCCGTCGAGGCGATGACGTCGACCGGAATCGTCACCGGCGTGTCTCCGTCGCCGCCACCGTTGTCGTCGCCGCCGGTGTCGCCGCCATCATCACCGAGGACCACGAACACGAGTTCGTGCTCGCCTTCGGCAACCGACGACGGGAGCCGCGTGTCGAGCGTCACGACGCCGGCGTTGTTGGCAGTGACCGTGCCGAGCACCGTCACCTCGGAGTGCAGCTCGACCCGAATGACGGCCCCGGCGGCGAATCCGGTCGCCTCGATCGCGAGCGCGTCCCCGGGTGCCACGGTCAGCGTAGGTGCCGTCGCCGCAGGGTCGAGCCTGATGGTCTCGCTCGCGTTTCCCGCGAGGTCGCGCGCCCGAGCGTGGACCGTGTCGGGAAGCTCGCCGTCGCTCATCAGGGTTTCGGCGCCCTCGACCCAGTGCGTGCCATCCACGGAGTACTCCACCCGATCGATGCCGGCGGTGGCGTCCGAGGCGACGGAGACGAGCTCGCCCGCATCGGAGAGCCACCCCCAGACGCCGGGTGCGATGGAGTCGATCGCGAACTCGCTCGTGCCGACGGCACTCTCGTTGCCAGCGGCATCCGTCGCCCGGTACTCGATGCCATGCTCACCCTGCGCCGTCACGGTCACCGGCTCGCTGTACGGGGACCAGTCGGCGGACGTGTCGAGGCGGTACTCGATCTCGAGCCCTTCTCGCACGTCGTCGGCGGCGCTGAGTTCGACCGTCACCGGACCGGGCGACCATTCGCCCGCTTCCGCCGAACCGGATCGCGTCACGACGGCGGAGACCGTCGGCGCCAGCACGTCGGCGCCGGCCGGGAGAATCCAGGCGTCGGCGATCGAGGGGTCGTAATTCGTGGTGGAATCGGCGTGCCGCATCGTGATCGTCGCCGAGCCCGTGGTGCTGAACGCCGCGGCGTCGTCGACGAGGATCTGGTAGTTGTCGGTGCCGTAGCCGGTGGTGACCCGTTGGAAGAGTCGCGACTGCACCTCGACCCCGTCGACCAGGACCGAGTACTCCTTCAGTCGTGCGCCGTCATACGTCTCGACGGCGCGAATGATGAAGGGGGCGTTCTTCGGCACGGCCATCGCGAAGCTGAAGTACGAGCTGGCGGCATTGCCGGAATACCGCCTGGTCGCGCCAGCCTCGACGCTGGTGCCCGACGACGGCGAGGCCGTGAGGCCGTGAGCCGCCTCTGAGGCTGCGTCGCCGAGGTCGATGTGATCGAGCACCATCTCGTCCGCGCCCGGTGCGGGAACGATCGCCTCGATGGAGGCCCTGCCCGTCGCGAGCACGGTGTCACCGTGGGCGAACTCGACGGGAATCGCCAGCGCCTGCTCATCGAGCGTGGTCGGCACGAAGAGCTCGACCGCGACCGTCGCGGTCTCACCCGGCGCGATGACGGTCTCGGGAGAGGAGACCGCTGCCCACCCGCCGGGCGGGGCCACGGATGTCGCCCCCGACACGGGCAGAGCGCCCTTGTTCTCCAGCGTGACGGTCACGAGCGTCTTCGAATTCGGCAGGACGGATGCCGGGTCGGCCGTCACGGCCGTCAGCACCACGCCGGACTCGACCGTGACGACGGTCTCGCCCTCACCGCGGAGGGTCACGCCCTGGTAGTCGTAGCCGACGGCGACCGGCAGCGTGACCTCGCCGGGCAACTGCGAGTCCGGCACCGTGGTCGTGAACGTCGCGGCGACGGACTCGCCTGCGGGCAGGCTCGGCACGAGGGGTGAGCTTGCCGGGTCGACCGCCCACGGTTCGCCGAGTTCGAGTTTCGCGCTCAGCTCCGTGAGCTCCTCGGTTCCGGTGTTGGTCAGCAGTGCCGTCACGGTGAGGGGCTGTCCAGGGAGAACGGCGGCCGGTACTCCGGCGTCGACGACGACCGTGACGCCCGAGAGCTCGGCGGCGAGCGCATCGAGCTGCGCCTCGATGGCACGGGTGTCCTCGACGAGCTGCGCGCGCGCATCCGCCCCGATGTCGCTGTCGTCGATCCAGTCGGCGAGCTCACGGATCTCCGCGAGCGCGTCGAGCACGTCGGCAACGGCGGCGGTTCGGTCGGAGTCGAGCACGCCGATTCCGTGGCCCATTGCGTCGACGATGATCCGGAGCGCCCGGTCGACATGGACGGCGTCGCCGCGGTCCAGGCCCTCGAGCGCATCGAGTTCGTCCTGGAGGTCGGTCGACGACTCGATCACGGCGCCGAACTGCTCGGCGAGCGCACTCACGCCGAACTCGTACGAGCCGGAACCAACCCGCACGCTCACGACATCGCCTTCGGACGAGAGCACATGGACTCCCGCGGCATCCGCCAGCGAGGAAGCACCCTCGGTCACGGCCCAGGTGTTCGATGCCGGGATGTGCACGGTGGCCGTGGCATTGGTCGGCACCGTGACCGAGAGCGAGAGCTCGCCGTCGCTGATCTTCCAGTCGGTCGCGACGAGGCCATACGGAGTCTCGAGACTCGCGGCCGCACTCGTGAGCCCGCCACCGGGGTGGGGGCTGATGACGGTGGACTTGTAACCGGTCTCGCCGACCGCGATCCCGCCGATGTTCTGATACATCCAGTCGCCGACCGCACCGAATGCGTAGTGGTTGAAGGAGTTCATGCTCGCCGCGCCGAAGTTGCCGTCGGCGTCGATGGAGTCCCACCGCTCCCACATGGTGGTGGCACCCGACTCGACCTCGTAGCCCCACGAGGGGATCGTCTTGTTCATGAGCAGGCGGTAGGCGACATCCCAGTTGCCGCTCCTGCTGAGCGCGGGGAGGAGCCACGGGGTCCCGACGAAGCCGGTCGACAGGTGGTAGTCGCGGCTCGCGACCTTGGCGACGAGCTTGTCTCCGGCCGCCGCGACGAGTTCGGCCGGCACGAGGTCCATGCCGATCGCGAGGGCGTAGGCCGTCTGGCTGCCGCCCTCGACCGCACCGTCGTCGGCCACGAACTCGCGTTGGAACAACTCAGTGATCTCGGTCGCCATCTCGCTGTACCGGGTGGCGTCGGCATCCTTGCCGATGGCGTCGGCCATTTCGCTCATCGCGCGAGCCATGTAGGCGTAGTAGGCGGTGCCGAGCACCTCCGGCGGCGTGTCGTCGCCGAGGTGGAGCCAGTCCCCATAGGGGCCGTGGTTGCGGATGCGCGTCGGGAAGTTCGCCTCGAGGTAGCCGAAGTACTCCTCCATCGACGCATAGTGGTCGCGGATCAGGTCGGTGTCACCGTAGCGCTCCCACATCATCCACGGAATGAGTACACCGCCATCGGACCACGCCGTGCCGCCGTCGCAGCAGCCTTGGCCCGGCCCACGCGGGGCGGACTCCGGGAACTCGCCGTCGGGGAGCTGCGTGTCGCGCATGTCCTGCAGCCACTTCTTGACGAATTCCTTGGCGTCCTGGTTGAAGGCGGCGGTGGGTGCGAAGGCGAGGAGGTCGCCCGAGTAGCCGAGGCGCTCGTCACGAGCCGGTGTGTCGGTCGGCACCGAGATGAAGTTGCTGCGCTGGCCCCAGACGATGTTGCTCTGCAACTGGTTGAGCATCGTGTCGGAGGTCTCGAAGGTACCGGTCGCCTCCAGGTCGGAGCCGAACACGTCGGCCGAGATGTCGCCTACGGCCGGCGCTTCTGCAAGGCCGCTGACCTCGATGTAGCGGAACCCGTGCTGCGTGAAACGCGGGCGGAACACCACCGTGCCGTCTTCGCCGAAGGTGTAGTGGTCGGTGGCCTTCGCGCTGCGGAGGTTGTCGACGTACAGGCTGCCGTCCTTGTTCAGCACCTCCGCGTAGCGGATCGTGGCGGTCTCGCCGGCCGTGCCGGTCAGCGTCATCCGTCCGACACCCGAGAGGTTCTGGCCGAGGTCGTAGATGTGCACTCCGGCCGGCATCTCGCTCTGCGTGATCGCCGGTACGTTCTGGGTCGTGCGCACGGGCTCGTCGGTCTGGCTCACGAGCCTGCCGGTCGCAGAGTCGGCGATCACGACAGGAGACCACGCCGCGTCGTCGAAGCCGGGCTCGTTCCAGCCGTCGACCTCGAGCCGGGCGTCGTAGTCCTCGCCCATCTGCAGGTCGGCGCTGCGGATCGGGCCGGGGTGGGTCGTCCAGCCGGAATCGGTCGAGACGAGCTGCGTGGACCCATCGGTGTACTCGATCGCGAGCTGGGCGATCACCGAGGTCTGCTCGCCGTACTTGTGGTTGCCGAACCAGGCGATGTACCCGGCGTACCATCCATCGCCCAGCATGGCGCCGAAGGCGTTCTCGCCCGACCTCACGAGTTCGGTGACGTCGTAGCTCTGATACTGGATGCGTTGCGTGAAGTCGGTCCATCCGGGTGCGAGCTCCTGGTCGCCGACCTTCTCGCCGTTCAGCGACAGCTCGTAGATGCCTCGAGCAGAGGCGAAGAGCCGTGCCGATGCGACGTGCTTGCCGTCGTCCGTCTCGAAGCCGGTGCGCAGGAGCGGCAGCGACGTCGAGGGTGTGTAGAGGGCGTTGACGAACCCGGAGACCTTCAGCCCGCCGTCGGCCCCGGGGATGATCGTGCCGGCGTTGAAGGGGTTCTCCCCGCCCGCGAAGTTCGAGGCATAGAGCGTGGCGGTGGGCGACGTCACCGACATCGAGTGGATCAGCACCTCTTCGTTCTTGACGTCGGTGCGCAGGCCCGCGAAGCCGCTGGAATGCGAGGAGTCCGTGCGCGAATCGACGACCACCCCATTGAGTGTCGTCGTGATACGGGCGCCGTCGAGTTCGATGTCGAGCGTGCCGCGATGCGCGAGTACGTCTGCCGGCAAACCCTTCTCGGTGAGATCGATCTCCTCGAGGACTCGCCAGTTGTTCTCGATCCGCACGTGCGGCCGCAGCATGGGGTGCTCGGAGTCCGAGTCGTTGAGCTGCCACATGTACGTGTCGGCGAAGTCGGCTGAGGAACGGAGGTACAGCCCGAAGGTCTTGTCCGCCGTCGGGGTGAAGTCGACTTCGACCGTGTAGTCGGTCCATTCGGCTGCCTGTGCTGCCGGGTCTGGCGCGCCGATCCAGTCGGCCTTCCACTCGGACTCATCGAAGATCCCGGTCTCGAAGCGCGCCGTCTCTGACCAGTCCGACTCATTGCCGCGGTCGTCCCACACCTTGACCTGCCAGCTGTACCGCGACTGCGATTCGAGCGCAGGGCCTCCGTAGGGAATGTCGAGCTGCTGATCGGAATCGACCTTGCCGGAGTCCCAGACAGTGCTCGAGCCGGGCGTGTTCTCGCCCTCTGCGACGCGGATCCGGTAGGCGCTCTGCATCACACCCCGCCCGGTGGATGTGCTCTTGAACGCGAAGATGGGCGCGTCGGCGGTGACGCCGAGCGGGTCGACCCGACCGTTCGTGGTGAGACCGGAAGTGGAGATGTCGCCGTCTGCCGCGGTGGCCGGGCCCGAAACCGCCATGGGCGCGAACAGAGCGACCGAGAGTGCAAGCGCTGCGATGGCGGCGGAAGCGGCACGCGCCTGGCGCGAGCGATCGCCGCCGAAACGCGCAGTGGTGAGGATCGGCATCGAGCTGGTGTCTCCGGTCTCGTCATTGAGGGACCGCGCGTGGGACCACCGGCGGTTGGCCGGGTGCGTCGCTGCGCATGATTGCTGAAACGATTCAAAGCGTGTCGGTCTGATGAACCTATCACACAGCCGAGACACAGGATCGCCGAGTATCGGGTTCCGGCGTCGGACGACTTCGAGTTCAGCCGCACCGCCGCCCAGGCGGGCCGATCGACGCGATTTGACACCAGCCGCTCGGTCGACGTAGATTCAAACATCCCGTGAAACGATTCAACAAATTCGCTTTCCCATACGAGCGGTAGCTCGCCGCAGTTGAGGCCCAAGTCAATGACGATTACCCCTGGTAACCCCGGCCGCGCCCCCGCGCTGGAGCTCCGCGACGTCACGAAGTCGTTCGGCTCCGTCGTGGCGCTCCGCTCCGCCACGATCGAGGTGCACGCGGGCTCGATCCATGCCCTCATCGGCGAGAACGGCGCCGGTAAATCGACACTCGTGAAGATCGTCGCCGGCCTGTACCGTCGAGATGCAGGGGTCTTCCGCTTCGGTGGCGACGACGTCGATTTCACCTCGACGGCCGAGTCGAAGGCCGCCGGTATCGCGGTGATCTACCAGGAGCCCACGCTCTTCCCGGATCTCTCGGTCACCGAGAACATCTTCATGGGCCGCCAACCGACGGGTCGCTTCGGTCGCATCGACCGCAAGGCGATGCGGAACGAGGTCGACGGGCTGTTCCGGCGGCTCGGCGTGCGCATCGACCCCGATCGTCCGGCCGAGGGTCTCTCGATCGCCGACCAGCAGGTCATCGAGATCGCCAAGGCGATCTCGCTCGACGCGAGGTTGCTCATCATGGACGAGCCCACTGCAGCCCTCTCGGGTGTCGAAGTGGATCGTCTCTTCGCCATCGCCCGGAGCCTGCGCGACGAGGGCCGCGCGCTCATCTTCATCTCACACCGGTTCGACGAGGTCTTCGCCCTCTGCGACACCGTCACCGTGATGCGCGACGGCGCCTACATCAGCACGACGCCCATCGCCGAGACGACGCCCGACGAACTCGTGCGCCAGATGGTCGGCCGCGACGTCAACGAACTGTTCCCCAAGCTCGAAGCAGAGATCGGTGGCCCGCTGCTCGAGGTCGACGGGCTCTCCAGCGCCGGCGTCTTCCACGACATCTCCTTCACCGTACGTTCGGGTGAGATCGTGGCGCTCGCGGGCCTCGTGGGCGCCGGCCGCAGCGAGGTCGCCCGCGCCGTCTTCGGTGTCGACGGCTACGACTCCGGCTCGGTCAGCCTCGAGGGCACAGCGATCCCTGCGGGCGATCCTGGAGCTGCGATGCGTCGGGGCCTCGCCCTCGTGCCCGAGGACCGACGACGCCAGGGACTCGTGCTCGAGTCATCCGTCGCCCGGAATATCACCCTCTCGATCCGAGACGGCCTCGCGAAGGCGGGCATCATCACCACCGGCTCCGAGAACCGGGCGGCCAGAGTGTGGGCGAGCCGGCTCGAGGTGAAGACCAATGCACTCAGCACGGTCGCAGGCACCCTCTCGGGTGGCAACCAGCAGAAGGTCGTGCTCGGAAAGTGGCTCGCCACTGAGCCCACAGTGCTCATCATCGACGAGCCCACCCGAGGCATCGACGTCGGCACGAAGGCGGAGGTGCACCGGTTGCTCTCCCAACTCGCCGGACGCGGGATGGGCATCCTCATGATCTCGTCGGAGTTGCCGGAGGTGCTCGGCATGGCCGATCGCGTGCTCGTCATGCGCGAAGGGCGCATCACCGCGGAGCTCGACCGGGCCGACGCGACATCCGAGAACGTCATGTTCGCCGCCACTCACGCAACGGAGCAGCACTCGTGACCGCGCCCACCATCGAGAAGTCCCCCGTCACGAAGCACCTCCGTGCGGTCGGCGCCGCCCGGGAATTCGGCATTCTCCTGGCACTGCTGCTCGTCATCGTCGCCGCGACGGTGGCCAACCCGAACTTCCTGTTCAGCTCCGACGGATGGCGCGACCTGCTGCTCACCCCGTCGATCCTCGTGCTCTTGGCCGTCGGCCAGGCGATCGTCATCATCACCCGCAACGTCGACCTTTCGGTCGGCTCGGTACTGGGGCTCTCGGCGTACCTCACCGGGCGGCTCTTCATCGACCTGCAGGGCATCCCGATCCTCGCGGTCTTCCTGATCGTGATCGTGTTCGGTGGACTGCTCGGCTTCATCAACGGTGCGCTGGTGGCCTACGCGAAGGTGCCGTCCCTCGTCATCACGCTCGGCACCCTGTACGCGTATCGCGGTGTCAACGTGCTCTGGACCGGCGGCGACCGGGTGAACGCATCCGACATGCCGCGCGAGTTCCTCGCGCTCGGCACCGGGCAGATCCTCTTCATCCCGATCCTCACGATCATCGCCCTCGCGGTGCTCATCGTCGCGGGTTGGGTCATGAAGAACACCCGGGCGGGCCGCGAATTCTATGCAATGGGCTCCGACCCTTCTGCGGCGGAACTCTACGGCCTTCGCGTCACGCGGCGGCTCCTCACCGCGTTCGTTCTCTCCGGGGCCCTCGCCGGCCTCGCCGGTGTGCTGTATGCCGCGCGCTACGGCACGGTCAATTCGCAAGCCGGCTCAGGATGGGAGCTCGACGCAGTCGGTGCGGCCGTCATCGGCGGCGTCGCGATCTTCGGCGGCAGCGGCACGGTGTGGGGCGCCGCCATCGGCGGTGTGCTGCTGCTCACGATCAACCGCGCGCTGCCGATCCTCGGCATCCCCGACTTCTGGCAACGGGCCGTGGTCGGAGCGCTCATCATCGGCGCGATCGTGCTCGACCGGGTGCTCGCCCTCCGACAGAAACGCAGACTCCTCGAGGCGAGGGAGGACGAGTCATGACCGCGACCACCGCCGGCACCACAGCCGCGCGCACCTACCGCGACAACGATCGCCCGCTCTGGCAGCGCATCCTGCTCACGCGTGAGATGGCGATCATCGGCCTCCTCGTGATCGTGGCCGTCGTCGCCTCACTCACGGTTCGAGGGTTCGACCAGCCGATCACCCTGACGTTCCTCCTCCTCGACGTCATGCCGATCCTGCTCATCGCGTTGCCGATGACCCTCATCATCATCACGGGTGAGATCGACCTCTCGGTCGCGAGCATCGTCGGGCTGGCGAGCGTGCTCACCGGCGTGCTCACACAGGCGGGCCTGCCCTTCGAGGTTGCTGCCCTCCTGGCGATCCTCGCGGGTGCGATCGGCGGCGCGGTGAACGGCTTCCTGGTCACCGTCGTCGGCCTGCCCTCGCTCGCCGTGACCATCGGTACGCTCGCGCTGTTCCGCGGACTCGCGGTCGGCCTCCTCGGCACGACCGCGGTGACCGACTTCCCCGAGTTCTGGACCGACTTGGCGAAGGCACGAATGGGCAACACGAACATCCCCGTCGTACTGTTCCTGTTCCTCGTGCTCCTCGTCGTGTTCACGGTGCTCCTGCACTTCACGCCGTTCGGCCGCGGCATCTATGCGATCGGGCTCTCGAGCGAGGCCGCCCGATTCTCCGGAGTCCGGGTCGATCGCACGAAATTCATCCTCTTCGTGCTCGCCGGAGCGGTGTCCGCCCTCGCCGGCATCTACTACACGCTGCGCTATGGCAGCGCGCGCGGTGACAATGCCACCGGCCTCGAACTGCAGGTCATCGCGGCCGTGCTCCTCGGCGGAGTCTCGATCTTCGGCGGCCGCGGCGCAATCCACGGCGTCATCGCCGGCGTGCTGCTCATCGGAGTGCTCGCGAGCGCACTGCGACTGGCGAATGTCACGTCCGACGTCATCAACATCATCACCGGCGTGCTGCTCGTGCTGTCGGTGGTGTCCACAAGCTTCCTGGCCTGGCTGCGCAAGCGGCGAAGGGCTCCAGGGGGAACGCCGCGCGTCGAGGCCTCCACAGCAGTGTGACCCGGGCCGCGCGACTCGTCGATGCGATCACTCATCGACTTCATCCATGAAGGGAAGAACAACGATGTTGAACAGGAAGCACCGCGCCGGTGCGTTCGCGGCCCTCGCGGTGAGCGTCGCGCTCCTCGCGACCGGCTGCGCCGTCGAGTCCGGTACTGACGGCGGCGGCACAGACGGAGGCGATGGAGGCGGCGAGCTCTCGATCACGTTCCTGCCGAAGAACCTCGGCAACCCGTACTTCGAAACCTCATCGGCTGGTGCCGAAGAGGCCATCGACGAGTTCGGCGGCACGTTCGCAGAGGTCGGTCCCGCTGAGGCCAGCCCCGACGCCCAGGTGAGCTACATCAACACGCTCACGCAGCAGGGCGTCGGCGCGATCGCGGTCTCGGCGAACGACCCGCAGGCCATCTGCGATGCGCTCAACGAGGCACGGGACACGGGCGTCAAGGTCGTCACCTTCGACTCCGACACCGATCCCGAATGCCGCGATCTCTTCGTCAACCAGGCCGACGCAGAGGGCATCGCGAAGGTGCAGGTCGACCTCATCGCCGAGCAGATCGGCGGCGCGGGCGAGATCGCCATCCTCTCGGCTTCGGCCAACGCCACGAACCAGAACGCCTGGATCGAGCTCATGGAGGAGTACCTCGCCTCCGATTACCCCGAGATCACGCTCGTCGAGACCGTGTACGGCGACGATGACGATCAGACGTCGTTCGACAAGACCGCGGCGCTGCTGCAGACGCACCCGAGCCTGAAGGGCATCGTCTCCCCGACGACCGTCGGCATCGCGGCTGCGGCCCGGTACCTCTCGACGTCGGAGTACAAGGGCAAGGTGGCCCTGACCGGCCTCGGCACGCCGAACCAGATGCGCGAGTTCGTCGAAGACGGCACGGTCACGGCATTCGCGCTGTGGAACCCGGCCGACCTGGGCTACCTCTCGGCGTTCGCAGCGAAGGCGCTCATCGAGGGCGACATCACCGGAGCCGAAGGCGACACCTTCGACGCCGGCAAGCTCGGCGAGTACACGGTCGGTGCCGACGGTGTCGTGCTCCTCGGAGACCCGTACGTGTTCGACGCGGAGAACATCGGCGACTTCGACTTCTGAGCGCCGCACCGCACATGGGCCCGGCCGGGCGGGAAACCGATCCGGCCGGGCCTGTGCGATCTCTGCGGCACGGAGTTCGGGTACCCGATTTGGAAAGCGCATTCCGATTTGCGCAGCCCTCGATCGTCGCTTACACTTTGAAACGATTCATGTCGGTGCGCGACGACGCACTGATCCACGACCACGAATGGAGAGCTCGAGGATGAGCGACCACAGCACGCAGCGTGCGGGGCGTGACTCCGAGCGAGTCTGCTTCCAGTTGCAGGTGGATCCCAGCCGGCTCGACGCGTACCGCGAGCGCCACGCCGCAGTGTGGCCCAACATGCTCCGCGCCATCGAGGCCTCCGGTCGTCGCAACTACTCGCTCTTCCTCCGGGACGACGGCCTCCTCATCGGCTACTACGAGACCGACGACGATGCGGCATCCCAGCGCGCGCTCGAACACGACCCGCGCACCGCCGCATGGGAGGCCGAGATGGCCGACTTCTTCGTTGCACTCGACGGCGCCCG
>JALYWB010000140.1 GCA_030852935.1 Actinomycetota bacterium | reverse complement strand
GCGAGCGCCTGTTCGAACGCCCCGCTCATCGCGTGTTCTCCCTCACCCCATCGACGCTACCCGCCGCGTCGACGCCGGGCAAAGGGGTAGACGAACGGATGGCGCCGCCACGCGGCATCCGTCACCTCGCCGCCTGCTCGCCTTCGGCGTCACTCCGGCCTAGCGCTGCCGTGGGTCGACCGGGACGACTGCGATGTCGCGCAGCCTCCCATCGTCGGCGATCGCGGTCATGAAGGTCGCCGCGGGCTGCCTGCGGCGGTCGGTCGGCGAGCCGGGATTCAGCAGCTGCAGACCGGCAGGCGAGACCGTGTGCCATGGGATGTGGCTGTGCCCGAACACGAGCACGTCGACGTCGGGGAACGCCGCGTCCATTCGCACCTCGCGTCGTGCCGCAGCACCCGTCTCGTGGATGACGGCGATCCGAACGCCCTCGACCTCGACGCGGGCGACCTCGGGCAGCCGGGCGCGAAGCTCGGGACCGTCATTGTTGCCGAAGACGGCAACGAGCCGCCGCGAGCGGTGCTCGAGCGCGTCGAGCAGCGACACATCGACCCAGTCGCCGGCGTGCACCACGAGGTCGGCGCCGTCGATCGCCGCCCAGAGCACGGGCGGCAGGTCGCGGGCGCGCTTGGGCACATGCGTGTCGGCGAGCAGCACGAGGGAGGTCGTCATATGCTCGGCTGCTCGTCGTCGAGCTCGGGCTCGGCGCCGAAGCGTCCGCGCGCGGCGACCGGGATGAGCGGGCGCTCGGCGCGTGCCCGGATCTGCTGCACGCCCCACGAGTTGCCGTCGGGGTCGCTGAACCCGAAGAAGGTGCCGCCGTCGCGCTCGTCGAAGACGACGATCTCGCTGCATTCGACACCGCGCGAAATGAGCTCCTCGCGGGCGGCCGCCGCATCGGCGACGACGAGCTGGGTGCCCTTGAGCGAGCCCGGCGCCATCTCCTGCTGCGACGGCAGGTCGCCGATCACGATCGAGCAGCCCGAGCCGCGCGGAGTGAGCTGCGCGACGTGCATGTGCTCGTTCTTCGTCTCGTGGTCGAGCTCGAACCCGACGTGGTCGCGATAGAAGGCGATCGAGCGGGCCAGGTCGCTGACCGGCACGATCACGACCTCGAGGGTCCAGTCCATGGTGGTGCTCCTCATCTGTTGTGGTGCGGTGTTCGTGCGGGCCGCGCGTCTACGCTGCGGGCGCGGGATGTCGGTGACGGATGCCGCGGCGCCGACTCGCGGGCCGCGGCATCCGGTCGCTCAGGCTTCGAGCAGTTCGTCGAGCCGCTCGTACCCCTCACGCACACCGAGCTCCATGTTCGACTGGACCATGCCGTCGCGAGCCTCGAGGCTCGGGTAGGTCGAGTGGATGCGCAGCCGCGTGCGGCCGTTGCCGAGGTCTTCGAACGCCAGCGACTCGATGGCCACGACGTCGGGGAAGCCCTCGAACTCGAAGGTCTGGATCGCGAACTCGTTCTCGCGCACCGAGTGGAAGGTGCCGTTGAACGCGTAGGCGTCGCCATCGGCATCGGTGTGCACGTAGCGGTAGCCGCCCTGGGGCACGAAGTCCCAGCGCTCGATCGTCATCTCATAGCCCTTCGGTCCGAGCCACTGCTTCACGAGCTCGGGGTCGCGGTGCGCGTTGAACACGGCCGCGACCGGAGCATCGAACTCACGCTCGATGTCGATGAACGGCAGGCCCTCGGGGGCGCTGATCGTGACGGGATTGGTGGTGGTGCTCATGATTCGGATTCCTCCTGTGCGGTGTCGGCTGAGCCGGCATCGGATGTCGCGGCGTTGGTGCCGCGCTCGGTGGCGAGCAGCGCGTCCAGTGATCGGAACTGCTGCTCATGGATCAACCGGTAGCGGTCGATCCACGCGGTGAGTGCTTCGAGTTGTGCGGCGGCGAGGTGCACGGGTCGGCGTTGCGCGTCGCGCGTTCGCGTGACGAGCCCGGCC
The DNA here is from genome assembly GCA_030852935.1 of Actinomycetota bacterium. GTDB lineage: Bacteria > Actinomycetota > Actinomycetes > Actinomycetales > Microbacteriaceae > Agromyces. Next base: position 7,800 of record JALYWB010000140.1, on the reverse strand, counting down.
TGCTCGAGCACCTGGATGTGCTTCGACACCGCCTGCTTGGTGATCTGGAACGGCTCGGCCAGCTCGTTGACCGTGGCCGGGCCGCGGCTGAGTCGGGCGATGATGCCGCGGCGCACCGGGTCGGCGAGAGCCATGAAGGCGCGATCGAGCCGATCGTCGGCACTCGGATCCACGATCATCATCCTCCTCGCCAACCATTTGCTTGATCAACCACTTGATTGATTACAACGTACGCCGATACCGCCGTCGCGTCAAGCGTTTTTCCATCGCCTCTCGCCTCGGCGCCGCATCCGGAGCAGAATCGAGCGCAGGACGACGACGACCTGGAGGCCCACGATGCCCGTGACGCTCAATCCCTATCTCAACTTCCGCACCAACGCGCGGGAGGCGCTCGAGTTCTACCAGTCGGTGTTCGGCGGCGAGCTGACGATGAGCACGTTCGCCGACTTCCAGTCGGCGCATGACCCGTCTGACAACGACCTCATCATGCACGGTCAGTTGGACGCGCCGAACGGCCTCACGCTGATGGGCGCCGACACCCCGAAGGACATGGCGCACTACGACTTCGCCGGCTTCTCGATCTCGCTCTCGGGCGATGACGACGCCGCACTCCGCGGCTACTGGGACAAGCTCGCCGAGGGCGGCACGGTGGTGCAGCCGCTCGAGGTCGCGCCGTGGGGTGACGCATTCGGCATGCTCACCGACCAGTTCGGGGTCACCTGGCTCGTGAACATCGCGGGCGCGGCGGCGTGACGACGACCCGACGAACGGGCGCGCTGGCACCGCCACCGTCGTCGATCGAGTACTGAATCCGCCTCAGTATCATCACCCGGTCGAGCCGGGTCAATCCCCTGCCGGCCGGTGTGCAGCGCGCCTATCGTGAGCACACCCGAGGGGTCCTCGGCATGCTGCTGCGCCCCTCGCTCGAGCGTGGAATGCGAGGGCAGGTGCATGGTGGGTTGGAATGCGGACACGCTGGCGCGGCCAGCGGGCGTCGGAGCAGTCACGATCGTGGAGGGGTCGTCGTTCTGTTCGTCGAGCGCGAACGGCGACATCGTGCCCGAGCTTCCGTACGGCGCGTTCTTCCGTGACACGAGGCTCATCTCGCGGTGGATCCTGCTCATCGATGGCGCCCAAGTGGAGACGCTGTCGGCGATGAGCCCGCAACCGTATCGGGCGGTGTTCGTGGGGCGAGCCGGCCACGTCCCGGGCCGGGCAGACACGCCGCTCACCGTCGAACGCGATCGCCGCGTGAACGGCGGCATGAGCGAGCGCATCACGGTGCGCAACTACTCGCGCCAGCCGATGACCTGCCTCGTCGAGGTGCTGATCGAGGCGGACTTCGCCGATATCTTCGAGGTGAAGGAAGGACGAGCCCAAGGCATCTCGCGTCCGACGATGCACGATGCAGACGGGCGTTTTCGCGTCGAATCCACCGGCACCGTCGACGCCCTCGGGTTCGTCGTCACGGCCCCCGAGGCCGCTGTGGAACACGACCGGGTGGCCTTCCGCGTCGAGCTGCCGGCCCGCGGCTCGTGGAGCGTTCAGCTCGACGTCACGGCCACCCTCAACGGCGAGGAGGTCAGCGTCGCCACGCCGGGCGAGGGCCCGCGACTCGAGGCCCAACCGGCGCAGCGGCTGCTGGCGTGGCAGTCCCGAGTGCCGGTGCCGTCGCTCGAGGACGACGCGGTCGAGCGGGTCATCGTGCAGAGTCAGCGCGACCTCGGGTCGCTGCGCATCTTCGACCCCAACCACCGCGACCGGGCGGTCGTCGCGGCCGGTGTGCCGTGGTTCATGGCGCTCTTCGGCCGGGACTCGCTGCTGACCGCGTACATGTCGCTCGGCCTCGATCCGACACTTGCGCTCGGCACCCTGCGCACGCTCGCGGACCTGCAGGGCACGGAGCTCGATTCCTCGTCTGAGGAGCAACCGGGGCGCATCCTGCACGAGGTGCGACTCGGCGCGACCACGAATCTCGCCCTCGGCGGCGAGTCGGTCTACTACGGCACAGTGGATGCCACCCCGCTCTTCGTCATCGTGCTCGGTGAGCTTGCTCGCTGGGGTGCGCTCCCCGACGACGCCGACCACCTCATCGAGGCCGCGGATCGCGCCATCGAGTGGATCGAGCGCGATGGCGACCGCGACGGCGACGGGTTCGTCGAGTACGCCCGCCTCAATGACTTCGGGCTCATCAACCAGGGCTGGAAGGACTCGTGGGACGGCATCAACTTCGCCGACGGTACGCTCGCCGAGCCGCCGATCGCGCTGTGCGAGGTGCAGGGCTACGTATACGCCGCGTACCTCGCGCGCGCGCAGCTCGCGAGCCTGCGCGGCGACGAGACCACCGCGTCGGAGATGGACGAGAAGGCAGCCGAGTTGAAGGCCCGCTTCAACGATCGGTTCTGGATGCCGGAGCAGCGCTGCTTCGCGATCGCCCTCGACCGCGACAAGCGGCAGGTCGACGCGTGCACGTCGAACATCGGCCATTGCCTGTGGAGCGGCATCGTCGACGACGACAAGGCCGCGGATGTCGCGGAACGACTGATGTCGGAGCACATGTTCACCGGTTGGGGCGTGCGCACCCTCGCGTCCGATATGGGTGCGTACAACCCCGCGAGCTACCACAACGGGTCGATCTGGCCGCACGACAACGCCATCGTGGCCTCCGGGCTGATGCGCTACGGCTTCACCGACGAGGCGCAGCGCATCATCGCCGGCCAATTCGACGCGGCCAGTCACTTCGGCGGACGCCTGCCCGAGCTGTTCTGCGGGTTCGACCGCAGCGAGTATCCCGAACCGGTCGCCTACCCCGCGTCGTGCTCTCCGCAGGCGTGGGCCGCGGCGTCGCCGTTCCTGCTGTTGCGCACACTGCTCCGCTTCGAGCCGTCGGTGCCCACGGGCGAGGTGTGGCTTGCGCCAGCGCCGCCGCCCGAGTTCGGCGACATCCACTTCCGCAATGTGCCGTTCGCGGGCTCGCGCATCTCACTCGATGTCGCACGCGAGGGCACGTCGGTCTCTGGGCTGCCCAGCCACCTCACCCTGCACCGGTCACCCCGCAGGGGCTCGTCGACTTCGACCCGAACGGAGCACTCATGAGAATCGGCATCATCGCCCCGCCCTGGATCCCGGTGCCGCCGCCGGCGTACGGCGGCATCGAGTCGTTCATCGACACGCTGGCCTGTGCGCTCGACGCGCTCGGCCACGACGTGGTGCTTGCGGCATCCGGCGACAGCACCTGCCCGGTCACGCGCCTCAACGGCTTCCCGCCGTCCGACCCGGCCATGATGGGGCTGACGACGCACGAGCTGCGCCATCTCATCCGCGCCTACGCGAGGCTTCACGACGTGGATGTCATCGTCGACAACACGCTCGCCGGGCCGATCCTGGCCCGCACGTCGACGACCTTGCCGGTCGTCACGATCGCGCACGGCCCGTTCATCCCGCTCGTGCAGGAACTCTACGGTGCGGCCGATGCCGACATGGCGTTCGTCGCGATCTCACATCACCAGGCCTCGACCGCCGCGGTACCGATCACCCGGGTCATCCACCATGGCATCTGTCTGACGGATGTCGCGGTCGGCCCAGGCGGCAATGAGGCGTGCTTCGTCGGGCGGATGCATCCCGAGAAGGGGTTGATCGAGGCGATCCGTGTGGCCGAGCTCGCCGGGATCCCGCTGCGGATCGCGGCGAAGATGCAGGAGCCGGCCGAGCACGAGTACTTCGACGAGGTCGTACGGCCGGCGCTCGGCTCGAACGCCGAGTACATCGGCGAACTCACGGCCGAGGAGAAGCTCGAGCTCATGGGTAACTCGCGTGCGTTGCTGAATCCCATCCAGTGGGACGAGCCCTTCGGCCTCGTGATGATCGAGGCGCTTGCCGTGGGCACCCCCGTCGTTGCGACGTCGCGCGGCTCGGTGCCCGAGATCGTCGACGAGGGCGTCACGGGGTTCGTGCGCGACGACCTCGACGACCTCGCGGCCGCGCTCGGTTCGGTGCACACACTCGAGCGCGCCGCATGCCGGGCGAGCGTCGAGGAGCGCTTCACCGACCAGCGGATGGCGCGAGACTACGCAGCCCTGTTCGCCGAACTTGTGCGCGGGCGCGACCGCCGGGACCGGCTGCCCGCGGCGGTCTAGCCGAGGCGTTCGGAGGCGCTGACTGCGCCCACGGCCGGGTTGACCGGTTTCGGCGCCTAGTCGAAGAGCTCGGAGAGCCAGCTCTCCTTCTTCTTCTTGCGGTAGCCGCCCTGGTCGTAGCCCCTGTTGTCGTAGCCGCGGTTGTCGTAGCCGCGGTTGTCGTAGCCCCTGTTGTCGTAGCCGCGGTTGTCGAAGCCGCGGTTGTCGTAGCCCTTGTTGTCGTAGCCGCGGGTGTCGTAGTCGCGGTTGTCGTAGCCGCGAGGGCCGGAGTCGTACGACTGTTGCCCGTAGGCGGGCTGCTGGGGCTGCGGCGGTGCCTGCGGTGGCACCGGCTGCGACGGAGCGGCCGGTGCGCCGCGTGCCGCCCCGAGTTCATTTGACGCACGATCGATGATCTTGTCGAGCTCGCCGCGATCGAGCCAGACGCCTCGACACGTGGGGCAGTAATCGATCTCGATGCCACTGCGCTCACTCATCACGAGGACGGCGCCGTCATTGGGGCACTGCATGGGCACTCCTTCGTCGGGGTCTGGGCCGAGGTCCGAGGCGGGGAGCTGATGGGTGGTCACCGCCGGTCGGAGAAGAGCCTACGAAGGAAACCTCCGAGGACCCCGGATTCGCCCGGGGTGACAGAGTTCTTCTCGGGAGTGCGGTTCCCAAGTTCCCAAGTTCCCGTGTTCACGAGTTCCCAAGTTCCCAAGTTCCCGAGTTCCCGAGTTCCCAAGTTCACGAGTTCGCGAGTTCACGAGTTCACCGCACTTCGCGAAGAGACACACGCTCCGGGTGGAGTTTCGAAACGTTCGCTGGCGCTCGCCGGTCGACGGGCGGACATGCAAAGAGCGGATGCCCGGCGCACACCTCACGAGGAGGGGGCAGCCGTGGCATCCGCTCAGTTCTGCAGGCTTCGACGAGCTCTACCCGCAGTGGGGAGCGAGAATTCAGCTGATTACAGTGATGTTCTCGGCCTGCAGGCCCTTGGGGCCGCGGGCGGTCTCGAACTCGACCTTCTGGTTCTCCTCGAGCGAGCGGTATCCGCCCGACGCGATCGCGCTGAAGTGCGCGAAGACGTCGGCAGAGCCGTCGTCAGGAGCGATGAAGCCGAAGCCCTTGTCGGCGTTGAACCACTTGACGGTTCCGGTTGCCATATTCTTTTCCTTCTGTAAAGCCGAGCCACCGAAGCGGCTGCGACGTGCACGACCTCAGGTCGTGCGGGGTTCCGACGGCGACGTCCGCCGCCGGAAGTGTGTGGTCATGCCCGGCGGAACTGGTTCACCATCGGGCAGTCGAATGGGTCGCGGGCCGAGAGGCCGACCCGGTTGAGGTACTGGATCACGATGCCGTACGACTGCATGAGCGTCGTCTCGGTGTAGGGCACGTCGAGGGTGCGGCAGTGCTCTCGCACGATCTCGCGCGCCCTCGCCAGGTGCGGGCGGGGCATGTTCGGGAACAGGTGGTGCTCGACCTGGTAGTTGAGGCCGCCGAGCAGGGTGCTCGCCCAGATGCCGCCCGACACGTTGCGCGAGGTGAGCACCTGCTTCGTGAAGAAGTCGAGCTTCACATCGGCCGGGATCAGCGGCATGCCCTTGTGGTTCGGCGCGAACGACGCGCCCATGTAGACGCCGAAGACGGCCATCTGCACGCCGATGAAGGCGAACGCCATGCCGAGCGGGAGCACCCAGAAGATGGCACCGAGGTAGACCGTGAAGCGCGCAGCGATCAGGCTGAGCTCGATCCAGCGTCCCTTGACGGGTCCGCGCTCGAGCAGCGTGCGAATCGACCGATAGTGCAGGTTCAGGCCCTCGAGCATGAGCAGCGGGAAGAAGAGGTAACCCTGCTTGCGCGTGATGAGCGCGATGAGCCCGCGCTGCTTCGCGGCATCCGCCTCGGTGAACGAGATGGTGTCGAACTCGATGTCGGGATCTTTGCCGACCTTGTTCGGGTTCGCGTGGTGACGAGTGTGCTTCGTCATCCACCACGAGTAGCTGATGCCGACGACGCCGGCCGCGAGGATGCGCCCGACCCGGTCATTCGCAGGGCCCGACTCGAGCACCTGGCGGTGCGACGCCTCGTGAGCGAGGAACGCGAACTGCGTGAAGATCAGCCCGAGTGCGCCGGCCATGAGCAACTGGAACCACGAGTCGCCGAGCAGGATGAACCCGGTGATCGCGCCGCCGAGCGCAAGCGTGAGGAGTGAGACGAGGAACAGGTAGAACCAGCGTGTGCGGTTCAGGAGGCCGGACTCGCGAACGACCCGGGAGATTGCCGTGAAGCTCCGCGTGACATCCGCGGAACCGGTGCGGGGCTTCGTCGCCCGAATTGCACCGAGTGTTTCGGTGTGAGAGATGTGTATTCGCCCCAGCTGGTCATCGACTTCCCAGCCGTGTTTCGCGGGTAGACCACCCGCTGTAGATACCTGAAGCCTATGCCATGCGAATGGGAGGGCGCTGGGAGACGGTGGAATCAGCCCCTCCGCGGCCGAATCAGCCCGCGGCGGCGGCGGCCGCACGCAGATCGTCCACGAGCGCGTCGAAGGCAGCCGCACGGTCGGCGGCGTCCTCGATGCGCAGGAGCGCAGACGGATGCGTCGTCACGAGCACGAGTGACGGGAGCGCGGATGGCCCGCCCGCGGCATCCGGTGCAAGCACCTTGCCGCGCACCTCGCCGATGCGCACCGTGCGCCCGAGCACCGATCGCGCCGCAGTGGCGCCGAGCGCGACGACGATCGCAGGGGACACCGTCTCGAATTCCGCCTCGAGCCACGGGCGGCACGCGACGATATGCCCGACCGCCGGCTTGTCGTGGATGCGTCGCTTGCCGCGGCGTTCGAAGCGGAAGTGCTTCACCGCGTTGGTCAGGTAGACGCGCCGGCGCGGGATTCCGGCGGCCTCGAGTGCTTCGGTGAGGACCCGACCTGCCGGGCCGACGAAGGGCTCGCCCTCGAGGTCCTCGCGATCGCCGGGCTGCTCACCGACGAGCATGATCGTCGCGCTCTCGCGGCCCGTCGAGAAGACGACCTGAGTCGCCTCGCGCCAGAGCTCGCACCCACGGCAATCGGGGGCAGCGCTGCGGAGCTCGTCGAGTCCCGCGTGCGGCGGGACCCACTCCTGCGCGCCCGGACGCTCGGGGTCATCGGCCATGGGTCGAGGGTACGTCCGGGACCGAGGGCTCGGCAGGGGGTTGCGAACGCGTGCGGCGCGGGCCAGCGGCATCCGGTGCCAGACTTGGCAGATGCGTGTCATCGTCACCGGGTCATCCGGCAAGCTCGGTCGTACCGTCGTTCGCGAACTCCGTGCGAACGGGCATGAGATCGTGGCGCTCGACCGAGTCGGCGAGCGCGGGCCCGGATTCATCCGCGTCGACCTCTCGGACTACGGCGACGTGATCGACGCCATCGATGGCATCGGCTCGGATGGCGGCATCGATGGGCTGGTGCATCTCGGTGCGATCCCAGCACCTGGGCTGGCGAGCGAGGTCGCGACGTTCCACAACAACATGGCGTCGACCTTCAACATCTTCCAGGCCGCTCGCCGCCTGGGCATCATGAACCTCGTCTACGCCTCGAGTGAGACAGTGCTCGGCCTTCCGTTCGACACGCCGCCGCCGTACATCCCCGTCGACGAGGAGTACCCGGCCCGGCCCGAGAGCATGTACTCCCTCGTGAAGC
>JALYWB010000134.1 GCA_030852935.1 Actinomycetota bacterium | reverse complement strand
CACACGAACAGGGCGCATCCGTGCGCCTCACGACACTCGCCGCGACGATCGATCGTGACGTCTTCGGCGGCCGCAATGTGAGCGATGCGGTCGTCGAGGATCGCTGGACCACCGCGGATGCCGCGATCGACGCGGTCGCACGTGCCGCGGGCCGGCTTCGGAGGCTGATCAGCCGTTACCGGGTGCGGGGTCGTCGCTAGAGTGGTGGCGTGGCCGAGCCCGACTTCATCGTTCCGCCGCCGGGCCTGATCCCTGCGGCGGAGCCCATTGACGAGCCCGATCGCACGGTTCGCGATCCGCGACCGCGCGTGCTGCCCGCGTTCTCACCACCGGGCATCGTCCCCCCGTCTGTGCCGGTCCCGCCCTCCGCCCCGGCAGTGCCGGATGCTCCGGCCGGGCCACCGACGCACTCGACCCCGCCACCTCCATCGCGCCCCCAGATCCCGCCCGGCCCCATGACATCGTCTTCGCTCGAGGAACGGGTCGAAGCGCCCCGAGCCGGCACGGTCCAGGGCGCATGGCGGCTTCGCGCCACCGAGGGCGTCGAGGTGCTGCTACTCCGTCCCGTCGTGCTCGGCCGCGACCCCAACGCGGACACCGCGCGCCCGGGTGCTGCGACGGTCCCGCTCGCCGATCCCGCACGTTCCGTGTCGAAGACGCACGCCTTCGTCGAGGTCGTCGATGGCCGCGTGACCGTGACCGACCTGTTCTCGACGAACGGCACACGGGTGCTCACGGCCGAGGGCGACGTGCGCGAACTGGAACCCGGTCAGGCGGCGGATGCCCCGAACGGCGCGACCCTCCTGCTCGGCGAGTACGCGGTGCGACTGGACCGGGTGCCGCTCGACACCGTGTAATCTGGAGGGGTGCGCGCACCACGACTCATCCTCCTTCCGTGCCGCGGCGGGGCCTCGTCCTAGGCCCACCCCGCCGCGGAGTCCGTCGTCGGTCGACCACTGATTCTGAGGAAGAGCACGTATGAATGCAGCATCCGCGATCCCCGCGAATACATCGGACGCGAGACCCCGTACCCTGGCCGAGAAGGTCTGGGACGCCCACCTGGTGAAGAAGGGCGAAGACGGAACACCCGACCTCATCTACATCGATCTGCATCTCGTGCACGAGGTCACGAGCCCGCAGGCGTTCGACGGTCTCCGGGTGGCCGGACGGCCGGTGCGCCGGCCCGACCTCACGATCGCCACAGAAGACCACAACACGCCGACGCTCGCCATCGACAAGCCGATCGCCGACCTCACGAGCCGCACGCAGATCGAGACCCTGCGCCGAAACGCGAAGGAATTCGGCATCCGCCTGCACTCCCTCGGCGACGTCGAGCAGGGCATCGTGCACGTCGTCGGCCCGCAGCTGGGCCTCACGCAGCCCGGCATCACCGTGGTCTGCGGCGACTCGCACACCTCCACGCACGGCGCATTCGGCGCCATGGCCTTCGGCATCGGCACGAGCGAGGTCGAGCACGTGCTCGCCACGCAGACCCTGCCGCTGAAGCCCTTCAAGACCATGGCCATCAACGTCGAGGGCGCCCTGCGGCCCGGCGTGACCGCGAAAGACATCATCCTCGCCGTGATCGCGAAGATCGGCACGGGCGGCGGCCAGGGCTACGTGCTCGAGTACCGCGGCAGCGCCATCCGCGCACTGTCGATGGACGGCCGCATGACGATCTGCAACATGTCGATCGAGGCGGGTGCCAGGGCCGGAATGGTCGCACCCGACGAGACGACATTCGCCTACCTCGAGGGCAGGGCGCATGCGCCCCGGGGCGCCGACTGGGACGATGCCGTCGCCTACTGGCGCACGCTGCCGACCGATGAAGGCGCCGTCTTCGACGCAGAGGTGTTCATCGACGCCGACACGCTCGAGCCGTTCGTCACTTGGGGCACGAACCCCGGCCAGGGTGTGTCACTCTCCGACGCGGTGCCCGACCCGGCATCCATCGATGACCAGCATGAGCGCGCCGCAGCGGAGCGCGCGCTCGAGTACATGGCGCTCGAGCCGGGCACGCCCCTGAAGGACATCAGGGTCGACGCGGTGTTCATGGGCTCCTGCACGAACAGCCGCATCGAAGACCTCCGCGCGTTCGCATCGATCATCAAGGGCAAGCAGAAGGCCGACGGTGTGCGGGTCATGGTGGTGCCGGGCTCCGCCCGCGTGCGACTGGAGGCCGAGGCTGAGGGCCTCGACAAGGTCATCGAGGAGTTCGGCGCAGAATGGCGTTTCGCCGGCTGCTCGATGTGCCTCGGCATGAATCCCGATCAGTTGGCACCCGGCGAACGCTGCGCCTCGACCTCCAACCGCAACTTCGAGGGGCGTCAGGGCAAGGGCGGTCGGACCCACCTCGTCTCGCCGCTCGTCGCAGCGGCCACGGCCATCCGCGGCACGCTCTCGAGCCCCTGGGATCTCGCCCAGTCGCTCCCTGAGCCCGTCGAAGGGAGCTCCGCTTCGACGGGCTCAGCGAGCGAGGGGGATCACTGATGCAGAAGTTCAGCACCGTCACCGGCACGGCGGTTCCGATGCGCCGCTCGAACGTCGACACCGACCAGATCATCCCCGCGGTCTTCCTCAAGCGCGTCACGAAGACGGGCTTCGACGATGCCCTGTTCCACGCCTGGCGACAGGACCCCGAGTTCATCCTGAACCGCGACGAGTACCAAGGCGCTCGCATCCTCATCGCCGGCCCCGACTTCGGCACTGGCTCGAGCCGAGAGCATGCGGTCTGGGCGCTGCGCGACTACGGCTTCGATGTGGTGATCAGCTCTCGGTTCGGCGACATCTTCCGGGGCAACTCGGGCAAGCAGGGGCTCCTCGCCGCGCAGGTCGCGTATGAAGACGTCGAGCGACTCTGGGGAGCCGTCGAGTCCGACCCGGGAATAGTCGTCACGGTCGATCTGGTTGAGCGTACGGTGAGCGCAGGCGCGCTCACCGTGCCGTTCGACATCGACGACTACACTCGGTGGAGGCTTCTCGAAGGGCTCGACGACATCGGGCTCACCCTGCGGGATGAGGAGTCGATCGCTGCGTTCGAGACACATCGTGAAGCGTGGCGGCCGAAGACCCTCCCCATCCGGGAGCCGGCAGAATCAGGGAGTCTGTGAACACACTCGGGCAGGATGCCAAGAACCACGGAACGGCCGTCGGATTGAACGTCGACCGCATCACCATCAACGGCGGCAAGCCGCTCCGTGGCCGCATCGAGTTGAAGGGCGCGAAGAACCTCGTCACGAAGGCGATGGTCGCGGCGATCCTCGGCGACACGCCGAGCGTGCTGAAGGACGTGCCGAACATCAGTGACGTGCGCATCGTGCGCGGGCTCCTCGAGGTGCACGGCGTGAGCGTCACGCACGGTGTCGACGAGGGTGAGCTCATCCTCGACCCATCGGCCGTCGAGACGGCGCACATGGCCGACATCGACGCGCACGCCGGTTCGTCGCGCATCCCCATCCTGTTCTGCGGGCCGCTCCTGCACCGGCTCGGCGAGGCGTTCATCCCCGACCTCGGCGGATGCCGCATCGGCGACCGTCCCATCGACTACCACCTCGAGGTGCTGCGCAACTTCGGCGCCATCGTCGAGAAGCTGCCCAGCGGCATCCGGATGTCGGCACCCAACGGCCTGCACGGCGCCAAGGTGTCGCTGCCCTACCCGAGCGTCGGCGCGACCGAGCAGGTGCTGCTCACCGCAGTGCTCGCCGACGGCATCACCGAGCTGTCGGGTGCCGCGATCGAGCCCGAGATCATGGATCTCATCAACATCCTGCAGAAGATGGGCGCGATCATCACGGTCGACACCGACCGGGTCATCCGCATCGAGGGCGTCGAGCGTCTCGAGGGGTACACGCATCGCGCCCTCTTCGACCGCAATGAGGCCGCGAGTTGGGCCGCCGCCGCCCTCGCGACCGAGGGCGACATCTTCGTCGGCGGCGCCCGCCAGGCCGAGATGCTCACATTCCTCAACGTGTTCCGCAAGGTCGGCGGCGACTTCGACATCGAGGAAGACGGCATCCGCTTCTTCCACCCGGGCGGCGAGCTCAGCCCGGTCATCATCGAGACGGACGTGCACCCCGGGTTCATGACCGACTGGCAACAGCCGCTCGTGATCGCCCTCACGAAGGCGAAGGGCGTCTCGATCGTGCACGAGACGGTCTACGAGCAGCGCTTCGGATTCGTCGATGCGCTCGTCGAGATGGGTGCGTCGATCGAGGTGCACAAGGAGTGCCTCGGTGGGCGCCCCTGCCGCTTCGGACAGCGCAACTTCAAGCACTCCGCGGTGATCTCGGGCCCGACCGAACTGCATGGCGCCGACATCGAGGTTCCCGACCTCCGCGGCGGGTTCAGCCACTTGATCGCGGCGCTCACGGCCGATGGCCGATCGACCGTCTCGAACGTCGGTATCATCGCCCGCGGCTACGAGAACTTCATCACGAAGCTCGAGCTCCTCGGGGCGGACTTCGAACTCGAAGGATAATGGGCGGGTGCCACACGACGACTCGTCACATCGCCCCGCCGCAACACCCCGTTCGGAGACCCGGCGCCCCTCGTTCTTCTGGGTGCTCGCCGCGCTGGTACTGCCGCTGTTCAATCTCGCAGTGCGGCTCCGCTTCCATCACCGTGAACGGATGCCGCAGACCGGTGCTTTCGTGCTCGCTCCCAATCACTACAGCGAGATCGACCCCGTCGTGATGGGCGCCGCGAGCTGGAAGCTCGGTCGCGCGCCGCGCTTCCTCGCCAAGGCGTCGCTCTTCAAGAACCCGGTGCTCGCGTGGTTCCTGCGCACCTCGGGTCAGATCCCGGTCGAGCGGGCAGGCAGTAAGAGCCACGCGGCATTGCGCGCGGCAGAGGAGCTCGTCGAGAAGGGTCGCATGCTCGTGGTGTATCCCGAGGGCTCGCTCACACGCGACCCCGACCTGTGGCCGATGCGGGGCAAGACCGGTGCCGTGCGCATCGCGCTCGAGCGGGACATCCCGATCATCCCCGCTGCGCACTGGGGCACGCAGGCGCTGATGCCGCGGTACGGCAAGAAGATCAGCCTCTATCCACGCAAGACCATCGACGTGGCGATCGGGGAACCGCTCGACCTGAGCGCCTACCGGGGCAAGCCGCTCGAGCAGGCGATGCTGCAGAAGGCGACGGGTGAACTGATGGATGCGATCGCTGCGCTCCTCGCCGAACTCCGCGACGAGCAGGCACCTGCCCGTCGCTGGGACCCCTCGGCGCACGGCCAGTCGGAGACCGGTCGCCTTGAGGGCTAGGGGAGTGGGCCGGAAGCCCGTGGGCAGACGCGTCGCCGTGCTCGGCGCCGGCAGCTGGGGCACGACGTTCGCGAAGATCCTCTCCGACGGTGGCGCCGACGTCGTGATGTGGGCACGTCGCCCCGAGATCGCCCGCGAGATCCAGGAGGCCAAGCGCAACAGCGACTACCTCGCAGGGGTGAACCTGCCGCTCGGGCTCCGGGCGACCAGCAGGCTCGACCTCGCGCTCGCCGGCGCAGAGCAGGTGTACATCTCGGTGCCGAGCCAGTCGCTGCGCGAGCACCTGAAGGTCATCGCGCCGCACCTGAATGCGAACGCCGTGGTCATCTCCCTGATGAAGGGCGTCGAGAAGACCACGGGTATGCGCATGAGCGAGGTCATCGCCGACGTGCTGCGCCTGGATCCGTCGCAGATCGCGGTGATCTCGGGCCCGAACCTCGCCCTCGAGATCGCGAAAGAGCAGCCAACGGCGGCGGTCGTCTCCTCGGCGAGTCTCGAGACGGCGCAGGCCGTGGCATCCGTCGCCCGGAATCGGTACTTCCACTCCTTCGTGAACACGGACGTCATCGGCACCGAGTTCGGCGGCGTGCTGAAGAACCTCATCGCGGTGGCGATCGGCATCGTCGACGGGGCCGGCTACGGCGAGAACACGAAGGCATCGATCATCACGCGCGGGCTCGTCGAGATGACCGATTTCGCGGTCGCCTACGGCGCGCACTCCGAGACCCTCTCGGGCCTCGCGGGCCTCGGCGACCTCATCGCCACGAGCCAGTCGCCGCTCTCGCGGAACAACACCGCGGGTCGCCTGCTCGGCCAGGGGTACCACCTGAGCGATGTCGTGAACCAGATGCAGCAGACCACTGAGGGACTCGCGTCGGTCGCGCCGATCCTCGAGCTCGCCAGGGCGAGGGGCGTGGAGATGCCGATCGTCGAGCAGGTTCGCCAGGTGCTCGCCGGCACGCTCGACCCGAAGCACATCGCGCCGCACCTCACGACCGATGACGAGCCGAAGGGCGAAAGGACGAGGGATGGACAAGCTGAGGGTGGTTCTGCTGTTCGGCGGGCGTTCAAGCGAGCATTCGATCAGTTGCGCAACGGCGGCCGGAGTACTGGGAGCGATCGACCGTAGCCGCTTCGAGGTGATCCCCGTCGGCTTCACCCGCGACGGGGCCTACGTGCTCGAGTCCGATGACCCGGCCCGGTTCGCGCTGGACCCGGGGCATCTGCCAGAGGTCGTCGACAACGGCAGCCGGGTGCACTGGCCTGAGAGTGCACGCTCCCGTGAGCTGACGGTGACGGATGCTACCGGCGAGCGTTCGCTCGGCGAGGTCGACGTGGTGTTCCCGATCCTGCACGGCCGCTTCGGCGAGGACGGCACCGTGCAGGGGCTGCTCGAACTGCTCGGCCTGCCATATGTCGGCAACGGCGTGCTGGCGTCGGCCGTCGGCATGGACAAGCACTTCACGAAGACCGTGCTCGAGGGTGCCGGCATCTCGGTGGCCCCATGGGTCACCCTCACGCGCGCCGCGCTCGACCACGATCCCGAACTGTGGAAGCGCCGGGTGCACGGCCTCGGCCTGCCCGTGTTCGTGAAACCGGCGCGGGCCGGCTCATCGGTCGGGGTCACGAAGGTCGACGACTGGTCGGGCCTCCATGCCGCCCTCGACGCCGCCTTCGTCGAGGATCGCACCGTGCTCGTCGAGGCGGCGATGACCGGCCGCGAGCTGGAGTGCGGCGTGCTCCAGGGTCGCGACGGCGAACCGGCACGGGTGAGCGTCGCGGGCGAGGTCGTCGTCACTGGTCGCGCGTTCTACGACTTCGAGGCGAAGTACCTCGATGCTCCGGGCGTCGACCTGATCTGTCCCGCCGACCTGGGCGACGGCGAGTTGTTCGAGTTGCAGCGAATTGCCGGCCGCGCGTTCGAGGCCATCGGCGGCGAGGGGCTCGCGCGCGTCGACGTCTTCCTCACGGACGAGGGATTCGTCGTCAATGAGGTGAACACGATGCCCGGGTTCACCCCGATCTCGATGTTCCCGACGTGCTGGCTGAACACCGGCGTGAGCTACCCCGAGCTGATCACCGAGCTCATCGAGGTCGGCCGCGCCCGCGGCATCCGCTAGCCCTCTGGGTCGATCGGGGTGTCGTCGATCGCGACGCACCCGCCCTCGGCCGGGATGGCCGAGACCGCAGACGAGAGATCCGTGATCGCGGTCGACCCAGACACCGCGTCGTTATCGACGAGGACTTCGACGGCCGGTGTGCGGCCGTAGGTCGTGAAGCGGTAGTTCGGGGCGTCCGACTCGTCGATGATCCAATCGACGCCGTCGACGCTGACACATCGATCGGTAGTGGGACCCGGCGGCTCCACCCCGCAGCGCAGCAGCACCGAGGCGGGTTGCCCCCATGCTCCGGTGCCCTGCGCGTTCGTCTCGCGTTCGGTGAGCCCGGCGACGGTGTCGGGCAGACGCACGACGACGGCCGCGCAGTCGGGATCGCTCGCGTCGGCGGCGGGGTCGAATGGCACGGCCTGTGCGCAGCCGGCGAGCACCAGGCCGCCGAGGAGTGCAGCGAGCGCCACGAACGCGGTGCGAAGGAGCGCGTGGCGCGGCGAGCTGACGGCGGGGTGGGGCATCCCGATCAGGCTACCGTGAGTGTCATGGAACCAGCTGCGCACCCGGGCGGCGGCACCTCGATCGCCGAGCTCGGCGAGAGCGCGGTGCTCGCCCGCATCCTGCCCCGACTGCGGGCGGGCGACGCCGCCCTTCTCGGTGCGGGCGATGACGCCGCGGTCGTCGCGGCAGCCGACGGACGGTTCGTCGTCACCACCGACCTGCTCGTGCACGGCCCCGACTTCCGGCTCGCCTGGTCGACGCCATTCGAGCTCGGCTGGAAGGCGGCGGCCACCAACCTGACGGATGTCGCGGCGATGGGCGCGCGGCCCACGGCGCTGGTCGTGGCCATCGCCGCACCGCCCCCCACACCGGTCGCCGTGCTCGAGGGCTTCGCCGATGGGATGCGAGAGGGCCTCGCAGCGCTCGCCCCCGGTGCCGGTGTCGTCGGCGGAGACCTGTCGGCCTCGGCCGTGCTCACGATCGCGGTCACGGCCTTCGGCGATCTCGAGGGCCGCGCGCCCGTGCTGCGCTCAGGTGCGAAGGTCGGCGACCTCGTCGCACACGCCGGTGCTCGGGGCGACGCGGCACGTGGCCTCGCGCTCCTCTTCGCCGAGGGCACGGATGCCGCAGGCGAACCGGACACGGCGCGTGCCCACGACGTGCGGGCGCAACATCCTGGGCTCGTGCGCGCCCAGCT
>JALYWB010000125.1 GCA_030852935.1 Actinomycetota bacterium | reverse complement strand
TCGCTCTGCGCGAGGTTCGTCTCGCTGAGCCGGCGCATCTCCTCGTTCTGGCGCTGGCCGACGAGGGTGGCGTGCACCTGCAGCGCGTTCTGCAGCAGCTGACGGAACGAATCGGCCCGCTCGACGGTGCGGATCGAATGGTCGAGCACGTCGCGCAGGTACCGCTGCAGCTCGACGTCGACACCATACTTCTCGAAGCCCCGCTCGAGGGTGGAGAACATATCGATCAGGGGTCGCGTCGCTCGTTGCAATTCCATGACCTCGCTCGCGAGATCGTAGATGCGGCGGGTGACCATCGGGTCGCCGTCGAAGAGCTGCTCCTCGATCTCATCGATGTCGTTCTCGAGGCCGGCCAGCACAGGCGAGTATTCGTCGACGACTTCATCGAGCACGGCATAGAGCACGGCTTCGGGCCCCTTCTGGAGCAGCTCGGGCGTCGCCTCGAGGCGATGACGCACCTTGCCGAGGTCGGGCGACTCGGCACGGCGCACCGTGATGGCGAAGTCGCGCCCGATGAACACGTGCAGCTCGCCGAACTCCACCGTCTCGACGTCGTCGAGGTAGCGCGCGGGCCGCAGCACGACGAACAGCGTGTCACCGTAGCGCTCGAGCTTGGCGCGCTGATGCCCCTTGCGGGTGTCCTCGACGGCCAGGTGGTGCAGGTCGAACTCGTTCGCGACGACGTCCAGTTCGGCGTCGGTCGGCCGGTAGAGGCCGATCCAAGCGAACCCGCCGTGCTCGGCGCGCGTCTCGAAGGTCTCCTCGAGGGTCGCGGGTGTGGCGACCCGCAGGCCACCGCGGTAGATCGCGTTGTCGACGACGGGCATGGGGTCCAATGCTAGTGGCGGACGTGCTGGGCGTGGCGGCGCACCCATTCGTGCATGACGATCGCCGCCGCGGCGCTCGCGTTGATCGACCGGGTCGAGCCGTACTGCGTGATCTCGACCATGATGTCCGCGGCGGCGAGCGCCTCCGCGCTGAGGCCGGGGCCCTCCTGGCCGAACAGCAGCACGCAGCGCTCGGGAAGCTCGGTCTCGTCGACGGGGTTCGACCCGTCGACGTTGTCGACGGCGATGATGGGCAGCGCCCGTGCCCGGGCCCACTCGACGAAGTCGGCGACATCCGGATGGTGCAGCACGTGCTGATAGCGGTCAGTGACCATGGCGCCGCGCTTGTTCCACCGGCGCCGTCCGATGATGTGCACGGTCTCGGCCGCGAAGGCGTTGGCGGTGCGCACGATCGAGCCGATGTTCATGTCGTGCTGCCAGTTCTCGATCGCGACGTGGAACGGATGCCGCCGCTGATCCAGGTCGGCGACGATCGCCTCCATGCTCCAGTAGCGGTAACGATCGACGACATTGCGGCGATCGCCGTGCGCGAGCAGGTCGGGGTCGTAGTGCGGGTCGTCGGGCCACGCATCGCGCCCGCCCGGCCACGGGCCGACGCCGTGCGACGGGGTCTCGTCGATCGCCTTGGGGTCGGGGCCGGCAGCATCCACGTGGCAAGGCTAGTCGTGCCGAACGAAACCGACCCCGGCGATGCGGCATCGGGCTTTTCGGTGCGCCGAAGTCCATGTAATCTTTCGGTATGCCTAAATCTTCGGATGCCGCGACGACGCGCCCCTCCGCAGCCACCGCGCCGACCGGCACCGCGCCGACCGACGCAGCAGCTGTGGGCTCGCCCGTGCCGCCGACCGCGCCCGATGCCGCATCGATGCCCACGGTGCAGGCATCGAGCACCTCCACCTCGCGCGCCCGCAGGCGCGGCACGCCTCTGGCCGCGACATCCGTGCCCCGGCTCGCCTGGCTGATCGGCCCGGCACTGGTCGCCGGCGTCGCCTACCTCGACCCGGGCAACGTTGCGAGCAACATGACGGCTGGTGCGCAGTACGGCTACCTGCTCGTATGGGTCGTGGTGCTCGGCAACGTCATGGCGTGGCTCATCCAGTACCTCTCGGCCAAGCTCGGCGTGGTCACGGGCAAGAGCCTGCCAGAGGTGCTCGGGGAACGCCTCGGCAACAAGTGGGGGCGGCGTGCCTACTGGCTGCAGGCCGAACTGGTCGCGATGGCCACTGATCTCGCCGAGGTCATCGGCGGAGCCGTCGCGCTGAACCTGCTGTTCGGCGTGCCGCTGGTCTGGGGCGGCCTCATCACCGGCGCGGTTTCCCTCGTGCTGCTCGTGATCCAGTCGCGCCGTGGTGCGCGGCCGTTCGAGTTCGTCATCGTGGGGCTGCTCGTGATCATCGCCGTGGGGTTCAGCGTCGGGGTCTTCGTTGCACCGCCCGACCCGGCCGGCCTCTTCGCCGGGCTCGTGCCGCGGTTCGCCGACACGAATTCGGTGCTGCTCGCGGCATCCATCCTGGGCGCGACGATCATGCCGCACGCGATCTACGCGCACTCGGCGCTGAGCCGGGATCGATTCGCCCCGAGTCGCAGGCCGGCAGGCGGCGACGCCGGACGCCACGAGGCGGCTGAGCCCATCGAGGTCGGTCGCGGCATCCCGACCGCCACCCTCCTTCGCGCCACGCGCTGGGACGTCTCGATCGCGATGCTCATCGCCGGGTCGGTGAACCTCTGCATCCTCCTCCTGGCGGCGGCGAACCTCGCAGGCGTCGAGGGCACCGACAGCCTCGAGGGAGCGCACGCCGCCCTGCAGACGACGCTCGGCCCTGTCGTTGCGACGCTGTTCGCCGTCGGACTTCTGGCGTCGGGGCTCGCCTCGACGTCAGTGGGCGCCTACGCCGGTGCCGAGATCATGCATGGCCTGCTGCACGTGCGTGTGCCGCTGCTGGCACGCCGGCTGGTGACCCTCATCCCCGCGCTCGTGATCCTCTCGCTCGGCTTCGACCCGACCATCTCGCTCGTGCTGAGTCAGGTGGTGCTCTCGTTCGGCATCCCGTTCGCGCTCGTGCCGCTCGTGGCGATCACCGCCAAGCGCGGGGTGCTCGGCCGGTTTGCGAACCACTGGATGACGACGGCGCTCGGCGTCGCGGCATCCGTCTTCTTGATCACGCTGAACGGCGTGCTGCTCTGGCTCGTGTTCACCGGGGCGTGAGCAGCAGCGGGCAGCTCGCCGGCGCCCCGGTGGTCGCAGGGGGAAGCCCCTCATGTTGTGGACGCACTCCTCAGTTTCGCGGTAATGCTGGCAGGTCTGCGCGGCCGTTCGGGAGGTCGCAGAGCCGCGATCAGCCGGCAGAGACAGCCGGCCGACGGGCGATGAAGAACGGGATGAGTCCGTAGAGGACGGCGCCGATTGCGGCGAAGCCGGCGAGTGCATTCGCGCGATTCGGATCGGCAGGAGGGTCGAGCGCACTGCCCATCTGGAATAGCCAAAGGGCGCAGACGAATCCCGCTACGGCGCCGGCCCAGAACAACGCACGAAGCCGAATAGGGAACCCGCTTCTTTCAGGGCCGGGGCTGTGCGGTGCTCGTTCAGTGGGATGAGTTGAGGTGCACCATTGCGTCGTAGAGCTGCTGTTCGGTCATCGGTGGCTCGGGTATCGGGTGTGCCCTCTTGGCCCGGTAGGCGTCGAGCATGAGGTGGAGGTAACGCCGCCACGCGTTCGGCGCGGTGGTGCTGGTGGCGTCGAGCATTCGGCCGTTGGTCCAGATGAGGTTGACGATGTCGGCGAGTGCGATGTCGGGGCGCGCCTCGCCGGCTTCCTGGGCTCGGGTGAGCACGTCTTCGATTTGTTGGCACATCTGGTCGTGGATGCGCTCGGTGTCGGCGCTGCCAGGGAAGCGGCGAGAGAGGAAGTCGTTGAAACCCCGGTCTCCCGCCTGCACGCGAAACAGGTTCTCCAGGTAGGAGACGAATCCTTCCCACGGGTCGTCGATCTCCAGGGCCTTCTCGGACCCGTCGGTGAACTCCCGAAGTCGAGGCTCGAGGGCGGCCAGGAGCAGGTCCATACGAGTCGGGAAGTGGCGATACAGGGTCCCGATGGCGACGTCGGCCTCGCGAGCGATCCGTTCCAGAGAGGCATCCACACCGCGAGCGGCGAACTCGCGCCGTGCCGCGGCGATGAGCCGGTCGTGGCGCTCCTGCGCGTCGCGGCGCCGGGGCCGCTGCGACCGCTCAACGTCGCTGATGCTCATGTAGTCAATGTACCTCGGCAACCGAGGGTGTCCTCCGGTGTACCGGCGCGGGCGCAACGCCCTTTTTCGAAATTCTCACTGTGGTCGGGAATGGATGAGGCACCCCTCCGGTTCAATTGGATATCCGGAGGGGTGCCTCACCCTGGTGCTCATGCGATTGCCAGCGAAACCCTCCTCCGACCAATCACCACAGACACTACGAAGGAGCACGTCATGAGCAGCATCAGCATCATCGGCTCGGGGAACATGGCTGGAGCCATCGGCGCCCTTGCCCTCAAGGGAGGCAACACCGTCGAGGTCATCAGCCGGGATCCGGCCAAGGCCACAGCCCTGGCCCGGGCGCTCGGCGACGGCGCCACGACCGGGCGGTGGGGCGCCGCCCCGACGGGTGACATCGTCATCCTCGCCGTGTTGTTCGCGGGCGCCGTGCCGGTCGTCAACGAGTTCGGGGAGGCGCTGGCCGACAAGATCATCGTCGACATCACGAACCCCTTCAACGCCGACGCCACCGGGCTGGCTGTCCCTCACGACACCTCCGTCGCGCAGATGATCGCCGGGGCCGCCCCCGCCAGCACCCACGTGGTGAAGGCGTTCAACACCCTCTTCAGGCACATCCTGGCCGCGGGCGACCCGGTGGATGTGTTCATGGCCGGCGATGACGTGCAGGCCAAGGCGCGCGTCGCCGCGTTCATCACGAGCCTCGGACTTCGCCCCCGGGATGCCGGTGAGCTGAGCGTTGCGCACTGGCTGGAGGGCGCGGGCCTGCTGGAGATGGGCCTTGCACGTAACGGACTGGGGTTCAACATCTCCCTCGGCGTCAACCTCAATGGAACGGAGTAATCATGGGAAAGCTCGACGGCAAGGTCGCGGTGATCACCGGCGCGACAAGTGGCATGGCCCTGGCCGGCGCCAAGTTGTTCGTTGATGAAGGAGCACATGTCTTCATCACCGGCCGCCGGAAGGACGCGGTCGACGAAGCCATGAAGCTGATCGGCCGGAATGTGACCGGCGTGCAGGCCGATTCGTCCGACCTCGATGATCTTGACCGTCTGTTCGAGACGGTCAAGCAGGACAAGGGCACGATCGACGTGCTGTGGACAAGCGCTGGCGGCGGCGAGCAGGGCAGGCTCGGCGAGATCACCGAGGCCCAATTCGATACCGCCTTCTCACTGAACGCGCGCGGCACCCTGTTCACGGTCCAGAAGGCACTGCCGCTGTTCAACGATGGCGGCTCGATCTTCATGACCGGATCGAACGCGTCACTGCGGGGCTACCCCGACTGGAGCGTCTACGCAGCGAGCAAGGCCGTGCTGCCCGCCTACGCACGAGTCTGGGTCGCCGAACTCCGGGACAGAAGGATCCGGGTGAACGTGCTCACCCCCGGCTCGGTCGCCACACCGATGATGGGCGACGCGCTCAGCGCGGAGATGAAGACCATGTTCGAGTCCGTGATCCCACGACGAGAGATGGGCCACCCCGACGAGATCGCATCGATCGCCCTCTTCCTCGCCTCCGACGACTCCAGCTATGTCAACGGCATGGAACTCGTCGCCGACGGCGGCACGACCGTGATCTGAGCGCATCGCCGGTGGGCATCATCGCCCGCCGGCGGCCTGCAGCTGGTGAATGAGTTCTGAAGAAACACCTGAGTAGACAAGGACACCCCATGACCCTCTTCCGCCTGGACGCGAGCATTTTCCCCGACCGATCCGTGAGCCGCGAGCTCGCCGACATCGCGGAAGCCGAGTGGACGGCCGCACATCCCGACGAGCAGGTGATTCGTCGCCACATCGGCACGAGCCCGCTCCCTTCCACCGCGTGGGCGGACGCCGTCGTGGGGCAGCAGCTACCGCAGGACGCCCGCACCCCTGCCCAACAGGCCGCGGTCGAGCTCGCAACCACGCTCGCCGACGAACTGATCGCCGCTGACACCCTCCTCTTCGCGGTGCCGCTCTACAATTACGGCGTCTCGCAGCACATCAAGACCTGGTTCGACATCCTCTTCACGGATCCTCGCATCAGCGAGGGCGGTCCCGAGCTGCGCGACCGTCCCGCCTTACTGGTCACCGTCACCGGTGGCAACTATGGGCCCGGATCGCCGAAGGAGGGATGGAACCACTCCACCTCCTGGCTGCGACGCATCCTCGCTGACGTCGTGGGTCTCGACCTCACCATCGTCGAACGCCGGTTCACCTTGGTCGGTGTCAATCCGGCCCTCGACCAGTTCAAGGACATGGCCGACGCGATGCGCGTCGAGGCACTGCGCGCAGTCGAGGTCGAAGGACGCAAGCTGGCTGAACGCGGCGCCCGCAGAGCCGCTTGAGAGACGGAGAGCACTAGGGAGCGGCAGGCCGCGCCGAACTCTGCCTCAGTTCCTCGGCGAGCATCACGAGAATGCCACTCGGGCCGCGGACGTAGGTGAGCTTGTACTGGCCCTGATAGGTGGCGACGCCGCGAAGGGGACGGCAACCGTGCCTCGCGGCGATCTCGAGGGCCTCGTCGAGGTCGTCGACGGAGAAGGCGACGCGGTGCATGCCGATCTCATTGGGACGGGTGGGCTCCGTCTCGATCGCCCGGGGGTGGAGGTACTCGAAGAGCTCGAGCTGACCGTTTCCGTCTGGCGTCTGGAGCACCGCGATGTTGGCGTGATTGCCGTCGAGGCCGACAGCAGTGTCGGCCCACTCGCCACTGACCGTGTCACGGCCGACGACCGTGAGACCGAGGTCTGTGAAGAAGGCGATCGTTGCGTCGAGGTCGCGAACCGCTATGCCGACATTCTCAAGTCTGATGGCCATGCGTTGCATGCTACCGAGCCTCGCTGCTTCGAGGTGTGCCGCATAAGCTCGTCTTCGTGCCTACGCTCGACGACCTGCGGCGCACCGCCGTCACGCTGCCCGGGAGCGATGAACGCGCGACGACTGGCGGCGCCGCGTGGTTCGTTCGCGGCAAGCTGTACGCATGGGAGTGCCATCCTTGGCCGAGCATCCCTCCAGATGTTCGCGAGGTCATCGCGGGCGAGCTCGTCGTGGGGGTCAAGGTCGCCGACCGCCTCGACGCGCTCGCCCTCATCGAGATGGCGCCCGCCGTGTTCCTGCGCACCACGACCACCTGGGGAGAACCGAAGGTCGCATTCCGCATGGCCGCCATCGAGGACGACCATCTCGAGGAACTCGTGACCGAAGCCTGGCGCGTACAGGCTCCGAACTACCTGCGGCGCGAGTTCGACGACGTCGCCACGTAGAGAAGTGGTCAACCACCCAGCGGGATGACGCCGAGTTGCCGGTAGAGGCCGAGCCGGTCGTACTCCACCCAGTCTTCCGCGAGCTTGCTGTCGGCAAATCGGCCAATGATGATGACGGTCCATTCCGCCTGTTTGCCCGACGCGGCGATTCCGGCCCAATCGCCATGCTGGGTGCCACGCCAGCGCCCCCGCCACACACCGCGATCGCCGGCGAAGAAGAGATCGTCGAGGGTGTACGTGAGATCCGGAAACGCGGCGAAGAAATCCGTCATCGCGACCCGCCATGCAGGCAGTCCGTGCAGGGTCTGCTGGCCCATCCAATGGGAAGAGAGGTCGTCGACCCAGTACGAGCCCAGATCGTCGAGATCGTGCCGGTTGAACACCGCCTCGATGTAGTCACGGATCAACGTCTCGTGTGTGGTTGCTGACACGGTAATGACTCCTCGAGACTCACGGATGACGGGCACCGCTGGCTTCTCCTCTCAGGCTGGCCCCGAGCGGGCCACCGCGTCAACGGCTCGGCCACCGCGCGGGCGAGGAGAAGCGGCCGCCCGACCTCGCCGTTCCGGCCCTGCCGTCGATATCGTGAGTGCGTCGGTTCGTCACATTCGAGGAGGCGCCGTGGATCATCAGGCTCGCGTCATGACCTGGAACCTCTGGTGGCGGTTCGGGCCTCGATGGGAGGATCGGCAGCCCGCGATCGTCGACACGATTCGTCGTGCTCGTCCCGATGTGCTGACCCTGCAGGAGGTATGGGCAACCGACGGCGTCACGCAAGCCGACGAGCTTGCCGAGGTGTTCGATATGCGGGTGGCCTTCGCCGCGCCGTCGTATCCCCTGGCACCCCGCAATACCGGAGAGGATGCACTCGACGGTGCGGATCTGGGAATCGCGGTGCTGACGAGGTGGCCGATCATCGAGGCCAGACCTGTGGTGATGCCAGCCCGCCACCGTAACTGGGACCCGGTCACCCTCGTTGTCAGCACCGAGCACCCTGGTGGCCCGATGCACGTGATCGCCGCGTGCCTGGACTACGGCGTACCGTACACCGACGACCGGATCGCCCAGGCCGCCCTGCTTGCGGACCTCGCCACCTCGCCCGACCGCGACGGACCCTGCCCGGTCATCGTGGCCGGGGACCTGAATGCGGCCGTCGGATCACCGGTGCTGCGATCGATCGAGGACGTGCTGGTGGACGCTTGGATCGCCGGCGCGGGCGACCCCGATGCGGTGACCCTTCCGTCCACCCATCCCTCTGCACCAATGGAGGCGGGCCCGCAGATGATCGACAAGCGGATCGATCACATCTTCTACCGACCGGGACGTGAGGACCAACTGGTCATGGTGCAGGGTGTCCTGCTCGCCGGTGATGCGGTCGATGGCATCCATCCATCCGACCATCGCGCGGTGATCGCAGACCTGCGCTGGCGCGGCTGACGTCGCCGCAGCGGTTCACGGCGCTACGAGCGCACCGGCCGGTACGTCATGTGCGTCACCCGTGACGCGGTTCGCACCGAAACCCGCTCCAGCGGCTGAGCAGGTACGCCCTCGAAGATTCGCTCCCCTGCGCCGAGGATGCACGGTGTCACATGCAGCCGAAGCTCGTCGAGATGACCGGCAGCAAGGAACTGGTTGACCGTTCTGGCGCCGCCCGCGATGGAGATGTTCCGGTCGCCTGCAGCCGCGCGTGCCCGCTGCAGTGCGGAATCGACGCCATCGGTGACGAAGTGGAAGGTGGTGCCGCCTTCCATCTCGATGGGTTCGTGCGCGA
Source organism: Actinomycetota bacterium (assembly GCA_030852935.1). Taxonomy (GTDB): domain Bacteria; phylum Actinomycetota; class Actinomycetes; order Actinomycetales; family Microbacteriaceae; genus Agromyces. The sequence goes on along the minus strand of JALYWB010000125.1, from coordinate 1,583 downwards.
AGTGAGTGAGCACGAAGACGGGCCCGTGGTAGGGCGGGTTCGGGCCCCACCAGCCCCGCCAGTCGCGGTCCCACTCGCCACGCACCGGCCCGAACATGTTGCGGCCCATGATGGTCGCGCCCGCGTCGACGATCGCATCGACTTCTGCGCGGTTCTCGTCGGCCGTCTCGAACATCCAACCGTGCAGCCAGTTCTCGTCGATATCGCCGAACGGCGCCTCCTCGCGCTGATTCAGGCCCGTCGCGAACCCGTCGGCCGAGACGGCGATGTCGCTGTACACCATGCCCATGATCTGACTCCCTCAAACCAGTTGTGAAATGCAACTGGTTGGCAGACTAATGCAGACCGATTGTAGACTGCAAGTGGTTCTTGGAGGTCGCGCATGGATCATCGATCGGGCTGTCCGATCAACCTCTCACTAGAGGTGTTCGGCGACAAGTGGTCGCTCATCGTGATCCGCGACATGATGTTCGGCAATCGACGGCACTTCAACGAGCTGCTCGCGAAATCCGACGAGAAGATCGCCTCGAACGTGCTGGCCGACCGCCTGCAGCGGCTGGTTTCGCTCGGCCTCGTCTCGCGCGCGGCGGATCCCAGCCACAAGCAGAAGGTGATCTACAGCCTGACCGAGCCGGCGATCCAGCTCGTTCCGGTGCTGGCCCACCTCGGGGCGTGGGGCGTTCGGCACCTGCCCGTGAGCCGAGAACTGTCGGTTCGGGCCGAGGTCCTGGAACGTGGCGGCCCCGAGTTCTGGGCGCGGTTCATGGACGAGCTGCGCGAGCAGCACCTCGGCCTCCCGCGGCCGGCCGGCGCGGCATCCGCCTTCGACGAGCTTCGCGCCGCGTACGAGGCCGAGCTGTCTCGTGTGTGATCGAATCGAGTGGGAGAGTGCACGCATGGCGAAGCTGATCTACATCACGAACGTATCGCTCGACGGCTACATCGAGGACGATCGCGGCAGGTTCGACTGGTCTGAGCCCGGCGACGACTACTTCGCGTTCATCACCGACCTCATCCGCCCCATCGGAACGCACCTCTACGGCCGGCGGCTCTACGACAGCATGGCGGTGTGGGAGACCGATCCCGCCCTGGCCGCCGAGTCGGAACTCACGGGCGAGTTCGCCAAGGCCTGGCAGGATTCCGACAAGGTCGTCTACTCCACCGCGATGGACGCAGCATCGACGACCAGGACCCGCGTCGAGCGCACCTTCGACCCCGACGCAGTCCGCCATCTGAAGGCTTCGACCGGCCGCGACCTCATGATCGGGGGCGCTGAACTGGCCGGGCATGCGTTCAGAGCCGGGCTCGTCGACGAGTACCAGGTGTTCATCTACCCCGTCCTGGTCGGGGGTGGCAAGCCGTCACTACCGCGCGGCACCCACGTCGAGCTCGAATTGCTCGACGAGCGCCGATTCAGCAGAGGTGTGGTGTACCTCCGCTACGCCGTCCGCCGTCGCTGACCGACCTCCCCGCGGCCACGGAACCGCCCCGAGGTGCCGGCACGGAAATTGCGGCACCCCGGGGCGGGGTCTCGAGATCGGGTGACGGATGCCGCGTCGCAGGCGTGCGGCTCGCGGCATCCG
>JALYWB010000122.1 GCA_030852935.1 Actinomycetota bacterium | reverse complement strand
TCGCCGATCCGGCCCATCGCTTGCGAGTCCGACGAGAACATCGAGATGATGCCGAGGTCGTGCAGCACCGTCTCGGCCGAGATCGTCTCGGCGCGTACGCGCGAGTCGGCGAACGCGACGTCCTCGGGGCTGTCGTACGACAGGTGGTGGCAGACCATCACCATGTCCAGCAGTTCGTCGATCGAGTTGACGGTGTACGGCAGCGTCGGATTGGTCGAGGACGGCAGCACGTTGCTCTGGCCCGCCATCTTGATGATGTCGGGAGCGTGCCCGCCACCGGCGCCCTCGGTGTGGAACGTGTGGATCGTCCTGCCGTCGATCGCCGAGATCGTGTCCTCGACGAAACCCGCCTCGTTGAGGCTGTCGGTGTGGATGGCGACCTGGACGTCGTACTCGTCCGCGACACTCAAGGCCTGGCTGAGCGCGGCCGGCGTGCTTCCCCAGTCCTCGTGCACCTTCAGCCCACCCGCACCCGCCTCGATCTGCTCGATCAGCGCCTGCGGCAGCGAGCCGTTGCCCTTGCCGTGGATGCCGACATTCACTGGCAGGTCATCCCATGCCTGCAGCATCCGGTAGATGTTCCATGCGCCCGGGGTGCAGGTGGTGCCGTTGGTACCGTCGGTCGGACCGGTCCCCCCACCGAACAGCGTGGTGATCCCATTCGAGAGGGCCGAGTACGCCTGCTGCGGAGAGATGAAGTGCACGTGCGGGTCCATCGCGCCCGCTGTCGCGATGAGATGCTCGCCCGCGATGACCTCGGTGCCGGGTCCGACGACCAGCTTCGGGTCGACGCCCTTCTGCGTCTGGGGGTTGCCGGACTTGCCGACGCCCACGATGAGGCCGTCCTTGACGCCGATGTCGGCCTTGACGATGCCGAGGATCGGATCCATGATCACGGCGTTGGTGATGACGAGGTCGAGCGCGCCCTGTGTCTGGCTGGCCTGCGGGTCGGCGGCCATGCCGTCGCGTGCGGATTTGCCGCCGCCGTAGACGACCTCGTCTCCGTAGCTCTCGGCCGCGTAGTCCTTCTCGATCTCGATGACGAGGTTCGTGTCGGCGAGCTGGACCTTGTCGCCCACGGTCGGCCCGAACAGGTCGGTGTACTGCTTGCGCGAGATGACGGCCATGTTCAGTTGCTGCCCTTCTTCGTCCCCGGGGCGGGCGTCTTCCCCACCCGGCTGTCGGGTTTCCCGTTCTCGAAGCCGCGCTCCTCCAGGCGGCGCATACCCTCGACACGCGTCTGCGCCGAGTCGAGACCGCCGTTCACGAGCCCGTTGAATCCGATGAGTCGGCGCGCTCCCGCGTAGGCGACCAGCGCGACCTGCTTGGTCTCACCGGGTTCGAAGCGCACACCAGTTCCTGCGGGGATGTCGAGGTGCATCCCCCACGCCTTCTCCCGCTCGAACCGCATCGCCGGATTGACCTCGAAGAAGTGGAAATGCGATCCGATCTGGACTGGTCGATCGCCCGTGTTCGTGACCTTCAGGGTCACCGACGCGCGGCCCGCGTTGATCTCGATCGAGTCGTCGCCGTGGAGGTACTTCGGCGTCCTGCTGGCCATGGTGTTCCTTTCTGCGGCTGTGTCAGTGGTGGTGCTCGTGTTGGCGCTGGTCGGACTCCAGCTGCGAGTGCGAGTGCGAGTGCGCGTGGGAATGGGGGTGGGCGTGCGCGTGTGGCTGCGCGCCCCGCTGGCTCTCCTCGAACGCATGGGAGTGGGCGTACCCGTGCCCGTGATCGGCCGCGAGCCCGTCGGCGATCCCGTCGTGGCCGATGGCCAGCGCGTCGAGCGCATCCCGAACCCGGCTGCGGATCACGCGTTCGACGGCAGCATCGCTCATGAGCGGACCGACGTAGTCCGCGTCGGCTTCGGGCACCGTCAGGGCGAAGCCGGCCGGCACCGTCGCGATGCGACGCACACCCAGTCGTCGAAGGCGCGACACGGATGCCGCGACTGACTCGCTGTCGTCGGCGATCGCGACGGCGACTTCAGCCAGCGCTCCGTGCGTCGAGACCAGGTAGGCGACGCGGTGCAACTCCGCCTCGTCGAAGGGGTCGGAGTGCGGCGCCACGATCAGCAGTGCCGAGTCGCCATCGGTCGCACGCGCCCGATTGGCCGCCGTGCGCAGCCAGGCGGTGAGGTGGTCGATCTGCCCGAACGACGCTGCGAGGGCGATCCGCTCGGGATGTCTTGCCGACAGCCACTTCAGCGTCTTCGCGGCATCCGCCACCATCGTGGGATTCCGTCCGAAGGTCATCGGCACCACGACCACCGACTCGCCCGCATCCAGGGCTGCGGAGACGGAGTCGTGCAGGCCGCGTCCGGGCGCAGCGACGTGCATGCGCTGCGCAGGGGCCGCGAACCTCGCGAGTTCGGCGCCGGCCGCGCTCTCGTGGCCGCCGACGAGCAGGACTCGCACGCCTGGACCCGCCGACACGGGCTCAGGCGCCGATCGGGTCGTGACAGGAGACGAGCTTCGTGCCGTCGGGGAATGTCGCCTCGACCTGGAGCAGTGTGATGCGCTCCCGCACGCCGTCCATGCACTCGTCGACGGTCACGACCTTCTTCCCCAGTTCCATGCACTCGGCGACGGTCCTGCCGTCCCGTGCCCCCTCCAAGATCGCCTCGGTGACGAGCGCCTGCGCTTCGCTCACATTGAGCTTGGTCCCCCGCTCGCGGCGGCGGCGCGCGAGCTCCGCCACCTGGTACACCAACAGCTTGTCGATCTCACGCGGGGAGAGGTCCATGGCAGCTCCTGCAACTCGGCTCTGAGTTCCGGCCACCCCGACGCGAAACCCCTTTCGGTCATACTTGCACGGCGAGCGCTTCCCGTGGGCCGTACCACGCGCGAAAACACCGTCCCCCGCCCGATCAGCCGCAGGAACCGGCGCGAAGTCGCGACTATGTCGCAACACGGTTGCGGCGAGCGACGGATTTCGGCGAGGGCCTCCTCAGCGACTCGGCTCGAGCGCGTCGGGATTCGTACTGCTCGGAGCGGCCCCGGGCGTGCCGAGGGAGGTCGTCATCGCGTCGACCGTGCCGGGCTTGACGGCCTCGATGAGCGCGAGGAGCGTCTGGTTGAGCCGCTCGATGTGCAACACCAGCATTCGCACTTCAACTGACGCCCCGGGGTCCGGATCGAGATCGAACTCGTCCACCAGGTGGATGCGCAGCGGAAGGTCGCCGTCGAGTACCGCCTGCACGGCGGCGAAATTGTCGGCCGTCGCGCGACCGAACAGCTGACGCGTCTCCGCGGGCAGCGCGGTGGTCTCCACCCGTCGCAACTCGCGTGCGACATCCTCCTCGTAGGACAACAGCGACCACAGCGACGTCAGTTGTGCTTCGATCCCCGCGCGCTGCAGCGAGCCGGGGTTCTGACGGATGGCCCGTGCCTCCGACTCGAGCTCGTTCAGTCGGCCGCCGAGGTCACGGAGCGCCGAGTCGACCTCAGTGGGCCCGTCGTGAGCGCCTCCCTCCGGCTGGCGCGCGAAGATCCGTTCAGCGAGTGCGCCGGCCCTTCGCACGATGTCGGCCATTCCCCGCAGCACGCGCGTGCGGGTGCGTGTGGGCAGGACCACGGCGGAGACGAGCACCGCGACGATCGCTCCGATGGCGGTCTCCAGCACGCGGACCTGTACCGTCTCCACACTGAGCACGCCGAGCACGTCATACATCGTGGCCAGCACGAGTGTCTGCCAGAAGACCATCCATACCGATGAAACGGCGCGAGAGAACGACACGAAGAAGACGCTGACGACGAGCAACGGGAAGGCCACCGCCGGACTGTGGTCCGCCAGGATCGCGAGGCCGAAGGCGATTCCAGCCCCGAGGACGGTGGCGATGATGCGCTGGAAGCCCTTGGCTCGGGTTTCTCCATCGGAGCCGCTCAGCACCTGGAATGCGGGCATAGCCGCCCAGTATTGATGACTCGACGAGACGAAAGCGCCGAGGAACAGGGCCAGGCCGGTGGAGATTCCGGCTTGCAGAGCCTGGCGATCGGATGCCGCGAGGGCCGGATCCCGATGACCCTCGGTGTCGGTGGCCGATCCGACCGGTGCCGGCCGTGACGGCGCCGCACTCGCCTGTCGGGCAGCCGGATTCTCGTCCGCGTGCGAGGCGGCGTCGGTGAGGCGCGCTTGGTGAAGGCGATCGACCGCCGATCGGAGCGCGACGATCGCCGCGCCGATGCGACGAGCGTCGCTCGGCCATTCCCCCGGAGCGGATGCCGCGGACTGCGGTGCCGGGGCGGCCGCTCGTCTCGGCCGCAAGGATTCGAGGTGCTTCTGCACGCTGAGCAGTTCGGCCGAGAGATGAGCGCGCTGCTCGATGGTCATGGCGATGCTGGAGGTGAGGGGCAGCAGTGTCGCGAGGTTCTCGGCGGCGAGTTGCACGTCGAAGACGCACGTTCGAAGCACCTGCGCACGCGTCGGCGACATGCCGGGCATCTGTGAGGCGTCGAGCTGACCGCCGACCGAACCGGCGGTGTTCTGCAGCGCGAGTTGTCCGGCACCCAGCGTCCGGATGAGCCGCCTGTCGCGGCGTCCGGTGGAGACCACATCGATCATCGTGTCCAGCAGTCGATCAATCCGCTCGTAGAGCGCAGCGATTCCGCCGTCGATCTGGCGTCCGATGCCCGGGCCGGGCACGAGATTGGCGACCCAGGTGCAGACGAGGCCGACACCCGCAGCCGTGAGCGCACCCCAGACGTGAGCGGGATCCAGCCCGAGCAGCAGCGTGAAGTAATAGCTGACGAAGGCCAGCTGACCGAGCCCGCCGACGCGCGCCCCGAACCGTCGCACCCATGCGGCGAGCGCGGCGACGAGCGCCAAGGCGATGATGGCCGCGACCGGGTCGCGGGGGAGGAAGACGCCGAGGAGCACGCCGATGGCGGCCGGGATCGCTGCGAGGATGCCCGTCCAGCGGCGTGCGCCGCCTGCACCCATGGTTGCGGGACCCGAGAAGAGCGCGACGAGACCCGCGAAGACCGCTCCGTAGAGCGCATCCGAGCCGGTCAGGCCGGCGAGCGGAACGATGATGCCGATCGCGGCCGTCACCGAGGCCAGCGTCCGCAGCCCGGCTGCCAGACGGAGAGACCCGGGATCGGTGAACAAGTGGCGGCGCCGGATCCAAGACCCGAAGCGCCTCGAGCGACGGCGGGCCGACCGGCCGGCCGGTCGCTCCTCCGCCGGGTGGTTGACGAGCGGTGGCAGGGGGAATCCGTCGTCTCCCACGTCGAGCGGGACACCGTCGGCAGTGGTCGCGATCCCTCGGTAGATCGGTTGATAGTCGAGGTCACGGCTCACTGCGGCCACGAACGATTGGGCCTGGAACTCGAACGGCAACCAGGCGGCGTAGCGCCGATACGCGTCGGCGACCTCGAACGGTGCACCCGATCGCGTCAGGCGCGCCATCCGCCGATCGATGACGAGGAATCTCCGCACCCACGAGTCCACGCCGGCGCCGAGCCGGGGTTCGTCGAACGCAGCGGCCGCGGACGCGAACTGCTGCGCTGAGACCGGCACGGGAACCGGCACAGTCGACCACCCGAGCGCCTGCTGCATGCGCTGTCGGAAGTCCTCGTACACGTCCGTGAGCCGGATGAGGCCGGGTTCCGTTGATGGTTCGCTGCCGGTGGGCAGGCCCCACCTCAGCGCACCGATGATGCCCGCCGTCATGTGGAGCGAGAACGGCAGCGAGAACTGGTCGCGACCACTCTGGAAGTAGTACGCGGCACGGTTCTGCGCGAGACCGTCCGCGTAGGCACTGAGCTTCTCGAGTACGGAGTCCAGGTGGCCGCCGAGGCCTCGCGAGCCGCCGTCGGGGAAGAACGGCATGAGCGTGTCAATCGGCTCGCCGACGCCCCGTCCGGCTCGGAAGAAGCTGGCGGACAGGGACTGAAGCGCCTGGATGACGCCGTAGACATTCACGAGGAAGGTGATGATGAACGAGAGCAGCACGACGCTGATCATGGCTTCGCCGACCGTGAGCAGGTTCGTGATGACGGCGCCCGGGGCGATGTTGTCGACTCCGACGGTCGAGAACTGCCCGACGCTGAGATACAGGGCTCCGAAGAAATCGGGTGTGACGCCGGTCGATGCCTGGAAGGCCCCGCTGACCCCCATCGCACCGAGGTAGATGAACGTGAAGCCGAGCACGATGCCGACGACCCACCACAGGATCGTGACCAGAATGAGGATGCCGGTCACCTGGCGAAGCACGATCGGGCGCCACCTGCGTCCCATCCGTCGTGTGACCGCGCGGAGGAGCAGCCATTGACCGCGCACGATGCGGTCGACGAACAGCCCTGCCTCGTCGTAATTGAGCACGGCGAGAAATGCATCGAGGAGCGTGACGAGCAGCAGGACCACGCCGAGTACGATCCACACCACGTCCATGCCGCATACATTATCGGCCGCCCCACGAACGGTCCGGCACTCGCCGACCGGGGCGGCCGACTGGCACGGATGCCCCGGCGTGGCACGCCGTGGGCCGGATCACCCACGGGAAACGAGATGAGGTCGCTAGCATGTGCCCGGGTGCATGTGCCCTCGGGGGGAGAATGCCATGGTGGCAATATCGACATCGGCCGCGGTCGACATGCGGGTCCGGGTCGCCCGGATCTGGTTCGGCGGGATCGCGGCGGTGGTGCTGCTCGCGCTCGTCATCCAGTTGATCCTGCTCTTCACGGGTGGGCAGGACGCGAACTCGGGCTCGACGGGTGAGGGCGAGAGCATCGGCACCCGGCTCGTCCGGTTCGTCAGCTTCTTCACCATCCAGAGCAACCTGTTCGTACTCGGCACGTCGATCGCGCTCGCGCTCAACATCTTCCGCGACGGAAAGGTCTGGCGCGTGCTTCGCTTCGATGCGTTGCTCGGCATCATCATCACCGGACTGGTATACGAGACGATACTGGCGCCGCTCCTGCACCTCACCGGGTGGGCGCTGGTTGCCACGATCGGCTTCCACTACATCGCACCGTGGGCGACGCTCATCGGCTGGCTCGTCTTCGGACCGCGGCCGCGGATGAACTGGGCGACCGCGGCACTGGCGTTCATCTGGCCGCTGCTGTGGCTCGTGTACACGTTCCTGCACGGGGCGGTCACCGGATGGTATCCGTACCCCTTCCTCGACGTGGCGACCATCGGATTCGAAGACTCGATCCGCAATTCGGGCATCGTGCTGCTCATCGGCGTCGTGATCGCGATCATCCTGACGCTTCTCGACCGTCGGCTTCCTTCCCTGGTTCGCGACGAGCCGGCCGAGGCCCGTCCGTAGGGTTCTCGCCACCTGCGCGGCATCCGTTCGCAGACGTCACGCCGGATGCCGCGGCATCCGTCACCCGACCGGCTGCGAACCGTCCTGGAACTCCACGCCCGCGACATCCGCGAATCGCGCGCGCATCACGGCGATCGCCTCGGGGTTCTCGTCGACGAGGACGAACCGGCGGCCGAGCGTCGCCGCGACCGCGCCGGTCGTGCCCGAGCCGGCGAAGAAGTCGAGCACCCAGTCGCCCTCGCGCGTCGACGCCTGCACGATGCGGCGCAGGATCCCCTCGGGCTTCTGCGTCGGGTAACCGGTCTTCTCGCGGCCGGTCGGCGACACGATCGTGTGCCACCAGACATCGGTGGGCAGCTTGCCGAGCTCGGCCTTCTCGGGCGTCACGAGCCCCGGCGCCATGTACGGCTCGCGGTCGACGGCCGTCGAGTCGAACCAGTAGCCGGACGGATCCTTCACGTACACGAGGATCGTGTCGTGCTTCGTCGGCCACTTCCGCTTCGCCTTGGCACCGTAGTCGTACGCCCACACGATCTCGTTCAGGAAGCACTCGCGCCCGAAGAGCGCATCGAGCAGCACCTTCGCGTAGTGCGCCTCGCGGTAGTCGAGGTGCAGGTACAGCGTGCCGTCATCGGCGAGCAGCCGCCATGCCTCGAGCAGCCGCGGCTCGAGGAACCCCCAGTAGTCGTCGAACCGGTCGTCGTAGCGCAGCAGGTCGCCACGGATGCGCTCGTACTGCCGGCCCTGGAAGCCGGTGATGATGCCGGCGCTCCCTGTGCTCGCGGTGCCCTGAGCTTGTCGAAGGGTCGAAGGGGCCGGAGGGCTCGCGGCATCCGTCGCCGTGTCTTGCGCACCTTGTGCGCCGACGCGAACATGCGTCATCGGCCGCCTCGTCTGCGCGCGCCCGGTGTTGAACGGCGGGTCGAGGTAGACGAGCGTGAAGCCACCGTCGGGCAGGGTCGGCAGCACCCCGAGGTTGTCCGCATGGATGATGCGGTTCGGTTCGTCGGATGCCACGGGCCCAGTCTGCCAGTCGGCAACGTCGCCGGGCCACGACCGTCCTCGAGTGTGCACTTGGTGTCCGATCGAGGCCATCCAGTGCACGTTCGAGTGCGATGCCGCCGAGACGCTGTGCGGCCTACGGGGTGAGCGAACCGAGCACCAGCCGCGCATCGCCGAGCACCTCGGCGTGCCGCGTGCGCGCGAGGAAGTTGCGAACCGTTTCGCGGCTGCGAGTGAGGCAGGCGATCTTGGAGTCGAGGGTTTCGAGCTCGCTCGCGAGGGTCTCGGCCACGTTTCGGGAGCAGGTGCGCGCCAGCTCCTCGCCTTCGACGCCCTCCATGCCCAGCAGGGTTCGCACGA
>JALYWB010000107.1 GCA_030852935.1 Actinomycetota bacterium | reverse complement strand
CGCCACGCGAGCCATCCTTGCGAGGACGGACGGCGCGTGCCGCGAGTGTGACCGGCGCACCCGGCACGAGCAGCACCGGCACGGCCATCGTGAGCACCATGTGCGCGAGCATGTGCGCCGAGAACAGGTACTGCTCGTAGACGTTGACGCCACCGTTCGTGATGTACGCGAGGAGCAGCAGCCCCGCGACCCAGAGCACCGTGCGGTACACCGGCCACCGGTCGCCGCGCCGGTGCAAGCGCACCACCCCGGCGACGTAGAAGAAGATGCCGAAGCCGCAGGCGAGGAGCCAGATGAGGTCGGGTCGCCACTCCGTGAAGAACCGCCACCACTCGGGCCATGGGGGCAGCGGTTCGCCGGTGAGGATTTCCGCGGGGGTACGGGCGAGCGAGCCGGGCTCCTCCGTGACGGGCGTCGCCGTGCGGGCGAGTGCCGCCGCGACACCCGACGCGAGCCCCATGAACGCGAGCTCGGCGACGACGAGTATCCAGAAGTCGCGTCCACCGCGGCCCGCCCCCGCCCGCGACATCCGACCGATCAGGAACCGTCGCTGCACTGCGCCGAACAGGCCCAGGGCGATGAGCGCCGCCACCTTCGCGACGACGAGCACCCCGTAGGGCGTGCCGAGCTCGTCCCAGGTGCCGATGCGCAGCGCAGCGTTCGCGTAGCCCGAGAGCGCCACGACGATGAAGCAGATCAGTGCGGCCGTCGAGTAGCGGGCAAGCACGACGGGAAGTCGCCCGTCGTCGAGCTGGCCTCGAAGCAGCACGATCGTGAGCAGCCCGCCGAGCCACACGCAGACGAACACGAGGTGCAGGCCGAGCGAGGTGACCGCCGCGTCGTGCCCGGCCGTTCCGGCGGCGTGGCCCTGCTGCGCCATCGGCACCAGCGCGGCGGCGGCGAGCACGGTCACGAACACGAGCGCGGTGTGGTTGCGCACCGCGAAGCACAGCACAGTGACTCCCGCGGCGACGAGCGTCGTCGTCAGCCACGCCTGCCCGAGTTCGATCGCCGTGACGAATTGGCCGAGCTTCTGCCCGAACGCATCGTCGAAGGCGAGGGGCTCGCCCGTGACCACGAGGAAGGTGAAGATCCCGGTCGCTGCGCTGGCAACGGTGAGCAACGCAGCGGATGCCGCCGCCACATCGAGTGCGACGTCGAACTCGCGTCGCTTCGGCGTCAGCGCCCAGACCGCGAGAGCGAGTGCACCGAGCATTCCAGCGGCGCCGAGGTTGACGAACAGCTTGGAGATCGGGAGGCCGAAGCGGGCGACCGGCCCGGGATCCTGGATCGGGAGCGGCGCGGCACCGCCACCGTACGCGAGGCCCGCGAATGTCGCGACGAGCGCGACGGCGAGGAGCACGGCTGGGCCGAGCACGCGAATGGAGCGGGACACCGAACCAGCTTAGGCGGCGGACCCGAGTGCGGCCCCCGGCCGCGGCGGTGGCGCTGGCCCACGGCATCCGGGCGCCCCCCGCACGCAAGTTCCGCTTGCGGCATCCGACGGCCGCCACTCCCCCGCACGCAACTTCAGCTCGCGCATCCATTCGCTCGCGGCATCCCGACGGCCCACTCGCACGCATGCAACCTCAGCTCGCGGCGTCGGACGCACGCCACTCCGGCTCGCGGCATCCGCCCCTCCGGCGCAACCGACGCGCGAAAACGAAGGAGAATCCGCATCACAGGGCCTGTGGCGGCATGATGACACGGATCTTCATGCGTTTTAGCACGCCACGGCGCAGGGCGCTCCGCCGCCGGACGTCGAAGGGGCGCACGGCCGCAGCCGCACGCCCCTCCAGGAGTCTCGAATGCTACTTGGCAGCAGCCTTCAGCTTCGACCCAGCCGAGACCTTGACCGAGTAGCCGGCCGGGATCTCGATGGTCGCACCGGTCTGCGGGTTGCGGCCGCTACGCGCAGCGCGGTGCGTGCGCTCGACGGCGAGCCAACCCGGGATGGAGACCTTGGTGCCCGAACCCACGGACTCGGCGAGCGCGTCGAAGAGACCGCCGAGCACGGAGTCGACGGTGGCCTGGCTCTGGCCGGTCGACGCAGCGATCTTCGCGACGAGCTCGGTCTTGTTCAGCGACTTGTCAGCCATTGAATGTCCTCCTCGGGACTTTCGCTGTTCGGCACAGCTATCTATGAATACTCGGGAGCGATCGTTCTACCGCCCCCGTGGCCGATCGGGCCGCCTTGAATGTAACAGAGAACCGCGGAAATCCGCGGATTTCCGGCGCTTTCTGGCGCCTTGGCCCGGCGTGTCGCCGTCAGAGCGCCCCACCGAGCACGCCGCCACGACCGATGATGCCCTCTTCGCGGAACGCGGTCACGATGCGGCGAGCGACCTCGCCGCACGAGACTGAAACCCCTTCGCCGGCCAGCGAACCGATCGTTGCGACATCCACCGACTGTCCGAATGCCCGCGCACAGGCTTCCGTCACGCCGTGCAGCGACTCAGTGGCCGCCACTTGGATAACCGAGCTCACCACCCACGCGTCCCGTGAGACACGCTGCGCAGTACCACTGATCTTCGCGATTCCTCGGGCGTTCACGCTGAACGCGCCGGGGCAGTACTCGCCTTCGACCTGTCCCACGCGCGTATCGATGCCATAGGACGCGAACACCCGGCGGAGGATATCCGCGTGCCGTGCGAAGCGCGCCACCGTCTCCGAACCACGCCCGGCGGCGAAGCCGTACTCGTCGAGAATCAGGCTGTCCTCGTGCAATGGCGCGAACGTGCCGCCGACGGCGCGAACCGCCACCTCGAAGCCATGCGCTGCCGCCGCTGAACGTGCCTCGTCGAATCCCGCCCGGCGCTCATCCCGTCGACTGAAGGCGATCACTCGGGTCGCGCGGCGTACGTGCAGGAGGGCGAACGGTTCGTCCGACGAGCGCATCGACTCGAGCGCGGAACGCACATGCTCGAACGTATCTGAGGATGGGGCGGCAGCGACCTTGGCGAGCTCGGCCCGCCAGTGCACCGCCGACATCGGTCAGTCGTTCTCGAGGATGCTGCGAAGTTCGCCGAGGAAGGCGGCTCCGGTCGCGCCGTCGACGGCCCGGTGGTCGCATGACAGGGTGAAGTCGGCCGTCGATCGCCACACACCGCCATCACCGACCCGCACGAAGCGGTCGGTCGTCGCACCGACTGCGAGAATTCCGACCTGTGGCGGATTGACGATGGCGACGAAACGGTCGATGCCAGCCATGCCCAGATTCGACACGGTGAACGTGGCCCCCGACACGTCCTCGATGCCGAGCCCGCCCGAACGTGCCTTCTCGACGATGTCCCGTCGCGCCGCCGCGATGCCGTCAAGGGTGAGGCTCCTCGCGTCGTGGATGACTGGCACAACCAAACCCGCGTCCGTCGCGACGGCGATGCCCACGTTCTGGCGGTCGAACGTCGTCACGCCCTGGTCGCCGAACCATGCGTTCACGGCCGGATGCCGCTGCAATGCCGTTGCCACGGCCGAGATCACTCGGTCTGTCACCGTGATGCCCGATCGTTTCGCGGTCAACACCGCGGTCATGTCGACCGCGACGCCGAGCGAGAACATGGGCGCCTCCCAGGCGCGTACCATCTGTCGGGCGGCCGCGCGACGGATGCCCTTCAGCGGCGTGGTGACGCCACCGAGCGCGTGGGCCGCGTCGGTCACGGCCCGTCCGTCTCGATCACGGCGATGACGGAACGTACCTCGGCCGTCTCGCCCTCCGCCAGGAGGATCTGGACGAGCGTCCCGCTCGCGGGCGACTCGAGTGTCTCCTCGACTTTGGCGGACTCGATCTCCGCCAGTGGCTCATCCTCTCTCACCTCGTCACCGACGGCCTTCAGCCACTCGACGACCGTTCCTTCGCTCATGCCCATGCCCCACTGTGGGAGCAGCACGTCGACCTTCATGTTCTCGTATTCCTTTTCCGTCGGTTCAGCGGTTCGGTTGGTGGTCTCAGCAACCGATGTTCTACAGCCGGACGAGCGAGAGCACCCGGCGGGCCGCATTCGCGATCCCTTCGCGGGTTGGATACATCTGCTTCTCGAGCGCGGGGCTGAACGGGATCTGCATGTTGGGAGCCGTGACGCGGAGGATCGGTGCACGAAGCGCGTCGAATGCTTCCTCGGCCACAATCGCTGAGATCTCTGCCGCGGCCCCACAGGTGCGGTGCGCCGGCTCGGCGATCACTAGGTGCCCGGTCTTTGCAACGGAACGCAGCACGGCATCGGTGTCGAGCGGCACGAGCGTGCGGGGGTCGATGACCTCGGCCGAGACGCCTTCCGCCTCGAGTTCGGCTGCGGCTGCGACGGCCTCGGGCACCGAGCCCGAAATCGCGACGATCGTGACATCCGTGCCCTCGCGAACGGTGCGAGCGACGCCGAGCGGGATGCGGTACTCCTCGTCGGGCACCTCCTCCTTGGTGCCCCACAACAGGCAGGCCTCGAACGTCAGCACGGGATCATCGGAGTCGATCGAGGCCCTGAGCAGGCCCTTTGCATCGCTGGGCGTTGAAGGCGCGATGATCTTCAGCCCCGGTACATTCATGAACATCGGGTAGGGGCGGTCCGAGTGATGCGCACCGGTGTTGAGCCCGTAGAACATGGCCGAGCGGAATACGACGGGCATGGAGGCCTGGCCACCGAACATGTAGCGGTTCTTCGCGACCTGATTCACGAACTGATCCATCGCCATATAGAGAAAGCTCGAGTACGACAGGTCAACGATCGGACGAAGGCCCGTCATCGCGGCGCCGGCGGCGAGCCCGACAATGCCCTCTTCCGAGATGGGAGTGTTGCGAATGCGGTTCGGTCCGAAGATCTCGAGGAAATCGCCCTTGTCCTTGCGCGATTTACCCCCACCGGTCGTGCCGTAGACGTTGGCCTCGACGTCTTCACCCATGATGATGACGCGTTCGTCCGCCTCCATTGCCTCGCGCTGCGCGGCGCCGATCGCGCCGAGGTAAGTCATGACGCTCATGCTGCGGTCTCCTCGTCGGTGTAGAGATGCTCGAATGCCACGGACGCGTCCGGGTACGGGCTCTCGTCAGTGAACTGGACAGCGCGGTCGACCTCTGCACGCGCCTCGTCATCGAGGGCCTGAAGGTCCACATCGCTCACACCCTCGGTGCGTAGGCGCTCCGCGAAGAGTGTGATGGGGTCACGGCTCAACCAAAGCTGCCGCTCCTCCTCGTTCCGATAGTCGTTGCCGAGCCGAAGACCCTCGGAGTGCTCGTTGTAGCGATAGGTGATCACTTCGACAAGGGTGGGGCCGCCTCCGGACCGCGCCAGATCGACGGCTTCCTTCACGGCCGCGTAGACCGCCAGGACATCTTGTCCGTCTTCGACCCGCACACCAGGAATGCCGAATCCGGCTGCCCGCTCGAAGATCTTCCCGGACGTCACCGTATGCGCCGGCGTGCTGAGTGCGTACTGGTTGTTCTCGCAGAGGAATACAACCGGAAGATCCCACACTCCGGCCATGTTCATCGCCTCGTAGAGCACGCCCTGGTTCGCGGCGCCATCTCCGAAGAACGCCAGCGATACGGAGGAACGGCCGAGCACCTTGGAGGCAAGTGCGGCACCGGCAGAGATCGGGATGGAGGACCCCACAATGCCCGACTCCCCCAGGCTGCCGACGTTGAAGTCGGCGAGGTGCAGCGAGCCGCCCTTACCCTTGCAAACACCGCCGGCCTTTCCGACGAGCTCCGCCATGAGAGGACCGAGCGGCGAGCCCTTCCCGATCGGGTGACCGTGGCTACGGTGATTTCCCGTCATGTAATCGCCGTCGTCCAGCGCCATGCAAGCGCCAACGACCTGTGCTTCCTGCCCGATGCTGGTGTGCACGGTGCCGGGGATCTGGCCACGCTTGACCATCTTCGAGGCGCGCTCGTCGAAATAGCGGATGCGAGTCATCCGTCGCTGCATCTCGAGCAGCGTCTCGGTGGGCAGTTGTATCGACACCGTGGGCCTTCCTTCTCCGAACATTGATGCGTATTTATTCATCAATGAATCTATATTCCAGAATACTACAAAGTGCTGGCTGGCGGGTGCATTCACCAGGCGGTGTAACCACCGTCGATGAGCAGGTCTTGGCCTGTGCAATAGCTCGATGCCGACGACAACAGGAAGACCGCCGGCCCGGCCATCTCATCCGCTTGCGCGAGACGGCCCATGGGCGTTTCATCTGCGAATGCCACAACCTGGGTCGCCACCTCAGGGCGGCGATTCATGGCGGTGAATGTGTATCCGGGGCTCAGAGAGTTGACTCGGATGCCGCGGTCGGCCCACTCCACGGCAAGCGAACGCGACAGCTGCTTCACCGCTGCCTTGGCACTGTTGTAGTGAGCCTGCTTGAGTCCGCGGTGCGCCATGGTTCCCGACATCGAAGCGATATTGACGATGGAACCACCGTCGCCGCCGCGGAGCATCGACCGCGCCTCGCTCTGGCAACTCAGGAAGACACCGGTGACGTCGATGTCGTACACGCGCTGCCACTGCTCCTGGGTCATTTCCTCCGCGGGCGCCGCATTGGCGATGCCGGCGGAGTTCACGGCGTACCGCAATGGCCCGAGGTCGCGCGCCGCTCGCTCGACAGCTTCATCGAGTGCTGCGGCATCCGTCACATCGCCACTGATCGCGATGGCTCGGGCTCCGAGTGCGGTCAGGTCTGCAATGGCCTCGTCGAGCGCAGCGCCGGGTAGGTCGAAGATCGCCACCTCCCCGCCCTGCTCAGCGATCCCGACTGCGATTGCCCGTCCGATGCCCGATGCGCCACCCGTGACGAATGCAGTGCCATCGAGGCGGAATGTGAATGAGCTCATCCAATGTCCTCCGATCCCTCGCACATCACGGCTCACCAAGCAGGTTCTGGGCAGTTCGCAGGTCCGTGATCAGCACGTCGATCCATCCACCGACCATCGCGCCTCTGATGGCCTCGACCTTCCTCGCTCCTCCTGCGATCCCAACCCGGCGGGGAATGCGCCGGAGCGCCTCGACGCCGATGCCGATGACTCGCTCGTCGAGATCCGACTCGACGTATCTGCCAATGGCATCGAAGAAGCGCATGGCGACGTCTCCAACCGCGCCGAGCTCGATGAGCTTGCGCAGGTCCGCGTCGCCCAGAGCGTTGCCCGAGACTCGAAGGAGCGGCGACGGTGTCACGCTTCCGATGCCGACCAGCACGTCGGTGAGGTGCTCCCACTCACGTTCGGTTTCGAGCACGTGCGGGTCTTGGTAGAGCGCATCCCGCGCGGACTTCGAAGACACGATGCCGGGTGTCGGCAGGAACTTGGGGCTCGCGCCGGTCAAGCGTGCGAAGCGATGCGTGAGTTGCGTCGCCTTGACCTGGACTTCGGGGTTGCCCACGCCACCCATGATCTGCACGATCGAGTCGGCCTTCTTCCGACGCAGCGGGGTCATCGCGTCGACCGTCGCGAGCAGGGTCTCCGACCAGGACGAGAAGCCAACCCGCGCGCCGTTCTCCAGGGTGGTCTCCAGATAGCTGGCGCCCGCGGCCCCGAGCCCGCTGAGCAGACCCTGCTCTCCACCGGATGTCTCGACCACGAGCGCCTGACGTAGACCGAAAGTGCCGGCCAAGCGTTCCTCCAGGTCGGGGAACACGCCCTCCGGCGGGATGACCACGGTGCGGACGATGCCCATTTCCGTGGCTTGCTTCAGCCAGCGGGACACCCTGGACTGCGAGACCTTCAGCCGTTCGGCGATCGCCGGTTGCGTCATGTGCTGCTCGTAGTACATACGGGCGACCTGCACGATCATCGCGGTAGCGTCCCGCCCGAGGCCCGTCGAGTTCTCGATCATGCGACGGCGCCGATGAGATGGACCGCCCTGTGAACATTCATACCCACCATCATCAGTGACGATCGGCTGAAGCGGCGGGAGCTCATCCTGCCGCCGCGAAGTGCATCACGCGGTCGGCGGTGGCGTCTTCAGCCCCCAACAATGCCTTCGCCCTCCCCTCGGCGAGGACCATGACCCGGTGGGAGAGGCCGAGCACCTCCTCGAGATCGGAGCTGACGAGGACCACCGCCTTCCCCTCCGCGGCGAGTGCCGCGACGATCTCGTAGATGGAAGCCCGAGCACCCACGTCGATGCCACGGGTGGGCTCGTCGAGGATGATGACGCGCGGGTCCCGTGCGAGCCACTTGGCGAGTACGACCTTCTGCTGGTTGCCGCCTGACAACGAAGATGCGGGCTGGGCGACCTGCCCCTTCACGCCGAGCTTGGCCGCTGCGGTTCGTGCGAGCTTCCGCACGTCGGAACCGCGGATGACGCCGGCGTGGGTGAGCACGGGGAGGTTCGGCAGCGCGATATTGTTCTCGATGGTCTCGCTGAGGATGAGGCCCTGGTGCTTTCGATCCTCCGGAATCAGCACGACGCCCGCGTCGCGAGCTGCGAGTGGATGGTTCGCGCGGAGCCGGTTACCGTCTACGGCTACGCTTCCCTCACTGCGCGGCTCGAGCGACGCGATCGAGCGCACGAGTTCGGTGCGGCCTGCGCCGACGATGCCGGCGATGCCGAAGATCTCCCCGGCGTGCACTTCGAAGGAGACATCCTCGAAGCGGCCCTCTCGATCGGTGAGGTTGCTGACTCGCAACACGACCTCGTCGCGGGGTGGAGGGATGTCTGGGAAGAGTCGGTCCACGCTGCGCCCGACCATCTCACGAACGAGTTGGCCGGGTTCGACGTCGCCGCTTGTGTGCTCGGTGATCTTCTCGCCGTCACGGAGCACCACGATGCGATCGGCGATGCGGGCGATCTCGGCGAGCCGGTGACTGACGTAGATGAACGAAACCCCGTCCGCCTTGAGCGCCCGGATGCATTCGAACAGGGCCTCGGTCTCGGTCTCGCCCAGGGCAGCGGTCGGCTCGTCGAGGATGAGGAGCGACGCGTTGAGCGTCAGTGCCTTCGCGATCTCGACCTGCTGCTGGCCCGCGACACTGAGTTTCCGGACGAGAGTATCCATGCGCCCGGTGAAACCCAACCGGCGCAATTGCCCCTCTGCCCGTGTCCGCATGGCACGAGCATCGAGGAATCCGCCCTTGGTGGGCCACCGGCCGACGAGTACGTTCTCTGCGACCGTGAGATCAGGGAGTAGCCGCATCTCCTGGTGGATCAGGCCGATGCCATGCGCGATGGCATCGGCCGGCTGTGAGGGTGCATATGGCTCACCCCGCCAGGTCATCTCGCCTTCGGAGGCCTGCGTCACGCCGGCGATGATGCTCGCGAGTGTCGACTTGCCCGCGCCGTTCTCGCCGAGGAGGGCGACGACCTCGCCGTGGCTGACTTCGAGATCCACACCATTCAACGCGACCGTGCCGGGGTACGTCTTCGAGATGCCACGCAGCACGAGGTGCGCGGCGGCGGGAGTGGCTTCGCTCATGGGAGACTCCGAATCATTGGCGAAAATGCAGCATCGGTCATTGGCGAAAATGCAGCATCGGGCTGGGCCGGCCTCCCGGGGCAGCGTCGCTGCCCCGGGGACCAGACTTGCGTTCCGAAATCGCACCGACCTCGGAACCGATGATCACGGGTGCTCGTCGATGTACTCCTTAACTTTGTCCGCCGTAGTGAGTATTCACGGATGGAGTTGCTCTGCGTCGATC
>JALYWB010000097.1 GCA_030852935.1 Actinomycetota bacterium | reverse complement strand
GTGCACGACACCGAGGTGCTGATGGAGTTCATCGGCGACGGTCGCGTCGCTGCGCCTCGCCTGGCGCAGGTGCGGGCGGATGCCGCGGAGCTGCGCGACCTGTTCCACCAGGTGACCGACTTCATGCACACGCTCGCGCGCGGCGGACTCGCCCACGGCGACCTCTCGCCGTACAACCTGCTCGTGCACGAGGGCCGCATCGTGGCGATCGACCTGCCGCAGGTCGTCGACGTGGTGTCGAACCCGCAGGGCTTCGACCTGCTGCACCGCGACTGCGTGAACGTGTGCGAGTGGTTCACTCGGCAGCGGCTCGAGTGCGACGGCGAGCAGTTGTTCGGCGAGCTCGTGGGCGAGGTCGGCTTCTGAGCTGCCGTGCGGTCGAGGGCCGACTCGACTCGCGGTTCTCCGCAGTTCCGACGCGGCTCAGATCTTGATCGGGAATGTCAGCATCAGCACCAGCCCGCCCACCGCGAACAGGCCGGCCGCAACGAGCAGCACGTGTCGCACCCACGGCTGCATATCGCGCTGCGACATCGCCGTGAGGAACAGCACGAGCGCGAACAACACGGTGAGCAGCGAATAGTTGTCGCCGCGCTGGTTGTTCACCAGCGCGGTGTCGAACCGCTCGTCGGCCAGCTCGTTGAATTTCGCCGCCTCCTCCGTGCCCGGTGGAACGTACTCGTCCCGCATGAACGGTCCACGGTCGACTCGTCCGTCTGCCGTCCACGCATCGAACGCCGTCGCGAACTCGGGCGAGAATCGCGCCTCGATGAATTGGGCGAGTTGCGTATCACCCTGGTCCGTGGCGAGCACCCACTGCGCCCAGATGGCGAGGTCGTTCGACTGTGCGTCCCGAGCCTGGCTCGCCCAATCGGTCGCTGTCACCCGCGCGCCTGAAGCCTGACTGAAGGCGATCGACATCTCGCCGCCCCACTTCGACGACTGGAATCCGCACCACGCGGTCAGCACCGCGATCGCAGCGAGAAGGAAGACCGCGATGGCGTCGAGTGCACGGCGCTGGTGCGGCGCGGACTGCGATACAGGCGAGGCGTGTGCGCCGTTGCCCGACTCGCCCGAGTCGGCCGACCCGCCATGTTCACCGTTCCGATTCTGTTTCCCCCACATGCGCTTCCCTTCGTGCCTTCGGGACACACCCCGATCCGTTTCCCCCTAGAAGCTCCCGATGCCCTTGCCGATCACGACGACGCCGATCACGAGCAGCAGCACCGCCATCACGGTCGCGTTGTTGTGCACGAGCCACCCGCGCAGCGACTCGAGCGGTGCGGCCATTCGGGCGGATGCCACGAGGTAGGCGATCACCGGGATCGCCACCGAGCACGCGGCGATAAGCACGAAGATCACGATTGCAAGCGTCGTCTCGCCGACGGTGAGTGCACCCGAGCCGATGATCACACCAGCCCCGATCGCCATGAGCAGGTTCTTCGGATTCACCGCAGAGAGGAGGAACCCGAGCACGAAGCCGC
The DNA here is from genome assembly GCA_030852935.1 of Actinomycetota bacterium. Lineage (GTDB taxonomy): Bacteria > Actinomycetota > Actinomycetes > Actinomycetales > Microbacteriaceae > Agromyces. The sequence goes on along the minus strand of JALYWB010000097.1, from coordinate 9,457 downwards.
GTCCCGCGGTCATGGTGTCGATAGCCGCCATCCACTTCGGCAGCGCGGCATCCTCACCCGGCTTGGGTCGCCCACGCCACTGCCTCACGGCGAGGAAGAGCAGGCCGACGCCCAGCACGATCTTGATCCAACCGGCGATCGGCTTCGAGGCATCGGCATCCTGCTCGGGAAGGACCGAGGCCAGCAGCGTGAACACGATGACCGCGATCACGATGCCGAGCACCCAGCCCAGCATGAATCCGACGCTCGTTCCCCTGGCCTTCGGCGAGAGCAGCATCAGGATGGCGGCGATGATGGGTATCGGGCTGATCGCGATCCCGAGTGCGAGCGGCAGGATGTCTCCGATGACGGATCCCATGTGCGTTCCCTTCTTCGCGGCCTCGGCCGCGCCGGTCAATCAGGATGTGCGGCGAGGGCCGCGATCGCCGCTCGGTTGGTGTCGTACACCCGGTGCTCGCCGAGGAGGTCGAGCGCCTCGAGTCGGGCTCGGGCATCGGGTCGAACCCGACTGAAGCCGAGTTCGATGTCGTGGGCGACCAGCCATCGCTCGAGCGCCTCGAACGCCTCAGCGCCGGTGATGTCGACGTCGGTCACGGCTTCCATGTCGACGATGAGATGACGCACGGATGCCGCGGGCGCGGCGTTGACCGCACGTCTCACCGCGTCGGTGAACACCGCCCCGTTCGCGAAGAAGAGCGGTGCAGCCAGACGCACGACGATCACACCGGGTGCCGTGACGGCTCCCTTCGGCGCATCGGCGAGGAGCGAATCGGTCGGCTCACCGCTGCTCGCGAGCACGTCGATGGCCGGGTTCGCCGCGCGCTTGGCGAGGTTGATCAGTGCGAGTACGAACGCGACCAGGATGCCGGGGATGGAGCCGATGAAGAGCGTGACGAGGAAGCACACGGCGCCGATCACGAACTCGAAGCGGTCCCACCGCCAGAGCGCGGCGAAGTCCTTGATCCCGAGCAGCGGCAGGATCGCGACCCCGACGATGGCCCCGATCGCGGGCGACGGGATGTCGGCGAGCAGGGCCGTGCCGAACAGGAGGAGCAACAGGGTACCTGCGGCCAGCACGAGCGACGGCAACTGCGTGCGAGACCCAGCCTCATCCATCGCCGCGGTGCGCGACGTCGAGGACCCGATGGCGAAGCTCCCGCTCGCACCGGCCGCGATGTTGCCCAGGCCGAACGCGAAGAGATCGCGGTTGGGGCTCGTCGGGTAGCCGCGCTTCTCACCGTACGATCGCGACACGAGCAACCCCTCGGCCGTCGTGACGAGCGTGAGCGCCATCGCCGACGGGATCAGCACGAGCCACATCGACCAGTCGATGACCGGCCAGGTGAGCGCGGGTGGCCCCGCGGGAACCTCACCGAGTACGGCGACTCCTGCGCCGTCGAGATCGGCCACCACGACGAATATCGTCGCGAGCACCAGCACCACCAGCGCCCACGGCACCATGCCCGCGAGACGCTTGCCGACGAGCAGCACCGTCACCGCGATCACCGAGATGAGCACCGACCACCAGTTGAGGGTGCCGAGACCGCTGACCAGGCCGACCACCTTGTCGACGAACTCGCCGCCCGAGTCGATCTTCACGCCGAGCATCTTCGCGATCTGGCTGACGAGGATGTCGAGTGCCAGGCCGCCGACGAAGCCCACGAGGATGGGCTTCGACAGGAAGTTCGCGAGGAAGCCGAGCTTGAACACCGCCAGCAGCACGAACATGAAGCCGCAGAGGATCGCCTGGGCGAGCGCAAGGGTCGCGTAGTCAGCGCTGCCGGCGACGGCAAGTCCGCCGATCGACGACGCCACGAGGGCGGCGGCCGCGGCATCCGGCGATGCAACCACCTGGCGTGACGAGACGACGAGCGCGTAGATGACCGTCGGCACGATCAACGCGTAGAGTCCGGCCGTCGGCGGCAGCCCGGCGATCTGCGCGTACCCGATGTTGAGGGGGATCGCGATGGCGAGCAGCGTGACCCCGGCGGTCAGTTCCCGTACGACGTTCCTGCTGTTGAGCCCTGCGAGCGGCTTCTGCACCCCGATCCCCTCTCCGCGCTCGTTCAGATCTCGTCGCTCGGGGTTACCGAGGCCGGTGGGATGTCGCTCGTGACCACTGCGCGAAGGTCGCGCGCTGCGAGCTCTTCGGCGATGGCGTCGACCACTTCGGATCGCACGGTGACACCGTGCAGCGGATGGTGCCAGAACTGCACGCGGTAGATGTCGCGCTTCACGCCGCGGGTCACGGCGTGCAGGGTGACCGACTCGTGGCCGTGCACTCCTCCAGCCCCGCTGGCTGCCGCGGAGATCGCGGCCCGCAGCTCGTCTTGCCCGAGCCCGTGTGCGTCGACCCTGACCTGCACTTCACTGCGGCGCGCGCCGTGCGCCGTGTTGTTCGCGAGCGGGTTCTGCAGCACTTCGGCGTTCGGCAGGTGCAGCTCCTGCCCATCGGCCGTGCGCACGACGACCGATCGCCCATTGAGCTCGATAACCGTCCCGACGACGCCTTCGCTCTCGATCTCATCGCCGATCGCGATCGGCCGACGCGTCTGAAGTACGACACCGGCCGCGAAATTGTCGGCGATGCCGCGCAGCACGAGCACCAGGATGACGACGAGGATGAAGGCAGCGGCGAGTATCGGCTGTACCGAAGCGCCGAAGAAGCTGAGCGCCACGCCGATGCCGACGATGACGATGCTGTAGCTGACCACGCGCACGATGAGCGTCTGCATCGTCTCGGAGAGCAACGGCACCCGTGCCAGCAGGCGGCGCACCCCCTTGCGGGCGAGCCAGGCGGCGATCCAGGTCGCGATGAGCGTGAGGGCGGCGAAGAGCAGTGTCCAGCCGTCGATATCGACTGATTGCAGCCACTCCGCCATTCACGCAGCGTATCGCCAGGCGGCGTCGCGTCGTCGACATGCCGAAGCGTGTGGCGAGAGGTTAGGCCAAGGCCCTCGCGCACCCGACCCAGAGACTCTGAACGCGTCAAGCATCGTCCTTCATAGACCCGACGGACCGTGCGGAAGTGCGGTATAACCAGTTATACTGGAGCCATGAAGACAGCCATTTCGATTCCCGACGGCGATTTTGAGCGCTTCGAGCGGGTCGCCGCACGCCATGGACTGAACCGGTCGGAGTTCTACCGGCTCGCCGGTCGCCGTCTTGCGGAAGAGCTGGAAGACGAAGCAGAGCTGACGGCGTTGGCGAACTCCGTCATCTCCCGTGTCGGACAGCCGTCCAGCGGCAGCCCGTTCCTGCGCGAGTCAGAGCGCACGATGCTCGAAGGTAACGAATGGTGATCTCCCACGGCGATGTTGCCTGGGTTGACTTCGGGTCACCCCGTGGCTCGGAATCGGCGAAGCGTCGGCCAGCAGTCGTCATGCAGGAGGACTGGCTTCTCGCCACCGAGATTGCGACAGTGCTCGTCGTGCCGCTGACCTCGAACGTCGCCCTGGAAGCGTTCCCCGGCAACGTACTCGTGCCGGTTGAAGCATCGGGGCTCGGAAAGGACTCAGTGGCCGTCGTTTCGCAGGTCGGTCCAGTCAGCCGGGAGTTTCTGGAGCCTTACTCGGTCGGCCACGTCCCGAGTTACGTGCTTACCAAGATCGCGTCCGGCATCCGACTGGTCATGGGCATCTGAGCGTTTCAGCCGGTCAGTGAGCGCACGACTCGTGCCGGCGAACCCACGACGACGGAGTTCTCGGGCACGTCCTTCTTCACAACGGATGCCGCCGCCACGACCGCGTTGTCGCCGATCGTCACCCCCGGGAGCACGGTGACGTTGGCGCCAATCCAGACGTTCCGGCCGATGACGATGGGGGCGGGATGCATGTCGGCCCGTCGGCTCGGAGCGAGGTCGTGGTTGAGCGTCGCCAGCACCGTGTTGTGCCCGATCAGGCAGTCGTCGCCGATGACCACACCGCCCTGGTCTTGGAACTTGCAACCCGAGTTGATGAAGATCCGCTCGGCGAGGAGCTCACGCACGCGCTCTGGTTCGTGATAGCCGCCGTTGAGCTCGCCGGTGATGCGCAGTGCCTCCTGGCTGGTGCGGTGCATGACCGCATGCAGCGGCGAGTCGCCGGTGATGGTCTCACCGGCATTCAGCGCCGCAAGCAGATCGTCCCTCAGGGTAGCCCGCGGGGCTTCCTATCGGTCGTGGACTGCGTGGCCGACGGCGCGGGATGCCTGGGCACCAAGCAGACGGACGAAGCCGCAGATGCCGGTCAGGGTCGATCCGCGATGCCCGCCCTCATCTTCGTGACTTGTTCGAGTCGCCCCGGAGAGGGTTCTTCGATCGCCATGATGTTCCCCTCGCTGTCGCTGAACCACGCCGCACGTTCGCCGAAGATCTCAGCGATCCCGTCGATGGTCTTCAGGCCCGGCAAGTCGTAATCATGGAAGACCACGCCGCGACTCCTCAGTGCCTCCATGTCACGATCCAGGTCGTCGGTGATGAACGAGAGCACGGTGTTCTGTGCGGTCCCCGCGTAGCCCGACTCGTACACATGAACCGCTGCGCCGCCGACGTCGTAGATATCGCCGCCCTCGTCGGAGTAGACCGGGTCGCGTGCCAGGACGTCGTGCCAGAACCGCCGCGCACGCGAGAGATCTGAAGCTGCGATCACCGTCATCGCCACGAGCTGCTCGAACATGATGGTTCCTCATTCTCCGGTCCGCGTCAGTCTACGCCGGAGGGGAATTGACCGTTCGCGTGCAGAGCTGCTACCCGAGGTGACGGCCGAGGGCGTCGAGGAGGCCCCGCGAGCCTTCTTCGCGGTTGGGGCCGTCTGTCCAGAACTCGTCGAGGAAGACACCGTGCTCGGCATGCGTGAACCGAGTGCCCACGGGGACCTGCTCGAACTCGAAGGATGCCACCGATGTCGACATGTGGATGCCGTCCAGCCACATGTCGTAGGTCGTGACGATGCGGACGTGCTCGACGATGTCGGTGTAGACGGCCTCGTACCGTGACAGCCGTCCACCGTGGAACTGCGCCTCGTCGACGTCGCGCCCGCCCACGCGAAAGTCGAAGGCCCACTCGCGGGACTCGAATGCGTCGCCGTCGCCGAACCAACTGCGCTTCTGCTCCTCGTCGGCGAACGCGTGCCAGACGTTCTCGACAGGTACGGGATAGTCGCGCGTGAGGGTGAATCCGGAGTGTGCGAGTCGGTGCTCGATCGTCATCGGTGCGTCCTATCGGGTGAAGGTGACGTGGATCGTGCCGCTCTCGGCGACCTCCGTCGCCACTCTGTACGTGTGCTCGAGGCCGCGAAGGTCGTCCCACACGCGGTTGCCCCGGCCGAGCACAATCGGTGCGATGCCGACGTGCAGTTCGTCGACGAGGCCGGCACGCAGGAACTCGCGTGCGGTGCGCACCCCACCTCCGACTCGGACGTCGAGTCCGCCGGCAACTGTGGTGGCCTCGGCGAGCACCTCCTCGATCGTGCCGCTGCGGAAGTGGAAGGTCGTGCCGCCCTCCATCATGATCGACGGGCGAGGTGTTGAGTGGGTGAGCACGTAGACCGGGCAGCCGAACGGTGGCCGGTCGCCCCACCACCCCTTCCAGTCTTGGTCGTCGGGATATGCGTGCAGGCCGAACATGGCCGCGCCCATGATCTCGGCGCCCACGCCTGTGAAGAACGCAGAGGCATACGAATCATCGACGCCGGTCGTTCCCGCGCCGCTCGTGTCGCCGAACACCTTCTGCCGGAATGTGCGCGTGGCCGCGTATGCCGCGGTGAGTGGCCCCCAGTCCTCGCCCATCGGGTTGTCGGCCGAGGGGTCGGGGGCGGCGGTGTATCCGTCGAGAGACGAGAACAGGTCGATGCGAACTCGGGTCATGCTGGGTCTCCTTCGGTGGTTGCGCGGATCAGGTGGATGCCGAGGCGGTCTGCCTGGCGTTCGGCGGATGTTCGTTGCTCGCCGAGCCAGAGCTGGAGGACGTCGAGCGCGCCCGGTCGCAGGCTCACGGTACGGACGCGTCCCTCCTTGCTCGAGGTGACCACTCGGGCGTCTTCGAGGATCCGTAGGTGCTGGAGCAGTGACGGCATCGTCATCGCGAACGGGATCAAGAGGTCAGACACCACCGCCGGGGACTTCGCGAGCCGCTCGACGACCATCCGCCGAGTGGGATCCGCGAGAGCGCGAAGCACCGCGTCGAGCTCCGCGAAATAGTTAGGCATATGCCTAACTATTGCATAAGGGCTGCGGGGCGTCAACGCCTCCAGGTACCGATGCAGACGTTGGTATGTTCGTGAGATGTCCTCACCAACGGAGCAGTTGGCACCCGCGCTCGACATCGACGCCCGACTCACCGAGATCGAGCGCCGCCTGAACTTGCTCGTCAACACCACGCCACTCAACGCGACGGAGGCGTGGGCGGACTTCGAACGCAGTGACTTCGGCACTGCCCCCACGCTGCGGCTGCGGCCGTTGGACTTCGACCCTGACCTGGTGCTGCGTGAGTTGTACGACCTCGAGGTTGAGAACGTAGACGACCCGGCGCTGCACACGCTCTTCCGGGCGAAGAGGGACGAGATCGCCCGGCAGGTCACCGCGTTGGAGGACCGCGACACGTCACGGTTCCTCTACGGGTCACTCCAGCTCTACGGAACGGTGGCCCCTTCTCTGGCCACGGCGGCGGAGGAACTGCTCGCGACCATCCCCCCGCAGGCGCCGAGCAGCCAGACCGTCACGGCCGGGGCGTTCGCCGACGCGGCCCGTGCGGAGTTCGAGCGCTACCGTGCCGTGTACCCCGACTTCCCGGTCCGCGTCGAGGTACGGGACGACATCTCCGAGCTGATGGTGTCGTTCGGCCACCTGCTCATCCCGGAGTCCGCCGTCTTTCGGGCCGACCGGGTCGAGCCGTTGCTGCACCACGAGGTCGGCACCCACGTGGTCACCTACCAGAACGGCGCCCGGCAGCCACTGACGCTGCTGACCATCGGCCTGCCCGGCTACGACGAGACCCAGGAGGGCCTCGCCGTGCTCGCCGAGTACCTGACCGGCGGGTTGGACCCTCGGCGGCTTCGCGTGCTCGCGGCGCGAGTGGTCGCGGTCGGCAAGATGCTCGACGGCGCCGGCTTCCTGGACATCTTCGAGTCGCTGCGGGCCGACCACCGCATACCGGCACGAACCGCGTGGTCCATCGCCATCCGGGTCGTCGTCGGGGGCGGTTCGGTGAAGGACGCGATCTACCTGCGCGGGATCACGCGCATCCTCGACGCCCTCGCCGAGGGCAGCCGCCTCGACGTGCTGCTCGTCGGCAAGCTCGCATTGGACCACATCCCCCTGGTGCAGGACCTGCTCGACCGTGAGGTCCTCGTCGCGCCGTGGATTCGGCCACGCTGGCTGGACGTGCCCGGTGCACAGGAGCGTCTGGAGAGGCTGCGCGCGGGCGCGACGGTCACCGACCTCTACGAGGGAGACGTGACGGCATGAGGCTCGCATTTCTCGTCAATGACGTCGCCACCGAGGTGGACGAGTACGCGACCACCCGTCTCGCCAGGGCTGCAGCCCGGGGCGGGCACGAGACCTGGTATGTCGGCGTCGGAGACCTCGAGCTCGGCAGCAGCGACGGGCTGTTCTCGGCCATGGCTCGCGCCGCGAGGTGGAAGAGCGATGACACCCTCGCGAGCTTCATGGAGGGGATCAAGGCACGCGACGCCGAGCGCATCGTCCTGGACGACCTGGATGCGCTCGTCCTCCGCAACGAGTCGATCGACGACCTGCAGGAGCGCCCGTGGGCCAGCCCGATGGGCGTGGTGTTCGGACAGATGCTCGCGGCCCGAGGTGTGACGGTGGTCAACGACCCGAACACCCTCCATCGAGCGACCAGCAAGCTCTATCTGGAGGAGTTCCCCGAGAAGGTCCGACCGCGGTCGCTGGTGACACGAAATCCGGAGGCGATCGAGCGCTTCGTCGACGAAGTCGGCCATTGCGTCATCAAACCGCTGTACGGGGCCAAGGGACGCAACGTCTTCATGATCGAGGGCCCGGGAGAGACCAACCTCGCGCAGATGACGGAGGCGGTCCTGCAGGACGGCTACGCCATCATCCAGGAGTTCATCGACGGAGCCAAGGACGGCGATGCCCGAATCTTCCTGCTGGAGGGCCGCATCCTCGAGCGCCACGGCACGCCGGCCGCCTTCCGAGGCGTGCCCACCGGCAACGACCCGCGCGCCAACATCAGCACCGGCGGTCGGTCAGTGCCCCTCGAAATCGGTCAGGTCGAGCTCGGCATCGTCGAGGCGATGGGCGACAAGCTCGTCGCCGATGGCATGTTCCTTGTGGGCATCGACGTGATCGGCAGCCAGGTGGTGGAGATCAACGCAGAGAGTCCCGGCGGGTTCCAGAGCGTCGAGAGGCTCTATGACATCGATATCGCCGAGACCGTCATCGAAGCGCTGGAGCGCCGCGCGAGCCGGGGGTCCTGAGCGCCGAGCTCCCCGTCGGCGGCTCAGCCGGTGGCGCACGGCGATCCGGTCAGGAACCGACTGCTCCCCTGAGCATGCTCATGAGCGACCCGATCAGCCCGGGCAGGGCGTCGTCGTCGACCTCCTGCGACATGAGCCGAAGCCGGCGCCCCCGAAATCGATCAGGTAACCGCCGCTACGCAACTTGGGGGCGTGCTCCACGATGGTGACCTCGTGGCCCGACCTGTTCAGCCAGAATGCCAGCGTCGGGCCGGCGATCCCGGCCCCACGATCAAGACCTTCATGACGCATCTCCGTCGACCGCGTTTAGACCGCCAGTCTAAACCGTCGGTCTAACACCGTCAACGGTGCCTCGTGGACTCGGGTTCGACGGATGAGGCTGCCGGCTACAGCGACCTACCGAGCGGCACGACTCGCAGGGTCGTGCCGTGTGCGAGCGGCGTGAGCATTTCGGCGACGGATACCGGTTCGCTCGCGTACTTCGCCCGCAGCGCGTCATCCACTCGGCCCTCGAGCGGATCCGAAACGTCGATCGGCTCGAGCTCGACGGCACGCACGCCGGTCGGCGTCTCGAAGCCGGCACCGGCGTTCTTCCTCGCGCGGACGTACCACTTCGAGTCAGGCCCGTACGCCGAGCGGACGTAGCCGACGCCGTCGACCTCGACCGCCCAGATGGGCGTCGAGATGCGGCGCCTGTCGCGGGTGGTGGTCACGATGTGTACGGTGTTCGTGTCGCGCAGGAACGTGGTGAGCTCGTCATCGATGGCCATACTCCTGTCAAACGCGGGAAGCAGCGCGGAATTCCCGGCGAGCATTCCGGCGATTGTCGACGAGCGCGCGGCGGCGGTGGGGCGTGCACGCCGCGGGGCGGCTACCGCCGCGGCATCCGCTCGCGTTACAGTGCAGCAAGATCACCGTCGATCCAGCGGGGTGTCGGCCCGAGGCCCGTCACCTTCCGTTCACCCGACCGAACGAGGCTTTCGTCATGACCCACTCCCCCGAGCCCCTTGCCAGCGCAG
>JALYWB010000082.1 GCA_030852935.1 Actinomycetota bacterium | reverse complement strand
CGTGACGATGCGACAGGTATCGACGTCGATGCCCGTGGTCTCGAGGTCGAAGACGGCAAGGGTGTCGGCCCAGCGGGCGCTCGTCGTGTCAGCCATGGTCGAAGGCTATGGGCGGCCACCGTCACGGGCCGCAGCGCCGCGCCCGTGGGCGCGGCATCCGCTGTGGAGAGCGGCAAGCGCTCAGAGGCTGCGCCGTAGAATGTCCGGGATGATCGACTCCCCGTACGCCGAGCAGCTGGCTCGCATCCCCGTGAGCGAGCACCGCGTCGACGTCGACGGCACCGAGACGGCATGGTGGGAGTACGGCGCGCCGGATGCCCCGGTGCTGGTGCTCGTGCACGGCTTCCGCGGTGACCACCACGGCCTCGAGCCGGTAGTGGCCCAACTGCGCGGCTTCCGCATCATCTCGCCCGACCTTCCGGGCTTCGGAGAGTCCGCGGCGTTCGCCGGCCGCCCGCACGACATCGACGCGTACGCCGACTGGCTCACGGCGTTCGTCGATGCCGTCGGCATCACCGGCCCCTACGCGCTGTTGGGGCACTCGTTCGGCTCGATCGTGGCGTCTGCCGCCGTTGCCCGCGGGCTCGCGCCCGAACGACTCGTGCTCGTGAACCCGATCGGTGCGCCCGCCCTCGAGGGGCCGCGCGGCGTGATGACCCGGCTCGCCGTGCTGTACTACCGGGCGGCGGCGGCCCTGCCCGAGAAGGCGGGGTTCGCGCTCCTGCGAAACGGCGCCATCGTGCGCGTGATGAGCGTCACCATGGCGAAGACGCGCTCGAAGCCGCTGCGTCGGTGGATCCATGACCAGCACGACCGCTACTTCTCGGCCTTCGGCGATCGCGACGCAGTGCTCGAGGCGTTTCGCGCTTCCGTCAGCCACGATGTCAGCGAGTACGCGCTCGAGATCACCGTGCCGACCCTGCTCGTTGCGGCCGAGCGCGACGACGTCACACCGCTCCAAGCACAGCACCGGCTCGTCACTCGATTCCCCGATGCCTCGCTCGAGGTCATCCCGGAGGTGGGGCACCTCATCCACTACGAGACTCCCGGCGACGCGGCGGCGCGCATCCTGCGATTCCTGCGCTCCGGAGCGCGCACGTGAGGATCGTCGTCGACTGCCGGTACACCCGCGTCGGGCAGCACGATGGCATCTCACGATTCACGGCGGGCATCGTCTCAGAGCTCGGCAAGCGGCATCCGCTCACCATGCTCATCAGCGACCACCGGCAGCTCGAGATGCTGCCCGCGCTGCCGTGGCAGCTCGTGAGTTCGCCCACGAGCATTCGCGAACCGCTCGTCGCCCTGCAGGTGCGAAAGCTGCGCCCCGACCTCGTCTTCACGCCCATGCAGACAATGGGCTCGTGGGGACGCAGCTACAAGCTGCTGCTCACCGTGCACGACCTCATCTACTACGAGAATCGCACGCCGCCGCGCGACCTCGCGGCCCCCGTTCGCCTGCTGTGGCGGCTCTACCATCTGGCATGGTGGCCGCAACGGATGCTCCTGAATCGTGCCGACGGGGTCGTCACCGTGTCCGAGACGACCGCCGCGCTCATCCGCGAGCACGACCTCACCCGTCGGCCGGTCACCGTCGTGCCCAACGCGGCCGACGACCTTGGCCACGCCGAGCTGCCGCGCCCTCGCCCAGACGGCCATCGGCTCGTCTACATGGGTTCGTACATGCCCTACAAGAACGTCGACACGCTCGTGCGTGCGGTCGCCGCGTTGCCCGACCACGAGTTGCACCTGATGAGTCGTATCTCCCGCAACGAACGCACCCGGCTGACCAGGCTGGCACCGCAGGCGCGCCTCGTCTTCCACGACGGCGTGACGGACGCCGCGTACGCCGAGATCCTCGCGAACGCCACGGCCCTCGTGCACGCATCGAAGGCCGAGGGGTTCGGTATCCCGCTCGTCGAGGCGATGCGACTCGGCACGCCCGTCGTCGTGAGCAACATCCCCATCTTCCGCGAGATCGGTGGCGATGCCGCGCTCTTCTTCGACCCAGACAATCCGGAATCGCTCGTCGCGGCGCTGTGGGCGCTCGAGCGCGAGGGGGAGTGGGAGCGCCGCTCGGCCGCATCCGTGCAGGTCGCGGCACGGTACAACTGGTCGGAGTCGGCCGAGAAGCTGCTCGCGCTCATGCGCTCGATGGTGGGTGGCAACGGCCGACGCCGACGACGGCGCGCGCGCTGAGTGTTCAGTCCAGCAGCGCAGACGCCATCGCCGCGAGGGTCTCGCTGGCCCCCGCGTCGATCTTCACGGCCGCGCGTCCGTCGCCCTTCGTGGCGCCGCGATTCACGACGATGATGGGCACGCGCCGCCGACGTGCGAGCTCGATGAGCCGAATGCCCGAGTTCACGACGAGGGACGAGCCGGCGACGAGCAGCGTGTCGGCGCCGTGCACGAGCGACGCCGCCGCCTTGAAGGTGTCGGTCGGCACGAACTCACCGAAGAAGACGACGTCGGGCTTCAGGATGCCGCCGCAGACGGTGCACGCCGGGATCACCATCGAATCGACGTCGTCAACGTCCACATCGCCGTCGGGGCGAGCGCGGATCGCCCGGTCGAGGTCGATGGACGGGTTCAGCTCTTCGAGCCGGTCGGCGACCGCCTGGCGGGCGTAGTGCTGGCCGCAGGTGAGGCAGCGCACGCGATCCATCCCACCGTGCAGCTCCACGACGTGACGACTGCCGGCCCGGCGGTGGAGGCCGTCGACGTTCTGCGTGACGATGCCCGAGACGACGTCGTGCGCTTCGAGCCGGGCCAGCGCACGGTGCCCCGCATTCGGTTGCGCGCCGGCGAAGTTGCGCCACCCGAGGTGACTGCCGGCCCAGTAGCGCTTGCGTGCCGACTCGGAGGCCAGGAAGGTTTGGAAGGTCATCGGCGTGCGCACCGGCGCGCCCTCACCCCGGTAGTCGGGGATGCCCGAGTCGGTGCTGACGCCCGCGCCCGTGAGCACGGCGACACGCCCGCCACGCATGAGATCGATCGCCTCGCGCAGCAACGCGTCGTGGGTCAGCATCGGAGCCTCAACAGCGGATACCAATCGGGTTCCCCCTTCGACGGTGGTCATGAGTCTAGAACGCGCCGGTTTCACGGATTGTTTCCGCACTGGCAGGCTTGAGGTGAGGAGACACATGCGCATCGAACGAGTCCGCGACGCGGCATCCGACGAGGTGGCCGATTATGCCCGGCTCACCGACGTCGCCCTCCGCAGCGCGCACGAACCGGCGGCGGGCCTCTACATCGCCGAATCGGCGAAGGTGATCCGACGTGCGATCCATGCTGGGCACCTCCCACGGTCGGTGCTGATGGAAGAGAAGTGGCTCGCCGGACTCGAGGAGTTGCTCGCTCCCTTCGACATCCCGGTGCACCTCGCCGATCCCGACCAGCTCGAGGCCATCACCGGGTACCGAGTGCATCGCGGCGCGCTCGCGGCGTTCCACCGACCAGACCTGCCCGACCCGGCCGTCCTGCTCGCGCACGCGCGCCGGGTCGTCGTTCTCGAGGACATCGTCGACCACACGAACGTGGGCGCGATCTTCCGTTCCGTCGCGGCGCTCGGTGCCGACGTCGTGCTGGTGACACCGCGCTGCGCCGACCCGCTGTACCGTCGCAGCGTGCGCGTCAGCATGGGCACCGTGCTGCAGGTGCCGTGGACGAGACTGCCCGAGTGGCCGGATGCCGCGTCGCTGCTGCACGCGCACGGGTTCACGATCGCCGCGCTCGCCCTCGCCGACGGCGCGGTGTCGTTGCGTGCCCTCGCCGCAGACCCGCCCGAGCGCCTTGCGCTCGTGCTCGGCGCTGAGGGCGACGGACTCAGCCGCAGCGCCCTCGACGCCGCTGACCGCATCGTCTCGATCCCCATGGCACACGGGGTCGACTCCCTGAACGTCGCCGCTGCAGCGGCGGTCGCCCTGTATGCACTGACCGTCGATACCGTGCCGACGACGGCTTCGGGGCCGGCATCCGCTCACGGGGAGTCGGCGCATGCCTGAGGCAGGTCCCGGCGCGGCACGCGCGAGGGTGTACCGACGACGCCGCATCGTGGTGTTCGGCGTGCTCGCGCTCGTCATCGCGCTGGTCACGACGGGCGTCATCTACACCAGCAACGCCCTCGGCGCTCCGATTCCCGCCGCTGCCCCGGTGATCACCGACCCCGAGCCGGTCGCCGCGCCGCCGCAGCAGCTGAGCCTGCCGGGATTCGGCAGCTACGCGGTCGGCGCGGTCGGATTCGACGGGCTCCTCGCGGCGGGGAACGAGACGGCATCCGTGCCGATCGCGAGCATCGCGAAGATCGTCACGGCACTCGTCGTGCTCGAGGCGCACCCGATCGCAGCGGGTGAGGGCGGTCCCGAGATCGAGTACACCGACGCGGACGTCGACATCTACTGGAACATGGTCGCCCAGAACGGCTCGGTCGCCCCGGTGGCGGCCGGCTCCACCCTGACCCTCAAGGAGAGTCTGGAGGCGATGCTGCTGCCGTCGGGCAACAACTACGCCATCTCGATCGCCAATTGGGCGTTCGGATCGGAGGCGGCGCTCGTCGAACGCGGGAACGCCTGGCTCGCCGAGCGCGGACTCACGACGACGCACATCGCCGACGCGAGTGGCCTGTCCCTCGACAACGTGAGCACCGCCCCCGACCTCGTGAAACTGGGCGAGATTGCGCTGGTCGACCCCGTGCTCGCCGAGATCGTGGCCACCCCCGTCGTCGACATCCCCGAACTCGGCGCACTGAAGAACTCGAACAAGCTCCTCGGCAGCCACGGTGTGGACGGCATCAAGACCGGAACGACCGACGATGCCGCCAACCTGTTGTTCTCGGCCGATGTACCGGTGGGGGCGTCGTCGGTCACCGTCATCGGCGTCCTCCTCGGCGGCGACACACACGCCGTGCTGAATGAGGCGATCGCCGCCCTGCTCGATTCGATCGCCCCCGGCTTCCACGAGGTCACGCCGCTCGCGGCAGGCGAGGTGCTCGCGGAGTACGCCACCGCATGGGGCGACACCGCACGGGCCCGTGCCGCCGGCGGGGCATCCGTCATCATCTGGAATGACACGCCCGTCGACGTCGAGGTGCAGGCAGACCCCGTGACCCTCGCCGCACGTGGCGAGGAAGTGGGGTCCGCCGTCGTGCGCGCCGGCGCCCAGGAGATCGTCGTGCCCCTCGTTCTCGACGCGTCGCTCGACGATCCCGGCACCTGGTGGCGACTCACGAACCCCGGCGCGCTCGAGGCCGGCGGCGCGGCTCAGTCCGAGACCGAGTAGGGACCGGCATCCGGCCGCTTGGCGGAGATCAGGTCACCCGAGGACTGGTGACGGATGCGGCGCAGCACCCAGGGCACGAGGTACTCGCGCGCCCACGACAGGTCTTCGACGCGCGCCTGACGCCACGTGCTCGTGGGCAGCGGCTCTGGCTTCATCGGTTCGAGGTCGTTCTCGACGTTGAGCGCGGCGAGCACCATGCGCGCGACGGTGTGGTGACCGAGGGAGTTCAGGTGCAGACGATCCGGCGCCCACATGCGCTGGTCCTGGATGTCGGTCAGGGCCCACTGGTCGGCGACGATGCAGTCGAAGCGCTTCGCGATCCTGCGGAGGTTCTCGTTGTAGATGGCGACCTTGCCGCGGATGCCGCGGAACACCGGCGAGAACCCCACGTCGACGCCCGTGAAGATCACGATCGTCGCGTGGTCGCGCGAGAGGCGCTCGATCGCGTACTCGAACCGCGCGGCGATCTCGTCGGGGTCGGTACGCGGCCGGATGACATCGTTGCCGCCGGCGGAAATCGTGATCAGGTCGGGGCGGAGTGCGAGCGCGGGTTCGAGCTGTTCGTCGATGATCTGCTGGATGAGCTTGCCGCGCACGGCGAGGTTGGCATAGGCGAAGTCCTCGGTGCCCCGGCCGAGCACCTCTGCGACCCGGTCGGCCCAGCCACGGTGCCCGCCGGGCACATTCGGCTCGGGGTCGCCGATGCCCTCCGTGAACGAGTCGCCGATGGCGACGTACCTGGACCATGGATGCGCCTGCGTGACCATCCCACCATTGTGGCAAACGCCTTCGGTCCCTGAGCCCGTATCCGTTCCCTGAGCCCGCATCCGTTCCCTGAGCCCGTCGAAGGGAACCGGATGTCGCCACCCTCCGCTACGCTCGAATCAGTGAGCACAGCGACCCCTTCCGGCCATCAACCGGGCACCTCGGCCGCCGAGCACCTCCCACCCTCCTTCCCGGCACGTGCCCCGTGGGGCACCGCATCGAAGCTCCGTGCGTGGCAGGCCGAAGCACTCGAGCAGTACCTCGGCGAGCTGCCCCGTGACTTCCTCGCCGCCGCCACGCCGGGCGCCGGCAAGACGACATTCGCGCTCCGCCTCGCCGCCGAGCTTCGAGCGCGCCGCATCATCGATCGCATCACGGTGGTCGCCCCGACCGACCACCTCAAGCGACAGTGGGCGGATGCCGCTGCGCGGGCCGGCATCCGGCTCGATCCCGGATTCCGCAATGCCGAGGGCCGGGCCGCGCGGCACTTTCACGGCGTCGTCGTCACTTACGCCCAGGTGGCGATGCGACCCGCGCTGCACCGCGAGCTCACCGTCTCCGGGCGCACCCTCGTCATCCTCGACGAGGTGCACCACGGCGGCGACGCACTCTCGTGGGGCGACGCGATCCGCGAGGCATTCGAGCCTGCGACGAAGCGGCTCTCACTCACCGGCACGCCGTTCCGCTCGGACACGGCGCCCATCCCGTTCGTGCACTACGAGCCCGATGCGCAGGGTATCCGCGTCTCCAAGACCGATTACGACTACGGCTACGGGCGGGCCCTCGCCGACGGAGTCGTCCGTCCGGTGCTGTTCATGGTCTATGCCGGTCACATGCGCTGGCGTACGCGTGCGGGCGACGAGATGGAGGCGAAGCTCGGCGAAGACAACACGAAGGACATCACGTCGTCGGCGTGGCGCACGGCTCTCGAACCCACGGGCGAGTGGATCCCCGCCGTGCTCGCGGCGGCCGACCGCAGGCTCTCCGAGGTGCGCCACGGCATCCCCGACGCCGGCGGACTGGTGATCGCGACCGATCAGTCGACCGCGCGCGCCTACGCGCAGATCCTGCAGGGCATCTGCGGTGAACCGGTGACGGTCGTGCTCTCCGACGAAAAGGAGGCGAGCACCCGCATCGAGGAGTTCTCGGGCAACACGCGCCGCTGGATGGTCGCGGTACGCATGGTGTCCGAGGGCGTCGATGTGCCGCGCCTCGCGGTCGGCGTGTACGCGACGAGTGCGTCGACCCCACTGTTCTTCGCCCAGGCCATCGGCAGGTTCGTGCGTGCTCGACGCCGCGGCGAGACCGCATCGGTGTTCCTGCCCAACGTGCCGTCC
>JALYWB010000077.1 GCA_030852935.1 Actinomycetota bacterium | reverse complement strand
GGCGAGGGAGGAGGCGACGAGCCCGGGGCTTCCGGATGCCGCGCCGGAGACGCGAGAAGGGCCGGATCAGAACGATCCGGCCCTTCTTCGACACATCGTGCGCGAGGGGGGACTTGAACCCCCACGCCCGTTAGGGCACTAGCACCTCAAGCTAGCGCGTCTGCCATTTCCGCCACCCGCGCGTTGTATCAGAGACCCCGATCGCTCGGAGGCCCGAGAGAAGACATTAGCACGGATTCCCGGGGGCCTCGAACGTGCGTGGCCCCGGCAACGGCGGCCCGCTACGGTGAAGCGCATGGCCGAATCATCCGCAGACCGAGCCCCGTCACCCGAGCTCGAAGAGACGGCGATGATCGCCAGGGACCTCATCAGGATCGACACGTCGAACTACGGGGAGGGCACCGCGAACGGCGAGCGTGAAGCAGCCGAATACGTCGAGGCGAAGCTCGTCGCACTCGGCCTCGCGCCGCAGCTCTTCGAACCCGAGCCGAGACGCACGAGCGTCGTCGCACGTGTACCGGGACGCAACCCCGACAAGCCGGCGCTCGTGCTGCACGGCCACCTCGACGTGGTACCGGCCGATGCGCGCAACTGGAGCGTCGACCCGTTCGCAGGGGAGATCCGCGACGGCATGCTGTGGGGACGCGGCGCGGTCGACATGAAGAACATGGACGCGATGATCCTCACCGCCCTCGGCGATATCATCGGCGCCGGCTCGCGCCCAGAGCGCGAGATCGTGGTCGCGTTCTTCGCCGATGAGGAGGCCGGCGGCGGCGTCGGGGCGAGCTGGCTCGTCGACCACCGCCCAGAGTTGTTCGCCGGTGCCACCGAGGCGATCAGCGAGGTCGGCGGATACTCGATCACCGTCGGGGGCAGCCGAGCGTACCTCTTGCAGACGGGGGAGAAGGCGCTGATCTGGGTGCGACTCGTCGCGCGCGGGGTCGCCGCCCACGGCTCGCGGCTGATCCGCGACAACGCCGTCACGAAGCTCGCAGAGGCCGTCGCACGGCTCGGTCGCACCGAGTGGCCGGTGCACCTGACCGAGACGACGCGTGAGCTGCTCGCCGCGATCGCGAACGCACTCGGGGCCGATCCCGAACAGGTCTCGCCAGACGAACTGGCGCTCGCGACGGGCTCCGCATCGGGCTTCATCACGGCCACACTCCGCACGACCACGAATCCCACCAAGCTCGACGCGGGGTATAAGCACAACGTCATCCCCGACCACGCCGAGGCACTCGTCGACATCCGTACGTTGCCGGGTGAGGAGGACGCAGTGCTGGCCGTGGTGCGCGAGATCGTGGGCGACGACATCGACGTGCAGATCGTGCACCGCGATGTGGGTCTCGAGACCTCGACGACCGGGCCGATCGTCGACGCCGTGACCCGCTCGATCGGCGTGCACGACCCCGAGGCATCCGTCTTCCCGTACCTGCTCTCCGGCGGGACCGACAACAAGTCGCTCAGCCGGCTCGGCATCGCAGGATACGGGTTCGCGCCGCTCCGCCTGCCCGAGAGCCTCGACTTCCCTGCCATGTTCCATGGCGTTGACGAGCGGGTTCCGCTCGACGCACTAGTCTTCGGTAGGCGGGTCCTGAGGGACCTGCTCCTCGACTATTGACCACCATCGACGCTCCGACCTCGCGGAGACGGAAGGCGGATCCGCGGCGTGATCGAAGCGCTCATCCTCGGCCTCGTGCAGGGGCTCACCGAATTCCTGCCCATCTCCTCGAGCGCGCACCTGCGCATCCTCGGCGAATTCCTTCCCGGGGCCCAAGACCCGGGTGCGGCGTTCACGGCGATCGTGCAGATCGGCACCGAGGCGGCGGTCGTCGTGTTCTTCTGGCGCGACATCGTGCGCATCATCTCGCACTGGTTCGGATCCTTCACCGGGCGCGTTCCCCGCAATGACCCGGATGCGCGCATGGGCTGGCTCATCATCGCCGGATCGATCCCCATCGTCGTGCTCGGCATCCTGTTCCAGGATGAGATCGAGACCAGCCTTCGATCACTCTGGATCGTGGCGACGATGCTCGTGGTCTTCGGCATCATCCTCGGTCTGGCCGATTGGGCGGGCGCCAAGCGGCGCCGCCTCGACCAGCTGACGGTTCCACACGGCATCGCCTTCGGCTTCGCGCAGGCCCTCGCGCTGGTCCCCGGCGTCTCGCGCTCGGGCGGCACCATCACCATGGGGCTGTTCCTCGGCTACGAGCGCGCGGCGGCCGCCCGATACGCGTTCCTTCTCGCCATCCCCGCGGTCTTCGGCAGTGGCTTCTTCCAGCTGTTCAAGAGTTGGGGCGAACCCGCGGTCTACGGTCCGCTCGAGACCGCGGCCGCGACGGTCGTCGCGTTCGTGGTGGCGATCCTCGTCATCGCGTTCTTCATGAGCTACATCTCAAAGCGCAGCTTCCTGCCCTTCGTGATCTACCGCATCGTCCTCGGCGGGTTCATCTTCGTACTGCTCGGCACGGGGGCGATCCAGGCGTAGCGTCAGGGTGCGGGGCGTGGCCCCTCTCCGCGCCCGTCGGCACGACCGTCCGGGCCCTCGCCGCGGCGGCGCAGGTAGCGCTCGAACTCCTGCGCGATCGCCTCGCCGCTCGCCTCGGGTGCATCGACCGCGTCGCGAGCCTGCTCGAGCTGCGTGATGTAGCCCGCCATGTCCTCGTCGTCTGCGGCGAGCGCGTCGACCCCGGCCTCCCATGCCTTGGCCTCGGCCTCGAGGGTGCCACGGGGGATCGAGAGGCCGGTGAGCTCTTCGACCTTGCCGAGCAGGGCGAGCACGGCCTTCGGCGACGGCGCGTTGTGCACGTAATGCGGCACGGACGCCCAGAGCGACACGACCGGGATGCCGACCCGCTCGGCCTGATCGGCGATCACGCTCAAGATACCGACAGGGCCCTCGTAGCTCGAGCGCTCGAGGTTCAGCGCCGCGCGCACGTCTGGGTCTTCGCTCGACGCGAACACCGAGAGCGGCCGGGTGTGCGGCGCATCGGCGAGCATCGCCCCGAGGAGCACGATGGCCTCGATGTCGGCGGTGAGCGTCGCGTCGATGAGCTCAGCGGCGAAGCCCTTCCAGCTGCGGGCGGGTTCGGCCCCGAGGAGCACGTGCAGGGAGTCCGCGCCGGGCCCGGTGACGTGCTCGTCGTCGTCGGCCGCGAGCGGTGCTCCGCTGGGGCCGT
Source organism: Actinomycetota bacterium (assembly GCA_030852935.1). GTDB lineage: Bacteria > Actinomycetota > Actinomycetes > Actinomycetales > Microbacteriaceae > Agromyces. The sequence continues at coordinate 51,594 of JALYWB010000077.1, read as the reverse complement.
AGATCGCGGCACCCGGCCATTCCAGCCGTCGCACGCCGTCGTCGCCGATGACCACGGTGGGACGCGTGAACTGGTAGTCGAAGTAGAGTTCGGGATCGACCGCGGCGATCTCCGTGAGACCGAGTCGGTCGATGAGGAGCTTCGCCGCCCCGGTCGCCGCTTCTCCGGCGTCGTTCCATCCTTCGAATGCGACGACGAGCAGCCTTCCGCCCTCGAAACCGGCCGGCTGATTCACTCCTGGTGCCCCGCTTCCCGCCCCGGACGACCCGGGTCCCCTCCACAATAGGCCGTGCCCGTAGACTTGCGGGTTGTGACCACTCGCCTCCCCGCCGCAGTCCTCTGGGACATGGACGGAACCCTCGTCGACACCGAACGCTACTGGATGGCCGCCGAAGAGGAGCTCGTCGAGTCCTTCGGAGGCCGCTGGACGCAGGAGGACGCCCTCGGGCTCGTCGGCAACGGCCTCTGGGAGGCGGCAGTCGTGTTCCAGGGCGCCGGGGTCGACCTCGACGCCGACACCATCGTGGCGCGCCTCACCGCCCGTGTGAAGGAGCAACTGGCCGAGCACGGCGTGCCGTGGCGCCCCGGCGCCCGGGAACTGCTCCAAGCCCTCCGCGAGGCATCCGTGCCCACCGCGCTCGTCACGATGTCGGTGCGTTCCATGGCCGACGACGTCATCGAGGCGATCCCGTTCGACGCGTTCGACGCCGTCGTCACCGGCGACTCGGTCGAGAACGCCAAGCCGCATCCCGAGCCGTACCTCTCGGCCGCGGCGGCACTCGGGGTCGACGTGCGAGACTGCGTCGCCATCGAGGACTCGCCCCCGGGGCTCACGTCGGCGTGGGCGGCCGGCGCGGTGACCGTCGGCGTTCCGAACATCCTGGCGCTCGACGACGCGCCCGCGCACGTGCTGTGGCAGACCCTCACGGGCAAGTCGGTTGCGGATGTCGCGGCGCTCGTCGAGGCCAGGGAGGCTCGCACGTGAGTGAGAGCCGCGGCGAGCGCAGCGGGCCGTTCCGAGTCGGTGATCGCGTGCAGCTCACCGGCCCGAAGGGTCGCCTGCACACCATCACCCTGCAGCCCGGCGCGTTCTTCCACTCGCACAAGGGTCTTATCGCGCACGACGACCTCATCGGCAGGCCCGACGGGTCGGTCATCGCGAACCAGGTCGGGGTCGAGTACCTCGCGCTGCGGCCGCTGCTCAGCGACTTCGTGATGTCGATGCCGCGCGGAGCGGCGATCGTGTACCCCAAGGATGCCGCGCAGATCCTCGCGCAGGCCGACATCTTCCCGGGCGCGACCGTGGTCGAGGCCGGCGTCGGCTCGGGCGCGCTCTCGTTGTGGCTGCTCCGCGCGATCGGACCGGCCGGTCGTCTCCTCTCGTTCGAGCGTCGCGACGAGTTCGCGGATGTCGCGCGGGGCAACGTGGCGACGTTCCACGGAGCCGACCCCGAGAACTGGTCGATCACGCTCGGCGACCTGACGCATGCGCTGCCAGAGGTCGCGCCCGCGGCATCCGTCGACCGCGTCGTGCTCGACATGCTCGCTCCCTGGGAGTGCCTCGGCGTCGTGTCGACCGCGCTCAAGCCGGGCGGCGTGCTGCTCTGCTACATCGCGACGGTCACCCAACTCTCGCGCGTCGCCGAGGCGATCCGCGCCACGGGACAGTACACCGAGCCGAACTCGTCCGAGACGATGGTGCGCGGCTGGCACGTGCAGGGCCTCGCGGTGCGGCCCGATCACCGCATGATCGCGCACACCGGGTTCCTGCTCACCGCCCGCCGGCTGGCGCCCGGAACGGTGCTGCCCGAGCTGAAGCGACGCCCGTCGAAGACCGAATTCAGCGACGAGGATGTCGAGGCCTGGACACCCGGCGCACTCGGCGAGCGCCAGGTGAGTGACAAGGCGCTGCGCAAGCGGGCACGAATTGCGGATGCCGCGGCCGACCGCTCGCGCGCGCCAGACGCGGCGACCCATACCGAGTCGCCGGGCACAGAGCCCACCGCGAATGGCGGGTAGGCTTTCCCACGACTTTTCACCGCCCCTCCGCGACCCATCGAAGAATCGAGGATCAGTGCGCTCTTCCCTCGCGCTCATCGCCACGGCCGGCGTCGTCGCCGTGGCGCTTTCCGGTTGCGCCGCGGCCCCGGCACCAGAGGCGTCGCCCGGTCGATCGTCCGACGTCGTCGAGGTGACAGGCGACTTCGGCGAAGCGCCACGCGTCGAGTTCCCGACTCCGCTCGTGCCCGACGAGACCCAGTGCACGGAAGTGATCACGGGTGAGGGCGAGTACCTCCGAGACGGGCAGTACGTGCTGCTCGGCGCCTCGCTCTTCAGCGGCACCACCGGTGAAGAGGTGCAGGTCGTCGGCTATGACGACCAGCCCGCGCAGCTCACGGTCGGCGGCGAGACGTCGATCGCATTCTCGAAGGGACTGAGTTGCGCTCGAGAGGGCTCCCGGGTCGTCGTCGTGGCACCGGCTGAAGCGCTGATCCGTCCGTCGCAGGACGCCGAGGCTGCGCAGGACGGCGACAGCGTCGTTGCCGTGTTCGATGTGCTGCGGGCCTTCCCCACGCGTGCCGAGGGCTCCGTGCGCCTCTCACGTGACGAGTTCCCCGCCGTGGTGCTCGCGCCGAATGGACGCCCCGGCATCACGGTGCCGAAGACCGACCCTCCTGAGCACACCGAGGTCGAGGTGCTCAAGCAGGGCAACGGACAGGTCGTCGAAGACGGCGACACGGTCGTGGTGCACTACACGGGCGTCCTCTGGGACGACAACACCGTCTTCGACTCCAGCTGGGAGACGTTCGAGGAGGGCAACCAGATGCCCGGGCCGCGCACCTTCGTGGTGGGTGAGGACGGACAGGTGGTGCCCGGGTTCTCGGAGGCGATCGTGGGCCAGGAAGTCGGCTCGCAGGTCGGCGTGATCGTGCCGCCGTCCGCCGGCTACGGCGACGAGGGGAATGCGCAGATCCCGGCCGGTTCGACCCTGTTCTTCGTCATCGACATCCTGGGTGTGATCTGAACCCGCGGCGACGGCCGGTCGTCGCCCGCGGTTCAGTATGATCGCTCGTGTGGCTGGCGAAGCGGGCAAGGGGGAGCGCAAGATCCCGGTCGAGGATCGGCTCTTCAGCCTCGTCCTCGCATTGCTCGCGACCGAGGCCGGGCTCCTGAAGGCGGAGATCCTCTCGTCGGTGCGCGGGTACGCCGAGCGCTACGACGGTGCAGGTCAGAATGCGAACCTCGAGCGCCAGTTCGAGCGAGACAAAGACGACATCCGCGAGCTCGGCATCCCGCTCGAGACAGTGGAGTCACCCGACCGGCCCGGCGACAACCAGGCGCTTCGCTATCGCATTCCGAAGGGACAGTACGACCTGCCCGACGAGGTGCGCTTCACACCCGACGAGCTGGCGCTGCTCGGCCTCGCGGCCGAGGTGTGGCGCGAGGCATCCCTGTCGGCCGACTCCCAGCGGGCGCTGACCAAGCTGCGCTCCCTCGGCATCGAGCCACGTGACCCGGTAATCGGCTACGCACCGAGGTTGCGGGTCCGCGAGACCGCGTTCGAGCCATTGCGACAGGCGCTCGACCGTCGCCAGACGGTGCGGTTCCGCTACTTCAAGCCCGGCGAGGCCGAACCCCGCGAGCGCACCGTCGACCCGCTCGCGGTCGTGCTGCACGAGGGGCGGTGGCACCTGCATGCGTACGACCATGCGGCGTCTGCGCCGCGCACGTTCCTGCTGTCGCGCATCATCGGCGGCGTCGAGCCGGTTCCCGGCCTGACATTCGACCCTCCGCCCGCCGGTATCCAGGACCGGATCCTCGCCGAGCTCGACGAGTTGCGACTGCGCAACGCCGCAGACCTGGCCGTGACGGCCGGCAGTGATGCCGAGGTGCGACTCGGGAAGCGGGCGGTGCTGCGCGACGAGGACGCCGGCGTCATCCGATTGCATTACACGGATGCCGCGGTCTTCGCCGACGAGCTCGCCGCCTACGGCCCCGAGGTGCGAGTGCTCGGCCCCGACTCGCTCCGCGACGCGGTGCGTTCGCGCCTCGAGGCGGTCGTCGCGGCGCACCGTGACGAGAGGACGGGATGATGGCCACGCGACCGAAGCCGTTGAAGGCGCCCGACAAGCTCGTCTTCCTGCTCTCGTTCGTGCCGTACCTGCTCGAGCAGCGGGTCGTCGACGTGGCCGAGGCGGCACAGCACTTCGGGATGACGGCGGAGGAGATCCGCGATGCCGTGCGGCTGATCGCCACCTCGGGGCTTCCGGGCTCGACGGGCACCTACCAGCCGAACGACCTCTTCGACATCGACTGGGACTCCTTCGAAGACGATGACGTGATCGTGATCGTGCATCACGTCGCCATCGAGGATGCTCCTCGCCTCTCCGCACGCGAGGCCGCCGCGCTCATCGCGGGCCTGCAGTATCTCTCTGCGTCACCCGAGAACGCCGACAGCGCCTCCCTCGCATCCTTGATGGCGAAACTGACACTCGGCGCATCGTCGGCACCCAGCCGTCTCGCCGTCGCCGAGACTCGAGCGGATGCCTCGCTCGCCGTCGTCCGCCGAGCCGTCGCAGAGGGCCGCCAACTGGAGTTCGACTACCTGAACGCCCGAGGTGAGGCCGGTCGGCGCCGCGCAGATCCGCTCCGGATCATCTCGCAGGATGCCGACTGGTACCTGCAGGCGTACTGCCATACGCGCGAGGATGTGCGCAATTTCCGCGTCGATCGCATGAGCGCGCTCAGCGTCACCGACGAACCGATCGGCGACCATTCGCAGCTCACGGTGCCCGAATCCCTGTTCACCGGCTCGGACACCGATCTCGACGTCGTCGTCGACGTGGCGGCCGAGACGCTGCCGCTCCTCGCCGACTACCTGGCCGACTCCCGCACCAGTGAAGTGGACGGCCGACTGCGTGTCACCCTCCGCCTCGCGCACGTGCACGGACTGAAGCGGCTCGTGGCCGGGCTTCCCGGCCTCGTGACCGTCGTCTCGCCCGCGGAGGCACGGGCGGCGGTCGTGAGCTGGGCGGCCGCCGGCCTCGCGGGCTACGCGAACACCGAGGCATCCGTTTCCGCGAGTGCGACCGATGACGAGTCCAACAGGTAGACTGACCCGCGACGATCCCGCAGAACGGACACCGACATGCTTCAAGGCCTCACCGGATGGCACTTCCTGATCATCCTGGTCATCATCCTGCTGCTCTTCGGCGCGCCGAAGCTTCCCGCACTCGCGCGCAGTCTCGGGCAGTCGATGAAGATCCTGAAGAGCGAGACGCGCTCAGAGAAAGACGACGCACCGGCAGAGGGGAGTGACACCGTGGCAGACGAGAAGCCGAAGCCCGGTGCAGACTCCTCCACCCCGAGCGCCTGAGACAGATGTCCGCGACCACGACTCGCGGGGCGAAGAACCGAGAGAAGCGGATGTCCCTCGGGGCGCACCTTCTCGAACTCCGCAAGCGACTGTTCATCTCGGCGATCGCGATCGTCGTGGGCGGTGTTGCCGGTTGGCTGCTTTCCGAGTGGGTGTGGGATGCGCTCCGCGAACCCGTGACGCTCATCATCGAGACGCAGGCGCGTGACGCCGAGATCACCTACCCCACGATCACTGGCGCATTCGACCTGCGCCTGCAGATCGCGTTCACGCTCGGCGTCGTGATCTCCGCCCCGGTCTGGCTGTACCAGATCTTCGCATTCCTGGTTCCGGGCCTCACCTCGAAAGAGCGCAAGTTCACCTACGGGTTCCTGTTCACAGCCGTACCGCTCTTCTTCGCGGGGTGCGCGGCCGGCTGGTTCGTGCTCCCGAACATCGTCGAGCTCATGACGAGCTTCGTGCCGAAAGAAGACGTCAGCTTCCTCGACGCGAAGATCTACTTCGACTTCGTGCTGAAGCTGGTGCTCGCGATCGGCATCGCGTTCGTGCTGCCGGTCTTCGTCGTGCTCCTGAACTTCGCCGGCGTGATCTCGGCGTCGTCGATCATCAAGTCCTGGCGGGTCGCCATCCTCGTGATCGTCCTGTTCACGGCATTCGCCACGCCCGCGGCCGACGTCATCTCGATGTTCATGCTCGCGGTACCGATGATCGTGCTGTACTTCACGGCGTGGTTCATCGCGCACCTGCACGACCGGCGCGTTGCCAAGCGCAATCAGCTCGAGTTCGGCACGCCTGTCTAGTCTGGAGGGGTGATGAGCCTCTCACCGGCCGAGCGGTACGCCCGGTCGCGCGACCTCCGACGCCAACCCCGACTCACCGACTTCGCCTCGAAGCTGAAGTTCGACCTCGATCCGTTCCAGCGCGCGAGTTGCTCGGCGCTCGACGAGGGCCGAAGCGTGCTCGTCGCAGCACCGACCGGGGCCGGCAAGACGGTAGTGGCCGAGTTCGCCGTGTTCCTCGCCATGCAGGAGCGTGCAGACAAGGTCTTCTACACGACGCCGATCAAGGCACTCAGCAATCAGAAGTACCAGGAGTTCGTCGACGAGTGGGGCGCCGAAAGTGTCGGGCTCCTCACCGGTGACACGAACATCAACTCGGGTGCACGAATAGTGGTGATGACCACCGAGGTGCTCCGGAACATGCTCTACGCCGACTCGCCCCTGCTCGACCGGCTCGCCTACGTCGTCATGGACGAGGTGCACTACCTCGCCGACCGCTTCCGCGGCGCCGTGTGGGAGGAAGTGATCATCCACCTCCCCGAGGAGGTGCGCCTCGTCTCGCTCTCGGCGACGGTTTCGAACGCAGAGGAGTTCGGCGACTGGCTCCAGGCCGTGCGCGGCGACACCGACGTGATCGTTTCTGAAGACCGACCGGTGCCCCTCGAGCAGCATGTGCTGGTGAAGGGCAAGCTCCTCGACCTGTTCGACTCCTCGGGGCAGGCCGCCACGAACCGTGTGAATCCCGAGCTGCAGCGAATTGCCCGCGCGGGCGGGCGCTCCATCTCGTCGCGATCAGTGCGCGGTCGCCGCGGCGGCGACCGCGGGCGGTTCCATCAACCGTCACAGGCGAGCGGGCGCCTCGATCGGCCCGATGTCGTCGAACTGCTGCACGGCAAGCACCTGCTCCCGGCGATCGTGTTCATCTTCTCGCGGGTCGGATGCGACCAGGCCGTAGTCCAGGTGCTCCGCTCCGGCATCCGCCTCACCGATGCAGCAGAGCGAGATGAGATCCGGGCCATCGTCGAAGAGCGGGCCCGGATGCTTCGCGACGAAGACCTGGCGGTGCTCGGGTACTGGGAATGGCTGGAGGGGCTCCAGCGGGGCGTCGCCGCACACCATGCGGGAATGCTTCCGGCCTTCAAGGAGGTCGTCGAGGAACTCTTCCAGTTGAAGCTCCTGAAGGTCGTGTTCGCCACAGAGACGCTCGCGCTCGGAGTGAACATGCCGGCGCGATCCGTCGTGCTCGAGAAGCTCGAGAAGTTCAACGGCGAGGCGCGGGTGCCGATCACGCCGGGGGAGTACACACAGCTCACCGGTCGAGCGGGCCGGCGCGGCATCGATGTCGAGGGCCACTCGGTCATCCAATGGGTCGATGGGCTCGACCCCGAGTCGGTCGCCTCGCTCGCCTCTCGACGCAGTTACCCGCTCAACTCGAGCTTCAAGCCGACCTACAACATGGCGGTGAACCTCATCGACCAGTTCGGCCGGGATCGCACGAGGCAGATCCTCGAACTCTCCTTCGCGCAGTTCCAAGCGGATCGTGCCGTCGTCGACCTGGCACGTACCCTTCGCAAGCAGGAGGAATCGATGGCGGGGTTCGAGGAGGCCATGCGCTGCCACCTCGGCGACTTCGGCGAATACGCCGCCATCCGCCGCCGGATCGGGGAACTCGAGCGGCAGGCGTCGAAGGGCAATCCGACCCATGCGCAGCGCGATCGGATGCAACGCGAGCTCGCCGGCGCCCGTAAGGCGATGCGCGCGCACCCCTGCCACGGATGCGCAGAACGCGAGCAGCACTCTCGCTGGGCCGAGCGGTGGTGGCGCCTGAAGCGCGAGCACGATCAGCTGTCGCGACAGATCCACACCCGCACCGGGCAGGTCGCCAAGCGGTTCGATCGGGTGGCGGAAGTGCTCGAGCGGCTCGGCTATCTCGAGCGGGACGCCCGGGGTGCACTCGTTTCTGCGGCCCCGGGTCGGATCCTCAAGCGCATCTACGGCGAACGCGACCTGCTGGTCGCCGAAAGCCTGCGCCTCGGGCTTTGGGAGGGACTAGATGCACCGTCCCTCGCGGCGATGGCGGCCGCACTCGTCTACGAACCTCGACGCGACGATCGGGGCGAGCAGTTCCGCCTGCCGCGCGGCAGGTTCCGAGATGCCTTCGATCGCACCACCGATGTCTGGAGCGAACTCGACGACCTGGAGCGCGAGCATCGACTCGCCGGAACCGAACAGCCGTCCCCTGCGCTCGCCACGGCCATGCACGCGTGGGCCGGCGGCGCCGGGCTCGGCGCGGTGCTCAGCGACACGGAGATGGCCGCGGGAGATTTCGTGCGACTCAGCAAGCAGGTGGTCGACCTACTCGATCAGATCTCGATCGTGGCCGATGCCGAGCTCGGTGCCACCGCCCGTGCCGCGATCGACGCCGTTCGACGCGGGGTGGTGGCATACGGCTCCGTTGCCTGAGCACCCGAGTGGTTCGCCTAGGCTGATCTGGTGCCCGAACGCGAACCGCGACCCCTGTTCCCACTCTGGGTCGCCGTGCTGGTCGCGATCGTGGGCGGGCTGGTCTACGACCTCGGCTTCCCCGGGGCGAGCGTGTGGCCGCTTGCGTTCGTCGGCATCGCGCTCGCACTGATCACGCTGATCGGACGCTCCTCATGGGCCGCATTCCACCTCGGCCTCGTCTTCGGGCTCGCGTTCTACCTGCAGCAGGTCTCGTGGACGGCGCTCTACCTCGGACCTGTGCCCTGGATCGCCCTCTCGGTCCTCGAATCGCTCTTCGTCGCAGGCGGCGCCGTGCTGATCGCACTCGCCTACCGCTGGGTGCCGCGCGCGAGCGGGTCGCGATGGGTTCGGCTGATCGCGTTGCCGCTGCTCGTGGCAGGGCTCTGGTGCGTGCGCGAGGCCGCCAACGGGTCGATCCCGTACGGAGGGTTCCCGTGGGGGCGCGCCGCGCACAGCCAGGCCGAGAGCCCATTGGCCGACGTCGTCTCGTGGATCGGCTCGACCGGGCTCGGCTTCGTGATGGTTGCGCTCGTCGCCGGAGTCATCGAGTGGGTGCGGCTTCGAGGGTGGCGCGATCTGCGCACGGCGATCCCGGTGACCTCGCTCGTCATCGTGGCCGTCATCGTTCCGGCGTGGCCCACCGCCCCGGCGGGTGAGCTTCGCGTCGCCAGCGTGCAGGGCAACGGCCCGGCGGGCTACTTCGACGAGCGTGAACCGGGTGACGTGCTCGCGGCGCAACTGGAGGCGACCGAGCCGATCCTCGACGAGCCGGGCATCGACGTGTTGCTCTGGCCCGAGGGCGGCTCCGACATCGACCCGACGCGCAGCGAGTCGGTGGCTCGCATCTTCGACCGCCTGGGCGAACGACTCGACGCCCCGATCGTGCTGAACACGGTGACGATGCGCGATGACCGGTTCTTCAACACCTCCCTGCTCTGGCGCGCGGGGGAGGGTGCCGTGGACAGCTTCGACAAGCGCAACCCCGTGCCTTTCGGGGAGTACATCCCCGATCGCTGGTTCTGGGAGCCGCTGGCGCCCGACTTGATCGGATTGATCCAGCGCGGCTACACACCCGGCACGAATGCGCCGGTCTTCGACCTCGGTGAAGCCGTCACCGGGCTGGCCATCTGCTTCGACGTGATCTACGACGACGTCATCTGGGAGGGCGCGCGTGACGGCGCACAGCTCTACATGTTCCAGACGAACAACGCCGACTTCCGCGGGACTGACGAGAACCAGCAACAACTGTCGATCGCGCGGCTCCGGGCCATCGAGACCGGGCGCTCCGTGGTGAACATCTCGACTGTCGGCACGAGCCAGGTGATCGACGCGACCGGGCGTACGATCGACGCGCTACCGGCGTACGAGCCAGGCGCGATGGTCACCGACGTCGAGTTGCGCGAGGGCGCGACACCGTCGGTGGTACTCGGCGGCGCGATTCCCCTGGTGATCGTGCTCGGGTCGCTCGTCGCACTCGCCGCCGCAGGCGTCATCGCGCTCCGGACGTCACGCGCCGGCGGACGCACCGACCACGGCGACAACGACGAAGCGAGCGCGGCTTAGGCGCCGATCTTCTGCTGACCCCGGCGAGCGCGAAGGTAATTGAGGCGCTCCTCGAGGATCTCCTCGAGCTCGGCACGCGTTCGGCGCTCGAGCAGCATGTCCCAGTGGGTCCGCGCGACCTTCTCACCCGAGCGGTCGACCTCGACCGGCTTCGAATCGACGAGGAGGGTCGCGTTCCCACCGCAGTAGCGGCACTCCCACGTCTCGGGGAGCTCGGCTTCGGTGGAGAACGTCATCACCGTCTCGCGAGTGCACACCTCACAGCGGTACGTATAGTCGGCACGGTCGGCGAACACCACACCGTCCTCACTCTGCAGGCTCTGGGCACCGATACGCATGCCCCGAAGGCTCCGGTCCGCCATGGCGTACTCCTCTCGCTCGTCTCTAGGTATAAACGATCAAGCTGGGCATTCCCTTGCCAGCGACTGGGTGATTGCCGGGGAATTCTCAGTTTCGAGCGGCGATGAGCGGAATCGCGAGGTCGGCACGGTCGGTCACGAGGCCGTCGACGCCCAGCTCGAGGAGCCTGGCCATGTCGGCAGGGTCGTTGACCGTCCAGACGTGCACCTCGGCACCCGCACGCTGGGCGGCGTCGACGAAGCGGGCCGTCACGAGCCTCGTCCGGCCGATCCGCTCGGGGACCTGCAATGCGTGCGCGCCGCGCAGCGCGCGCCTCATCCCACCCGGCCCCGAGAGACGGGCACGGATGACGCCGGCGCGGCCGGCAGAGGTCACCGCATCGGGAACGAGCGCGCGCACGCGGCGCGTCCGCGCATCCGAGAAGCTCGTGAGCAGCACGCGAGAGCTCGAGCACGTCCGCTCGAGCGCGGCGGCGGTGGGAGCGACCGCGCCCTCCACCTTGACGTCGATATTGAAGCGCAGATCGCCGAATGCGTCGAGCGCCTCCTCGAGTGAAGCGAAGCCCTGGCCTTCGCCGAGATCGATGCGCCGCAGCTGCTCCATCGTGAGCTCCGCGACGTCGACATCGCGATCGGCCACCCGTCTCAGCGTCGGGTCGTGCGACACCACGGCCACGCCGTCGCGCGAGACATGCACGTCGGTCTCGATGTGCACCGCCCCGACTGCTGCGGCGTTCGCGAAGGCGAGGAGCGTGTTCTCGGGCGCGTCCAGCGCGAGTCCGCGATGCGCGAGCACCCGCGGACGCGGCGGGTCGAAGTAGGTCGACCTCACGGCGGCTCCGTGCTCAGGATTGGGAGGCTGGCGGCGACGGCGGCGTCACGGGTGCACGGCGCGTGGTCGCGGCATCCGTCGCCGTCGCGTTGGGCGTGAACGCCGTACCGATGCCCTTCAGCGCTTCGGTGAGCTCGCTCGGGACGATCCAGAGCTTATTCGCCTCGCCTTGCGCGATCTCGGGGAGGGTCTGCAGGTACTGGTAGGCGAGGAGCTTCGGATCGGGGTCGCCCTTGTGGATCGCGTCGAACACCGTGAGGATCGCCTCCGCCTCGCCCTGGGCGCGAAGGACTGCGGCCTTGGCATCGCCCTCGGCCTTGAGGATCGCCGCCTGGCGCTGGCCCTCGGCCGTGAGGATCGCCGACTGCTTCGTTCCCTCGGCGGTGAGGATGAGTGCACGACGGTCCCGCTCGGCACGCATCTGCTTCTCCATCGAATCCTGGATGGAGTGGGGCGGATCGATCGCCTTGAGCTCGACCCGGGAGACGCGGATGCCCCATTTGCCTGTGGCCTCGTCGAGCACGATGCGCAGCTTGCTGTTGATCTCGTCACGGGAGGTGAGCGCCTCTTCGAGGTTCAGTCCTCCGACGACGTTTCGGAGTGTGGTGGTCGTGAGCTGCTCGACGGCGCCGAGGTAGTTCGCGATCTCATACGTCGCGGCCCGCGCGTCGGTGACCTGGAAGTACACGACGGTATCGATCGAGACGACCAGGTTGTCCTCGGTGATCACCGGTTGCGGCGGGAACGACACGACCTGTTCGCGCAGGTCGACGAGCGGCCGGACCCGATCGATGAAGGGCACGAGGATATTGAGACCCGGCATGAGCGTCTTGTGGTACCGGCCCAGTCGCTCGACGACACCGGCGTACGCCTGGGGGATGATCCGGATGGCGCGAATCAGCGTGACGAGGACGAAGATCGCGATGACGACGAGCAGGACGATCACGAAGATCTGGCCGACGAATCCATCGATGCTGATCATGGGAGCTCCTCTGCGTGAGAACGGGTGTGGCGTCAGGTTTCGTCGGGTTCGACGGGAGTGATGACGACGGTGGCTCCGTCGACGAGGAGCACCCGGACCGAGGCGCCCGTCTCGACCGTCGACCGGGCCGATCCCGGTGCGAGCCGAGCCGTCCAGGTCTCGCCGTTCGCCAGCTTGACGAGGCCGGTCGTGTCGGCGATGGGGGAGACCACACGGCCCGACATCCCGTCGAGCGCTGCGATGTTGCTGGGCGTCGGGTCCTCACCCTTGCGCATGTACCGCAGCAGGACCGGTCGGATCGTCAGGAGGAGCAGCACCGACACTGCAGCCGCCGTGAGGATCTGCGCCCACCACTCCCAACCGAGGAGATAGGCGCCGAGTCCGGCGACCGACCCGAAGGCGACCATGAGGAACGTGAACTCGAGCGTCAGCAGTTCGATGGTGACGCACACGAAGATCAGGATGAGCCAGACGATCCAGACGTACTGGGTCAGGTCCACCATACGATCGCCCCTTCGACGTGCTCTGCCTGAAACCTATCATCGCCGCAGGAGGCCGAGGTCAGGCATCGGTGCTGCGCTCGATGGCGACGACGACGGCCGTGGCCCCGTCGACGCCGGTGACCAGCACGCTTGCCCCGATCGGCACAGCAGCCTGTTCGGTGATGGGCGACAGGCGGGCGCTCCACACCTCGCCGTCCGCCAGGCGGATCCTCCCGCCGGACGGCGTGACCTCGCGCATGACGTAGCCCTCGCTGCCGACGAGGGCATCGATGGCGCTGCGCGTGGAATCGCCTCGTCGCAGCATCCGGAGCAGGGGCGGTCGCAACATCAGGATGAGCGCACCCGAGACGACGGCGGCGATGATGAACTGCACCCACCAGGGGATGCCGAAGAGGCCAGAGACCAACCCTGCGACACTGCCGAGTGCGAGCATCAGGAACGTCATCTCGAGGGTGAACACCTCGATCGTCGCGAACGCGAGGATCAGTACCAACCAGACGATCCACGCGTACTGGGTCAGCACGTCCACGTCGGCCTCCTTCTGCACGTGGCTCGCCTTGAAAACTAGCAGCACGGATGCCGCGCCGGGGGAGTTGATAGTCTCGTTTCGGCGCACCGCCAGGACCCCCGGGTCCGACTCAGAAAGCCATGAGGAGATCCCGCTGTGACCAATCCACTCGCACCCGGATCGCTCGACGGTCGTGTCGCCCTGGTGACCGGCTCGTCACGTGGTATCGGGGCCGACACCGTGCGCTATCTCGCAGGTGCGGGCGCCGCAGTCGTCGTGAACTACCGCAGCAAGGCGCCACGTGCCGAGAAGGTGGTGGCAGAGATCACCGGCGCGGGCGGCCGGGCGATCGCGGTCGGTGCAGACCTCACCGATGCGGCATCCGTCGCCGAGCTGTTCGAGCGAACGGTTGCTGAACTCGGACGCATCGACGTGCTGGTGCTGAACGCCTCGGGGGGCATGGAGTCGGGCATGGGCGATGACTATGCGATGCGACTGAATCGCGATGCGCAGGTGAACGTCCTCGAGGGTGCGCTGCCATATCTGGCAGAGGGCGCCCGCATCGTCTTCGTCACGAGTCACCAGGCGCACTTCATCAACACGACGCCGACCATGCCCGAGTACGAGCCGGTGGCACGTTCGAAGCGCGCAGGCGAAGACGCCCTCCGTGCCAAGCTGCCCGAGCTCAAGGCCGCGGGATACGAGTTCGTCGTGGTGTCGGGAGACATGATCGAGGGCACCATCACCGCGACCCTGCTCGAGCGGGCGAACCCCGGTGCCATCGAGGCGCGCAAGCAGGACGCCGGTCGCCTCTACAACGTGTCGGAGTTCGCCGCCGAGGTCGCGTCGGCCGCCGTCGACCCCGTGCCGGCCGGTCACACCCGGTACGTGGGTGACACCTCGGGATTCGCACGCGGGAGCTGATCCGACGCTCGCAGCGCGTGCGCCGAAGGCCGGCCCCCATCGTTTCGAACGAGGTGACCGGCCTTCGTGGCATCCGATCAGGCGGTTGCGGCCTTCGCACCGCGGCCGAAGGTGAACGCACGCACGATCTGCATGATGCCGAGCACGATCAGGCCGATGCCCAGGATCCACCACAGCACCACCACGTAGAGCGGCGAGAACAGCAACACGATGCCCGCGATGATGCTGAGAATGCCGAAGAAGATCGCCCAGCCTCGGGAGGGGGCGTCGCTCGACTGCACCAGGGCGACGATTCCCTCGACGATCCAGAGGATGCCGATCAGCACGCCGAGGAAGATGCCGAGCACGACGGCGCTCTCCGTGGGATTGGTGACGGCCAGCACGCCGCCGATCACGAACAGCACGCCGAGGATGATGTCGAGTGCCCTGGCCCCGCCTGAGATGCCCTTCGAGAAGATCCCGAGGCCCACGTACGCGAGACCGGCAATGATGAGGTAGATGCCGAGGATCACCGTGAGCGCGACCGCCGAGTTCTTCGGCCAGAACGTGATCAGGAGCCCGACGATGAGCGCAACGGCGCCGGAAATGCCGAGCGTCGTGCGCACCACGTTGGTGGCTTCCTTCGACAGGTTCGCTGAATCCAGCGAGAACGAGGCGAAGAGCGTGTTGGACTGCGGCGAAGACATGAGATGTCCTTTCTGAGGCGACGACGGAGTGCGTTGCACGACTCAGGGTATTGCTCGGCGTCGCCTGAGTGTTGGATGTGAGTGCGGCGCGTCACTGCGTGTTCCTCAACTCGATGGGTGCAGCAGCGGGGGAGCGGTGTGCTTCTTCTACACGTCTAGCTTATATAAGCTGCGGCTGATAATATGCATCGCATGCACGCATTCGATGTTCTCGGCGACCCGGTTCGGCGGCGAATCCTCGAGTTGCTGGTCGTCGACGAGTTGTCGTCGGGTGAAGTCGTCTCGGTCATCCGCGGGGAGTTCGGCATCAGTCAGCCGGCCGTCTCGCAGCATCTCCGGGTGCTTCGCGAGAATGGGTTCGCCCACGTGCGTGCAGAGGGCACGCGTCGCCTGTACTCGGTGGACGCCGGCCCGCTCCAGGATGTCGACCGATGGCTTCAGCCCTTCCGGCAGTTCTGGGTCCAACGGCTCGATGCGCTGGGCACCGAGCTCGCACGGGGGCGCCGAGACCGGCGTTCCCACCGCGTAGAGGAGGAATGACCGATGTTCGACATGCTCGAAGAACTTGCCGCGATCCAGCGTCGCGTGGCACGTGATGCCGTCGGCGAGACGGTGTCGGTCTCGCTGACGCGTGCCTACGACGCCGACGCCGACGACCTGTGGGATGCACTCACGAATCCCGAACGGCTTCCGAGATGGTTCTATCCGGTGAGTGGTGACCTCGAGGTCGGCGGAAGCTTCCAGCTCGAGGGCAACGCCGGCGGCGACATCCGACGCTGCGAACGGCCGAGTCGGCTGGAGGTGACGTTCGGGGGACCCGACAGCGTCGTCGACGTTCGTCTTGCCGAGACGTCCGGCCTGACCACCGTGGAGCTCACCCACACCGTGCCGCTGGCCTTGGCCGGGAGCGGCGCCGGGGGACTGTTCGTCGGGCCGGGATGGGACGGCGCGCTGCTCGGCTTGGGATTGCACCTTCGCGGAATCTCGACGGGCGATCCACTCGAAGCGGCGAATTCTCCTGAGGTGATCGAGTTCAATCGCGGATCCATCGAGCGGTGGGCACAGGCGATCGAGTCGTCGGCGACGGCCACGGAGCGCGAGATCGCCGACGCCCGCGAGGTCGCCGTCGCGCAATACACGACCCTGCCCGCCTGACTGGACAATCGTGATGCGCCGTGGCAGCATCACGCAGGTGAACAGCAGGCCCGCGGCATCCGCAGCGCCGAATCTCGACGACCTCGCGAGGCTGCGACGCGTTCGCGATCGTATCGACCGGGAGTATGCGCAGCCACTTGACGTCGAGGCGCTCGCGCGCGGCGTGAACATGTCGGCCGGTCATCTCAGCCGGCAGTTCAAGCTCGCCTACGGCGAGTCGCCGTACTCGTACCTGATGACGCGCCGCATCGAGCGGGCCATGGCGCTGCTCTCGCGGGGCGATCTCAGCGTGACGGAGGTGTGCTTCGCGGTGGGGTGCACGTCACTCGGCACGTTCAGCACGCGGTTCACGGAGCTGGCGGGAGTGCCGCCGAGCGTCTACCGCCGGCAGGCTGCCCATCCGCTGCCAGGTGTGCCCTCGGTTCTCGCGAAGCGCGTGACCAGACCCGTCAGGAATCGAGAAGCGCGACCGGCCGACTCGCCGCTAGCGTGACGGTCATGGATATCACGATTCAGTACACCTTCCTTCCGCATGCCGATCCCGAGACGTCATTGAACTTCTACCGTGACGCGCTCGGGTTCGAGGTGCGCAACGATGTCGGATACGACGGGATGCGCTGGATCACTGTCGGCCCGAGCGGGCAACCGGGAACCTCCATCGTGCTTCACCCGCCGGCCGCCGACCCGGGCATCACCGAGGACGAGCGCCGGACCATCGCGGAGATGATGGCGAAGGGCAGTTATGCCAGCATCGTGCTGTCCACCTCCGACGTCGACGGCGTCTTCGAGCAGGTGCAATCGACTGGCGCTGAAGTCGCCCAGGAGCCGATCGACCAGCCCTACGGCGTTCGCGACTGCGCGTTCCGCGATCCCGCGGGCAACATGGTGCGCATCCAGGAGCAGCGCGCGACGCAGTGAGCACGACGAATGCCGCATCCGCGGCGTCATCGAAACGATCCCACTAGGAGAAACCACAATGGCCAAGACCGAAGACTCCGCAGGACTGAGCAAGGACGAGCGCGATGCGGTCAAGCAGCGCGCGAAGGAACTCCGCGAGCAGGAGAAGGCCGGGAAGAACCGCGCCGCGGGGGAGAAGCTGCTCCTCGAGGCGATCGCCGCGTTGGAGCCCGAGGACAAGGTGCTCGCCGAGGGGCTCTACAAGGTCGTCAACGAGGTCGCGCCGGACCTCATGCCCAAGACGTACTACGGCATGCCCGGCTATGCCAACGCCGAGGGCAAGATGGTCGTGTTCATCCAGCCCGCCAAGAAGTTCAAGACGCGCTACGCGACCATCGGCTTCGAAGACAAGGCCCATCTCGACGAGGGAGACATGTGGCCGGTCGGCTTCGCGGTGCGCAACTGGACGCCAGCGGTGGAGAAGCAGGTCGCAGAACTCGTTCGCAAGGCGGTCGGCTGATCACTGAGATCGCGCCCACCGCGGAAGTGGTCATCGCAGGACGGCAGCCACTGCGGCGATCTCGATGAGCGCACCGGGAACTCCCAGTCCTGCGACACGCGCCGCCGTCACGAGCGCGGGTTCGTCGGAAGCGAGCTCTGAGGCGATCGCGCCGTAACCCGCCGCAAGGTCGGCGCCGTCGACGAAGAGCACCGTCCACTGAATGACGTCGGCGAGTGTCGCGCCGGCCGCGGCAAGCGCGGTCTTCGCATTTTCCATGGCGCGGACGGACTGTACGGCCACATCGCCCTCGCCGACGAGCGAACCGTCGGCATCGACGGCGTTCTGGCCGCCGATATAGATGGTGGTGGAGCCGGGCGGAACGATGGCGACGTGGCTGAAGGCCGGGCTCGAGACAAGCCCGTCGGGACGAATTCGTCGTATGGTTTCCATGCCTCAACATTTGCATGGACCACCGACCTCGCGACGCTCCTCCATGGAGTGCACGCACGTCACCGTCGGCTGGGCAGCCGAGACCGCCGCAGGCCCCGCGACTACCGCCCGGGCGACATGGGCTCGAGCGAATGATGGGAAGCGACGCTTCGCTCTGCGGCCGGCTGGAGTCGCCATGCCCAGATGGCGAGTGCGGCTGCGGCCAGGATCACGATGACGCCTAGCGGAACATGGAGCGCAGGCAGCGAACGAAAGCCTGCGAACGCCTGCAACGACATCATCGCCAGTAGGCCGACCGTGGCGGCGATCAGGCTCCGCGGTGCCTGCCCGAGGCGGCTCGCCACGGCAGCCGCCACGATCGCGATCATCAATGCGATGCCCGTCACCGTCGCCATCTCTCGATGCCATGCGAATGCCGAGTGGGCGCCGCCCATGAACAGGCCGGCGAGCACCGCCTGACCGAACATGAGGAGCGCCGTCACCGTCAGTGAGATCTGCATGAACCGTACCGGCCACCGCCGCCCCGATCGGGCGGCATCGTTGAGAGAGGACATGTCCCGAGCGTAGTGGATTAGATCCACTCGGATCAATTGCATTTGGATCTAAATCGGGGAGAATCGAAGCATGAGCGATGACAGGGCAGCGGAATCGATCGAAGTGGGGCTCCTGCTCAACCAAGTGCATTCCCTGGCATCCCAGAAGTTGAACGCGGCACTGAAGCCGATGAACCTCACCAGCAGACACGTCGCCGTGATGTTCCTGATCCGCGACGGCGTGGCGACCCAACGCGACCTGGTTGCGCGGATGAACAGCGACAAGACCGGCATGGTTCGCGTGGTCGATGATCTCGAGCGCCTCGGACACGTCTCCAAGACGCCATCGGCGACCGACCGGAGGGTCACGATCCTCAGGCTCACGGACGACGGAGAAGCCGCCCTTCGAGCGGCTCAGGTGCACACCAAGGCCGTTGCCGATGAACTGTTCCAAGCCGTGGCTCCGGAGGATCTGGACACATTGAAGACGATCTTGGCGCGGACGCTCGGCGTCGCCGTGCCGCCACGCTACCTCGGCTGAGACGGACCTCAGATCAAAGCGCCGATAATGCACATTATGTCGGTTCCTTCCCCGGACGTCGGTGCGCCCCTCTACGTCGTGCGCACGACGAACTCGTTACCGTCGGGATCGACGAGCACCCTCTCACCTGTTCGGTTGCTCCCGAGGTCGGAGGCTCCGAGCGCCAGCAGTCGCTGAACTTCGTCATCGAGTTGATCGCTCGCGACCGAAAGCACGAAGTACTGACGATTCCGGTCAGCCTTCGGATTCACCGGATCACCGCTCCAGGCGATCTTCGTTCCGCCTGCCGGAGACTGGATGGCGGTTTCTTCGCCTTCCTCCCACACCAACGGCCATCCCAGAACACCGCTCCAGAAGAACCCCACCGTACGCGTGCCTTCGCACGTCACCTCCCGTGACCGCTGCCGAGAAGCCGTGCCCCGAGCTGCACGCACATCGCGATGGTGTCCCTCTGACCGCGGGGTCCGTCAGCCAGATGAAGGTGAAGCCGATTCTTCTCCTCACCGTGAGGAGCGCCGGCGACGAACCGCAGACCCACCTGTCCTGACTCCCCCGCGAGTAAGATCCCGCCCGCGTCGCTGTGAAGGGGTCGGTTCAGCACTGCTCCCCAGAACGCTGCGCCGCGCTGCGGGTCGTGCGACCGGAACGTCACCGACTGCAATTCGATAGACACGCTACGAAGTTACTGTCCCAGCCGTGCGCATGGCGAGGTACGAGTCAGGACGGGCCGACGAGTCCGAGTGACACCGTTCCGGTCTGGTCGAGCTCGGCCGCCGCCAGCCCGTAGCCTTCCGCGCCGTATAAGATCTGCAAGCCGTCGGCCGGCAGTCGCCCGTCCACCGTGCACTCGATGCGCGACGGGCCGACGGGCATCAGGAGCACGAGGCAGACGTTCTCGCCGTCGATCGTGCGTGCGAGGTGGGCGGCCGGTCCGTCCACTCTGGTGGCAAGCAGGCGGACCGACGTCGGATCGATCGCGTCGTCGACGCTTGCGACGCGAGTCGACTCGGCCGCCGGCGGGAGCCGGTCGAACACGCGGAGCAGGTCGGTGTCCGCGAGCGGAGTGCCGACCTCCTCCGATTCCGACTCCCCCGCCGTCGCAGGAAGGGCGGACTCCAGCGGTGCGCGCTGCCCAGCGCCCCAGCCCAGGACGGCGCCGACCAGCAGGCCAATCCCGCCCGCGGCGAGCGTCCAACGCAAGAGTCTCCTACGCACCACGACGTGCTCTCCCGGCGCTCCGTGCGGTGGATTCGATGTATCCGTCGCATAGGTTGCTCCGGCAACCGAACTGGACCGCTCCCCCGCTCCCCCGGCCGAAGCCGTGTCGTGCCGTGTGCCGAGGACCGCAAGTCGGGCCAGCTCAGTGACCGCTCGCTCACGTTCGTCGGGTGTCGCGCCGGCGCCGAATGCGATGCGCTGAAGCCGGCGGATGCTGCCCTCGTCGACGTCCATCCCGCTCCCCTGTTGCTGTCAGCATGCAACCCCCTTCGCATGACTGCAAGCATCAACTCACGACTCGGTCCCGAGGATGACGAGCTGCTGGGTCGCTCGGGTCATGGCGACGTACCTGTCGACGGCACCCTCGATGCCAGTGCCGAATGCCTCCGGTTCGATGAGCACGACCAGGTCGAACTCGAGGCCTTTCGACAGCTCGGGTGTCAACCAACGCACTCGCGGGGTGTCAGGCAAAGTGCCGGGCTCGAGGTCACCGGTGCCGATGACGCAGGCGATTCCTTCGGGGTTGGCGCCCAGCCAGGCGTCGAGGATCGTACCCAACTCCGAGACAGACCTACGTTCGACCGGGATTCCGCTGCTGCGGATCGAGGTCGGCACGTTGGCATCCGGCAGGAAGGCGCGAATGACCGGCTCTGCTTCTGCCATGACCTCTTCGGGCGTGCGGTAGTTGATGCTGAGGGTTGCGAGCTCGATCTTGTCGAGGCCGATCCGTTCGAGCCGTTCATGCCACGAGAGCGTGAATCCGTGTCTCGCCTGGGCGCGGTCCCCGACGATCGTGAAGCTGCGCGACGGGCAGCGGCTCAGCAGCATCCGCCACTCCGCATCGGTCAATTCCTGGGCCTCATCCACCATGATGTGGGCGAACGGGCCGGCGAGCCGGTCACGGTGCGCGCTGGGCAGGGCAGCGTCGTCGTCGAGGGAGTTCTGCAGGTCCTGGCTACGCAGCATCGACATCACGAGCATTTCGGAATCGTCCGCAGCGATGAGATCCGAGATCACATCGGCCCGTCGCTCACGTTCGGAAGCCACCGCTGCCTCGTGTTGCCGCCGGAGGGCGGACGCCGCCGGATCGCCGATCCGCTGCCGAGCGGCATCCAGAATCGGTAGATCTGACACCGTCCACGCTCGGGCAGCCGTGCGTTTCAGCGCATTCACCTGATCCCGCGACAGCCACGGAACGCACCTCCGCAGGTAGGAGGGAACCGACCACAGATCCCCCACGACACCCACCGGGTCGAGCAACGGCCATGCCCGATTGAAGGCGGCGCGAAGCTGCCCGTTCCGCTGCAGCGACGTGCGGACCAGCTCCAGGGGAACGTCGACATCACTGCCGTGCTTGTCGACCAGGATCGTGATCAGCTCCTCCCAGATCTGATCGCGCGCCTCGTTGTGAGCGCTTCCCGGCTCGCGAGCCAGGAACGCTTCGGCCCAGTCATCCGCGTCCAGCGAGACATCCGACCATTCGGTCTCGACCACCGCCTCTCCACTGGGCGGCGTCTCGTAGATCCCGACCGCCCGCTCGATCACCTGCCTCGGATCCATGGATGCTTTCATACTGGCGACATTCGGATCGGCCTCCATCGTCGCCGCGGCTCCCTCAGGAACGAGATCCCGAAGGGTGCAGGTCTCCACTCCCTCTTCGCCGAGCCCAGGGAGCACGTCGGCGACGTAGTCCAGGTACGGCTGGTGCGGACCGACGAACAGCACACCACCACGCCGATGCCCGAGGCGAGGGTCCGAGTAGAGAAGGTACGCGGCGCGGTGCAGCGCCACGACCGTCTTCCCGGTTCCCGGCCCGCCGTCGACCACGAGCGCGCCACGGGAACCCGCTCGAATGATGGCGTCCTGGTCGGCCTGGATCGTTCCGAGAACATCTCGCATCTGGGACGAACGACTGCTGCCGAGGCTGGCGATGAAGGCGGACTGGTCGTCGAGGGCCGCGTGGCCTTCGAGCCCGTCGGACGTGAACACCTCATCCCAGTAGTCGGTGACCCTGCCGTTGGTCCAGCGGTACCTGCGGCGACTGGCAAGCCCGAACGGGTTGGCGTGCGTCGCCGCGAAGAACGGCTCAGCCGCAGGGGCCCGCCAGTCGACGAGGAGCCGACGCCCAGCGCCGTCGGTAAGGCTCAGCCGCCCGATGTACACCGGTTCAGAGCCCTCCGCGCTGACGATTCGACCCAGGCAGAGGTCGAGGCTGAAGCGTCGCAGAGTGCGAAGGCGGGCGGTCAGCCGGTGTATCTCGATGTCGCGGTCCATCGCCTCCTGGCCCGTACCGCCCGGTGCCTTCCGCTGCTCATCCAACCTGTCGGTCAGTTCATCGATCGATTGCCGGAGCGCTGCCGCAATGGCCGCGAAGTGCTGCTCGTCGTCGGCGATCAGGGCCGGATCGGCCTTGGCGGCAAGTCGGTCGGGTAGGGCGAATGCGCTGGTGGTCGTTGTCACGATGAACGATTCTCGGCCACCACCGGGGCCTTGCGGCAAGCCCCCGGTCGAGCTATAGATTGAAAGTGGCAAGGAGTTCATCCGAGGTCGACTTGCGAGAATCGACCGGATGGCTCACAGCACCTCAGCCGAACCGCATGCTGGCGCGGTCGCACCGTGCCTCGGAATCGGGAGCTGAGCAACGCGCGACACCGACGAATCAGTCGCGCTCGCGACGCTCCTCGTGCTTCTCGCGAGGGCGGTCGGTCAGCGGCATCCCGAGCTCGTTGAGCGGCGTGGTCTCGTCGTGTTCAGGCAATCGCTCGTCGGTCGGGCACACCAGCACAGTGTTGGGCGTCGAGTGGTCGACGACGTGCTCGAACATGGGATGCCCGCAGAGCGGACACGGACGCTGGTCGACCGGCGTCGGGTCCTCTTCGCGTTCGTTGGGCTGCGGCGTGGGCCCGAACGCGGGCAGCAGCGCCCGGTCGACCCGATCGAAGAACCGGGTGAACGTGTTGCCCTCGGGCGGGCTCGCCTCGTCGCGTGCCATGCGCCCGATCGTACGCCGGCTCCCCCGCGTTGCGCCAGAGCATCACCGGTCACCGTGGGATGTCGGATCCGGCCACGTCTGGGATCGGGAACGTCCGGATCTCATCGGCGACCGACGGAAACCGCGCGGCCAGCGCTTTCGCGTCTCCGAGTTCCACATCCGTGGGGATGACGCCGGGCCATTCGGTACTCCCACCGAGGAACCATTCGCGATCGCCGATGACCCGCGCCGTGTGGAAGGTGCCTCCGGGAATCAGGTACTGCACGTGCTGTCCCGCTTCCAGGTCTGGACCCATCACCGCGCGTTCGCTGGTGCCATCCGTGCGGAGCAGCAGCAGCTCGAGAGGGTCGCCGCGGTAGTAGTGGTAGAGCTGATCGTTGTTGATCCGGTGCAGTCGCACCGGTGCCGCCGGAGTGACCAGGAAGTAGAGGGCAGAACCGAGTGGGCGCTGCGCGTCGAGCGGCTGGCGAAGACTCCCAGCCGCCAAGGCCCGATCGCTCACGAAGCTCACCCGAACGAATCCGCACGTCTGATTCGGCTCGAGTCGGAGCCGATCGATGAGGTCCGCCGCGGACGGACGCGTGGTCATGGGGCACACGTTATCGCCTTCCCAGATGCCCGTCCACACGTGCATCGCCCGTGCACGGTGCCGCGTCGCGCCTACAGTTGGAGCATGACGGATGCCGCAGCCCGCCCGGTCACGATCATCACCGGCGCCAGCCGGGGCATCGGCGCAGCGATCGCCGAACGACTGGCCCGCGACGGCCACGACCTGGTGCTCACCTACCGGTCTCGCGAGCAGGATGCCGCTGCCGTCGCACGAGCGTGCGAGGCATCCGGTGCCCGTGTCCTGTTGCTCCGCGTCGATCTGGGCGATCTCGACCGCGCGGCGTCCATCGTGCCCGATGCGGTCGCCGAGTTCGGAACGATCACCGGTCTCGTGAACAACGCCGGCATCACCGGCCGTATCGGCAGCTTCCTCGATGCCACGATCGAGGAGTCCGAACTCCTCTTCCGCGTGAACGTGCTGGCCCCCATCGTGCTGACCCGCGCGGCGATCGCGCACATGTCGAAAGGCACGGGAGGGCTCGGCGGGTGCATCGTCAACATCTCCTCGGGCGCTGCCACCACCGGCGCACCGAACACGTACATCCCCTACTCGATGAGCAAGGCCGCGATCAACGCGCTCACCACCGGCGCCGCGAAGGAGTTCGGGCCCGTCGGCGTGCGTGTCAACACGGTGTCGCCCGGAACGACACGCACCGAGATCCACGCCGCGGCAGGGCGCCCCAACGCGCCGGACGAGCGTGCGCCGAACATTCCCATGCGCCGCCCGGGCGAGGTCCACGAGATCGCAGGCGCCGTCGCGTTCCTGTTCTCAGCGGATGCCTCGTACACCTCGGGTGCCGACATCAGGGTGGCCGGCGGCAACTGACGCAGCCCGAGCGGGTTCAGGGCGCCTTCGCGTCGCGCCGATCCTTCTCGATGACGCGCGGCGGGCGAGGTGCCTCAGTGCTCGCCGAAGCCCGACTCGGCCAACGCGGCGATCGCCTCGACCGCGGCGAGACCTTCGGGGTCCTCGCTCGCGATCTCGACCGTCGCACCCTTCGTGAGTCCGAGCGACATGATGCCGAGCAGGCTCTTCGCATCGGTCCCGTTCACGGTCACCCGCTGTGGGAACGTGCTCGCGAGCTTCACGAGTTCGGCGGCCGGCCGGGCATGCAACCCATCGGCGTTCACGAGGGTCACCGTGCGTGAGCGGGCCGGCGTCGATGCCCCATCTGCGGATGCCGCGGTCGAATCATCAGCCGGAACCGCTGCGCCGCGCGCCGACTCAGCGGCGGCGACCACCTGCTCGAGCGCCTCACCCGCCTCGGCGGCCACAGCTGCAGCCACTCCGCCTTCGACCAGTGGCGCATCGACGATGCGCACGCGGGCGCGCACGTCGTCATCGAGGAAGTCGAGGGCCGTCTCTGCGGTCAGGATGGCCGACCCCAGATCGCAGAGCACGGCGACGCCTGCGCCCGTATCGGCGTCGGCGATCGCGGCACTCACGAGCTCGAAGCTCGTGCCGATCCGTCCGTCGTCGGTGCCGCCGGCCGCAATGAGCGCGGCAGACGGCGCCATCTGGCGCGCCAAGTCGACCAGGCCCTCGGCGATGCGTGCGGAGTGCGAGACGAACACCACACCGACGTTGCCGGATGCCGCCATCTCACGCCCCCGCAGCGGCCGCGGCGGTGTCGGCCGCGGCCCGCAGGAGAAGTGCCGTCGATTGGGCTCCTGGGTCCCGGTGGCCCGCCGAGCGCTCGCCGAGGTAACTCGCGCGCCCCTTTCGGGCGACGAGCGGTTCGGATGCGAGCGCCCCCGCCTCGGCCGCATCGGCAGCCGCAGCGAGCACGGTCGCGGCATCCGCACCATCAGATGCGGCTGTGTCTGCCGCGTCGACGGCGGGGGTCCAGGCATCGATCATTGTCTTGTCACCGGACTCGGCCTTGCCGCGCAGAACGATGCCGTCGCGCGCTGCAGCGAGCACCGAGGCGATCGCGGGGCCGTCGAGCGAGGTGGCCGAGCCGGCGGCCACCGCCGCCTTGAGGTATGCGGTGCCGTAGAGCGGCCCTGCGGCGCCGCCCACCGTCGAGATGAGCGTCGTCGCGACGAGCTTCAGGACGTCACCGGGAGTGGACCCGGCCGGAAGGTCGTCGAGCTTCGGGAGCACCGCCTGGAAGCCTCGATCCATGTTCTCGCCGTGGTCGCCGTCGCCGATCTCGCGATCGAGCCTGATCAGTTCGACTCGCTGATCGGCAACGACGTCAGCGCTTCGCCTGACCCAGTCCACCGCCCACGTGATGTCCAGTCCCACAGGTGCCCCCTATCGTCCCCAACGGAGTGCCGCGGTCTGCACGGGGGCATCCCACAGCTCGAGCATCTCGTCGTCGAGCCGCAGGAGGGTGATCGACATTCCCTGCATCTCGAGCGCGGTGATGTAGTTGCCGACGAGCGATCGCGCGATCGTGATGCCGCGCTCCTCGAGCCGCTCGGCGGCATGTCGATAGGCGATGTAGAGCTCGATCAGCGGGGTGCCGCCCATCCCGTTCACGAAGAGCAGCACGCGGTCGCCGTCGGCGGCCCCCAGATCGTCGAGCACCGGGTCGATCAGGCGATCGACGAGGCGGTCGGCGGGCTCGAGCTTGATGCGCTCCCGGCCGGGCTCGCCGTGGATGCCGATGCCGATCTCGATCTCATCCTCGGCGAGCGTGAAACTCGGTTCACCGGCGTGCGGCACGATGCACGGCGTGAGGGCGAGTCCCATCGAGCGGACGTTCTCGTTGACCCGCTCGGCGACGGCCACGACCCCGTCGAGCGAGTCTCCTCGTTCGGCGGCGGCACCGGCGAGCTTCTCGACGAGCACGGTCCCGCCGACACCGCGCCGGCCGGCTGTGTAGAGGGAGTCCTTCACTGCGACGTCGTCGTTCGTGACGACCGCACGCACATCGATGCCCTCAGCTGCGGCCAGGTCGGCTGCGGTCTCGAAGTTCAGCACGTCGCCGGTGTAGTTCTTCACGATGTGCAGCACGCCCGCCCCACCGTCGACCGCCTTGGTCGCCGCGAGGATCGGATCAGGTGTCGGCGAGGTGAACACCGCACCAGGCACTGCCGCGTCGAGCATGCCGAATCCGACGAAGCCCGCATGCAACGGTTCATGGCCGCTGCCCCCGCCGCTCACGATGCCGACCTTGCCGGCGATCGGTGCATCGGCGCGGACGACATGGATCGGGTCCATCTCGACACGCACGATGTCGGCGTGGGCCAGCCCGAATCCGGCGACGGATTCGTCGACGACACGCTTCGGGTCATTGATGATCTTCTTCACGGGTATCCCTTCCCCATGGCTGCCGCATGCCGTGCGACCGTGCATCGGCGCCGACGCAGCACTCCCCCGTCAACCTACGCCAAAGCGTCGGTTCGCCGGTAGGGCTTCGTCGAAATGCCGCGTGCCCATTCCCACCTGAACGCGGGCTGAGTAGTGTTGCAGTGTTCCGCCCCAGGCGAAGCCCTCGGGGCCAAGCGACAAAGGATGGATGGTCAACGTGGACAGTCTCGGTGTGTTGTTCCTCTCCGAACTCGTGGGCACCGCGATGCTGGTGCTCCTCGGTTGCGGCGTGGTTGCCAACGTCGCCCTCGCAAAGACGAAGGGCTTCAACGGCGGATTCCTCATGGTGACGATCGGCTGGGGCTTCGCGGTCTTCGCCGGTGTCATCGTCGCGTACGCATCTGGCGCGCACATCAACCCTGCCGTGACCCTGGGACTCGTTGCCAACGGTGCGACCGAGTTCGGCAACCCTGCGTTCGACACGACCGTGCCGGTCAACGTGGTCTCGGTGCTCGCGTACATCGGCGCACAGATGCTGGGCGCGATCATCGGTGCGGTGTTCGTGTGGCTTGCCTACAAGCAGCACTTCGACGAGGAGCCCCTGCCCGCTTCGAAGCTCGGAGTGTTCTCGACGGGCCCCGGCATCCGCAACTACGGGTGGAACGTCGTCACCGAGGTCATCGGCACGTTCGTACTGGTCTTCGTCGTCATCGGGTTCGGCAGGCAGGGGGATGCATCCGGCCTGGCGTCGCTCGGCGCGCTTCCCGTCGCCCTGCTGGTGCTCGCGATCGGTGTCTCGCTGGGTGGTCCGACGGGGTATGCGATCAACCCGGCCCGTGACCTCGGGCCACGCATCGCACATGCGCTCCTGCCGATCCGGGGCAAGGGCTCGTCCGACTGGTCGTACTCTTGGGTTCCCGTCGTCGGTCCCATCATCGGCGGCCTCATCGCCGGATGGGTCGCGATTCCACTGCTGCCCATCCTCGGCTGAATCGCTCGGGGCCGGTCCATGGCGGGCCGGCCCCGCTCACATTCGTCCGCGCCCGCCGCTCGGCGGGCATCCGCAACTTTTGAGAGGAAGTCATGGCCGACTACATTCTGGCGATCGACCAGGGCACGACATCGTCGCGCGCGATCATCTTCGACAAGAAGGGTTCCATCGTCGCGACCGGACAACTCGAGCACGAGCAGATCTTCCCGAAGGCCGGGTGGGTCGAGCACGATCCGATGGAGATCTGGCGCAACACCCGTGAGGTGATCGGTCAGGCCCTTGGCAAGGCCGATATCACCCGCCACGACATCGCAGCCGTTGGCATCACGAACCAGCGCGAGACCGCGGTCGTCTGGGACAAGAACACGGGCGAGCCCGTCTACAACGCAATCGTGTGGCAGGACACCCGAACCCAGCCGATCGTCGACCGCCTCGCGGCCGACGGTGGCGTCGAGCGCTTCAAGCAGATCGTGGGCCTGCCTCTGGCCACGTACTTCTCGGGCACGAAGATCGTCTGGATCCTCGAGAACGTCGAGGGCGCGCGCGAGCGGGCCGAGGCCGGAGACCTGCTCTTCGGCACCACCGACAGCTGGGTGCTCTGGAATCTCACCGGCGGCCCTGAGGGCGGCGTGCATGCCACGGATGTCACGAACGCGAGCCGCACGATGTTCATGGACCTCGAGACCCTCGAGTGGCGCGACGACATCCTCGACGCGTTCGGCGTGCCGAAGTCGATGATGCCCTCGATCAGGGCGTCCTCCGAGGTGTACGGCACGGCGGAGTCGAAGAGCCTGTTGCGAGAGGTGCCCGTTGCCGGGATCCTCGGCGACCAGCAGGCCGCGACATTCGGGCAGGCCGCGTTCGACACCGGCGAGTCGAAGAACACCTACGGCACCGGCAACTTCCTCATCTTCAACACTGGTGAGGAGATCGTGCACTCGAAGAACGGATTGCTTACGACCCTTGGCTACAAGCTCGGCGACGACAAGCCCCACTACGCGCTCGAGGGCTCGATCGCAGTGACCGGGTCCCTCGTGCAGTGGTTGCGCGACAACCTCGGCCTCATCTCGAGCGCACCCGAGATCGAAGAACTCGCCAAAACCGTCGACGACAACGGCGGTGCGTACTTCGTGCCGGCGTTCTCGGGCCTCTTCGCACCGTACTGGCGTCCCGATGCGCGCGGTGCCCTCGTGGGACTCACCCGCTACGTGAACAAGGGACACATCGCCCGTGCGGCCCTCGAAGCCACCGCGTTCCAGACGGCAGAGGTCGTCGAGGCGGTCAACGCCGACTCGGGCATCGACCTCACTGAGCTCAAGGTCGACGGCGGCATGATCGCCAACAACACGCTCATGCAATTCCAGGCCGACATCCTCGGCGTGCCGGTCGTGCGTCCGGTCGTTGCAGAGACCACGGCGCTCGGTGCCGCCTACGCTGCCGGGCTCGCGGTCGGGTTCTGGTCGGATCTCGACGAACTTCGTGCCAATTGGCAGGAGGACTCGCGCTGGGAGCCGCAGATGGATGAGACAGAGCGCGAACGTCAGATGCGCAGTTGGAAGAAGGCCGTCACGAAGACCTTCGACTGGGTGGACGAAGACGTGAGCTGACGGTCCGACGCTCGCTGAGCCCGTCGAAGCGCCCGTAGGGGTTGCTTCGACGGGCTCGTTCGACGACTCGGGGCAAGTGGGTTCAGCGCTTGGTCGCGGCGATCCACTCGTCGAGCTTTCGCGCGGCGGCACCGCTGTCGATGACCTCGGCCGCCACTGCCATCTTGTCGCGGAAGCGGTCGACGATCGCACGCTGGAACTGGTTCGGGTCCTTCGCGAGATCGAACGCCACCAAGCCCGCCGCAGCGTTCAGTACCACGATGTCGCGGATCGGACCTCCTTCGCCGGCGAGGACCTCGTGCACGATCGCGGCGTTGTGGGCGGCGTCGCCGCCGACCAGCTGATCGATGGTCGATCGCTGAATCCCGAGATCGCGTGGATCGAGGTCGTGCTCACGCACCTGTCCGAGCGAGACTTCCCACATGTGGCTGTGCCCCGTGGTGGTGAGCTCGTCGAGCCCGTCGTCACCGCGGAAGACCAGCGCCGTCGCACCGCGGGTCTGGAAGACCCCGACGAAGAGCGGCACGCGATCGAGGTGCGCGACGCCGACGGCCGACGCCTCGGGTCGAGCCGGATTGCAGAGCGGTCCGAGGTAGTTGAAGACCGTCGGCACGCCGAGCTCCGAGCGCACCGCGCCGGCGTGCCGGAAACCCGGATGGAAGGCAGCCGCATAGGCGAACGTGATGCCCGCCTCGTCGAAGACCTCCGCCACCCGTTCGGCCGGGAGCGCCAGGTCGAGTCCGAGCGCCGCGAGCACGTCAGAGGATCCGGACGCGGAACTCGCCGCCCGATTGCCGTGCTTGATGACCGGGACACCGGATGCCGCGGCCACGACGGAGGCCATGGTCGAGACGTTCACCGTGCCGAATCGGTCTCCCCCGGTGCCGACGATGTCCAGCGCCATCGGGTCGACGTGAAGCGGCACCGCGTGTTCGAGCACGGCGTCGCGGAACCCGACGATCTCATCGACGGTCTCGCCCTTCACCCTGAGTGCAACGAGGAAACCGGCCAGCTGAGCAGGCGTCGCGGTGCCCGTCATGACCTGTTCCATGCACCACGCCGCATCCGAGACGCTGAGGTCTTCGCCCTCGAGGAGGGCGGAGATGATCGTCGGCCAATTCTGTGGGGTGGGCATGCCCTGATCCTATCGAGCGCTTTCAGGGCCGATTCCCGGCTGTTCCACACCTCGATTTAGGGTTCCCTTACCGGAATCGGGCGACACGAGTCCCCCGGATGACGAAAACTCAGGCGCGATATCGGCCATAATGGTGAGCGTGACGAGCACCTCAATCACTTACCAGGCGAGCGCGCCCGTGATCAAGCGACCCAACACCGTTGCGGTGGGAACGATCGTCTGGCTCGGCAGCGAGGTCATGTTCTTCGCTGGACTGTTCGCGATCTACTTCACTCTGCGCTCGACGTCGCCCGAACTCTGGGCGTTCGAGTCGGATCGGCTGAACTTCCCGTTCGCGCTGACGAACACGATCATCCTCGTGCTCTCGTCGTTCACGTGCCAGTTCGGCGTCTTCGCCGCTGAGCGGCTCCAGCCCTATGCCACGGGGTGGAAGCCGACCCAGTGGGGCATGGTCGAGTGGTTCTTCCTCACCTACGCCATGGGCGCCGTGTTCGTCGCCGGCCAGATCTGGGAGTACGCGACATTGGTGTCCGAGGGCATCGCGCTCGACTCGAACGCCTATGGCTCAGCCTTCTACCTCACCACCGGCTTCCACGGTCTGCACGTCACGGGCGGTTTGATCGCCTTCCTGCTCGTGATCGGCCGGGTCTTCTCCGTGAGGAACTTCGGCCACCGCGAGGCCACGAGCGCCATCGTCGTCTCCTACTACTGGCACTTCGTGGACGTGGTCTGGATCGGCCTGTTCCTCGTCATCTACGTCCTCAAATAGCCGCAGGAGCGCCACGAACAGCATGCCCGTGAACAGGAAGAACCCAATGAACCGCTCGACGCGACGCACCGGCCGCCGGTCTCCGCTCGCCACCGTTGCGCTGCTGGCGCTCGGCCTCGTCTTCACCGGTGGTGCATATGCGGCACTCAGCACCGGTACCGCAGCCCAGGCCGAGGTCGACCCGAACTCGCAGGAGACGATCGAACAGGGCAAGAAGCTCTTCCAGGCCAACTGCGCCACGTGCCACGGACTCGAGGCTCAGGGCACCGACAACGGGCCGAGCCTCATCGGTGTCGGCGCGGCCGCCGTCGACTTCCAGGTCGGAACGGGCCGCATGCCCTTGCAGATGCAGGGTCCGCAGGCCATGGAGAAGCCCCCGCAGTTCACCGATGAGCAGGTCAAGCAGCTGGCCTACTACGTCGCGTCCCTGGGCCCAGGTCCTGAGATCCCCGCCGACCACCTGGTGAACGGCGGCGGCGACGCAGCCAGCGGCGCCGAACTCTTCCGCATCAACTGCGCGATGTGCCACAACGTCGCCGGTGCCGGCGGTGCGCTCACCGAGGGCAAGTTCGCCCCAGCGCTCACCGACGTGTCGGGTGTGCACATCTACGAGGCCATGGTCACCGGCCCGCAGAACATGCCGGTCTTCAACGACCTGAATATCTCGCCCGAAGACAAGCGCGACATCATCACCTACCTCCAGTACGTGCAGGACAACCGCTCGCCCGGCGGTTTCGAACTCGGCTCGATCGGTCCGGTCGCAGAGGGCCTGTTCATCTGGATCTTCGGTCTCGGGGCGATCGTGGCCATCACCGTGTGGATCACGGCGAAGTCCAATTAGCACCGCGCCGGCACCGAAGAAGCTGAAGAAGGAGAACCATGGCACAGGACGACCACAGCGGCACTGAGGTCGCCGCTGCAGACTCGTCGCACGCCGCGCCGGAATTCCCCGGCTCGACCGGAACCGCAGTCATCCCGCACGACGGCTTCGAGAATCCCGGTTTCGTGCCGCATCGTCCTCGCGTCACCGACGAGGACGTCTCGCGGGAGAAGCGGGCACAGCGCACGGTCTACACGCTTTTCTACCTCTCGATCCTCGGTAGCGTATGGGCGATCGCCGCCTACATGCTGTTCCCGATCGAGTCGAACGACGTCGGCGCCGTGCGGTTGAACAACATGTTCGTCGGGCTCGGCGCGACCCTCGCGCTGCTCGGCATCGGATTCGGCGCCGTGCACTGGGGCAAGTCGCTCATGACCTCGCCCGAGTCCATCGACATCCGCCACCCGATCGGCGGAACGGAGGCCACCAAGCAGGGCGCCGTCGAGGTCTTCCGGGCGGCCGACGAGGAGTCGGGCTTCTCCCGACGATCGGTCATCCGCAACAGCCTCATCGGAGCGCTGCTCGTCTTCCCGCTGCCCGCCGTGGTGCTCTTCCGAGGTCTCGCGCCGCAAGACCAGATTCCGGTCGAGCTACTCAGTCACACGATGTGGGCGAAGGGCACGCGCCTCGCCCTCGACCCGTCCGGCGTGC
Organism: Actinomycetota bacterium; assembly: GCA_030852935.1. Lineage (GTDB taxonomy): Bacteria > Actinomycetota > Actinomycetes > Actinomycetales > Microbacteriaceae > Agromyces. The sequence goes on along the minus strand of JALYWB010000077.1, from coordinate 18,384 downwards.
CGATCAAGGCCTCGGATGTCACGATCGGCAGTGCCTTCCACGTGATCCCCGAGGGGCTCAACGACCTCGAGCACGGCAGGCTCGAGGAGAAGGCGAAGGCTGCGGTGCTCTTGATGCGCCTCGAGCCGGCAGAACTCAACGAACTGCCTGAACGCGAGTCGTGGTCGTACGACGGCATCGTGGCGTACTCGAAGATCTGCACGCACGTCGGATGCCCCGTGGCGCTGTACGAACAGCACACGCACCACCTGCTCTGCCCGTGCCACCAGTCGCAGTTCGATGTGGCGAACCATGCAGAGGTCATCTTCGGCCCGGCCAAGCGTCCGCTTCCGCAGTTGCCCATCGCCGTCGACGACGAGGGCTACCTCATCGCACAGAGCGACTTCACCGAACCCGTCGGCCCGAGCTTCTGGGAGCGCAGTTGAGCACCACATCGACCCGATCGACCGCGCTCGAGAAGCGCACGTTCACCGCGGCCGCATCCGATTACATCAATGACCGCACGGGTCTCGCCGTCGCGATCAAGGGCCTCGGCCGCAAGGCGTTCCCCGACCACTGGTCGTTCCTGCTCGGCGAGGTCGCGCTCTTCAGCTTCATCGTGATCCTCATCTCGGGCACGTTCCTCACATTCTTCTTCCAGGCCTCGATGGCAGAGGTGCACTACGACGGCTCGTACGTGCCCCTCAAGGGCGTCGAGATGTCTGTGGCGATGGCGTCGACTCTCGACATCTCGTTCGACATCCGCGGAGGGCTCTTCGTACGGCAGATGCACCACTGGGCGGCACTGCTCTTCGTCGCGGCCATCGGTCTGCACATGCTGCGCATCTTCTTCACGGGCGCGTTCCGCAAGCCTCGCGAGATCAACTGGGTGTTCGGGTTCATCCTCTTCATCCTCGCAATGGCAGAAGGATTCACCGGCTACTCGCTTCCCGACGACCTCCTCTCCGGCAATGGTCTGCGCATCATCGACGGCATGGTCAAGGGCATGCCGATCATCGGCACGTGGACCTCGTTCCTGCTGTTCGGTGGCGAGTTCCCCGGTACCGACATCGTCGGGCGACTGTACTCGCTGCACATCCTGCTGCTGCCCGCGCTCATCGTCGCGCTCATCGTCATCCACGTCGGCTATGTGTTCATCCACAAGCACACGCAGTTCGCCGGCCCAGGACGCCAGCCGACGAACTCCGTCGGCCCGCCTGTCCTGCCGATCTACGCGGCGAAGGCCGGCGGCTTCATGTTCATCATCTGGGGCGTGATCTCGCTCATCGCGGCGCTCTTCACGATCAACCCAATCTGGAACTACGGGCCATACGACCCCTCGCCGGTCTCGGCGGGAACACAACCCGACTGGTACATCGGCTTCGCCGACGGGGCGCTGCGTCTCATTCCACCGGGCTGGGAGTTCGTGTGGCTCGATCGCACCTGGTCGTTCAACATCATCGTTCCGCTCGTCGTGCTCGGTGGTTTCATCGTGACCGTGATGCTGTACCCGTTCATCGAGGCCTGGATCAAGGGCGACAAGCGTGAGCACCACATCGCTGACCGTCCGCGCAACGCGCCAACCCGCACCGCGATCGGTGCAGCCGGCGTGACGTTCTACGCCGCCCTCTGGGCCGCAGCCAGCTCCGACATCCTCGCCACGCACTTCTCGCTCACGATCGAGGGCGTCACGCATGCCCTGCAGGCGATCGTGATCATCGGCCCGTTCATCGCGTATTTCATCACGAAGCGCGTCTGCATCGCCCTGCAGAAGAAGGACCGTGAGATCGTGCTGCACGGCTATGAGTCGGGTCGCATCGTGAAATTGCCCGGTGGGGAGTTCATCGAGGTGCATCAGCCCCTCGACGAGTACGAGCGCTGGAGGCTTGTGAGTTACGAGAACTACGCTCCGCTCATGATCCGCCCGAACGCCCGTGGCAAGATCACCGCTGGTCAGCGCGTACGAGCGGGACTGTCGCGGTGGTTCTTCGAGGACCGCATCGCACCCGTCACGAAGGGCGAGCTCGAGTCATCGCACTCGACCCATCACTGATCTCGTTCTCGCGGATCGGGCACCGAACCCATGTCGATCGACACGACCTGGCTTCGGTGCCCGAACTGTTTCCACGACCTGTCACAGGTCGGCGAACTCGTGCTCGGGTGCGACTCCGGACATCGATTCGACATGACCAGGCGCGGCACCACGACGCTTCTGCCACCGCGTGCCCCGCACACGATGGGCGACAGCCGCGAGATGCTCGAGGCGCGATCGGAGCTCCTCGGGTCCGGTGTGTTCGCCCCGATCTCCGATGCGATCGGCGACGCATGCGGCGAGCTCGGCGCTGAAACCGGGCGATCGCGAGTCGCCGACCTCGGATGCGGTACCGGGTATTACTCGACCCGGCTCGCGGACACTTTTCCCGGCTCCCAGATGCTCACCGCCGACCGCTCCCCCGCCGCCGTGCGCATGGCTACACGTGCCGTGCCGCGGTCGACCGGAGTCGTGCTCGACCTGTGGCGTCCTCTGCCGATCCGTGACGCGACCGCCGATCTGATCATCAACGTCTTCGCCCCGCGGAACCCTGCCGAGTTCGCCCGCATCCTCCGAAGTCGTGGGCAGCTGGTCGTCGTGGTTCCCACTTCGAACCACCTGGCCGAGCTCCGCGCACTCGCGCCGCTGCTCCACGTGCCTTCCGGGAAGGACGGGCAGGTGCGCCAAGCATTCAACGCGGCCGGCCTCGCCCACGTGGGCACGGAGCGTCTGCAGTATCGCGCGTCGGTGGATCCCGCGCAGCGCGATGCGCTCGTCGGCATGGGGCCATCTGCCCACCACCGATCGACTCCTGACCACCCGACTCCCGACGGGCCGCCCGAGGCGCTGCCCTCCCGGCTCGATCTCACCGTGTCGGTCGACGTGCTCTCCTTCCGACACCGCGTCGAGTGACTCAGTCACGCGTAAACGACGAGCGCCCGGTGCAAAGGCACCGGGCGCTTGTCGAGTGAGAGATCAGCGCGCGAAGTTGCCGCGATAGTATTCGTAGACCCAGCCGACGATCGCCACGATGAAGATCGCGACCGCGATGAACGAGATCCAGAATCCGACGGCGAGTCCGAGGAACATCAGCGCGGCCGACGACGCCAGCACGATCGGCCACCAGCTCCACGGGCTGAAGAACCCGAGTTCAGGGTCGCCGTCGTCGATATTCGCATCGAGGCGGTCTTCTGGCAGCTCCGCACCCTGTGCGTTGTACACGCGGCCGAGATAGAACGCGATGAATGCGAACAGCACTGCAGCGAGCCCGAGAGCCACGGTACCCGCCCACTCGATGGTCGGTCGATTGTCCGCGATCGCCGTGCCCATTTCGTCGACCGACGTCCAGAACGCATAGGCCACGGCCACGATCGCGAAGAATGCCGTCAGTGTCCAGAAGAGGACGATGTTCGCGCGCATCTACTTGACTTCCTCTGCCGCTGCGTCGTACACGGGAGCCTCAGGGGCATCCTTCGCGGGACCGATGCCTACCGGAATGCCCGCTTCGGGGTGGTTGAGGTCGAACGCCGGCGACTCCGAACGGATGCGGGGAATGGAGGTGAAGTTGTGCCGTGGTGGCGGGCAACTGGTCGCCCACTCGAGCGACCGGCCGTAGCCCCAGGGATCGTTCACGGTCACCTTGGGAGCGCGCCGAGCCGTGATGTAGACATTCAGGAAGAACGGGATCATCGACAGGGCGAGAATCCCGGCGCCGATCGTTGAGAGCTGGTTCATCCAGGTGATGTTGTCTTCAGGCAGGTAGGAGTAATAGCGCCGCGGCATCGCGACCACGCCGAGCCAGTGCTGCACCAGGAACGTGGTGTGGAAGCCGATGAAGAGCAACCAGAAGTGCCACTTGCCCAGTGATTCGTTCAGCATCTTGCCGGTCCACTTCGGCCACCAGAAATAGAATCCGGCGAACATGGCGAACACGACTGTGCCGAACACCACGTAGTGGAAGTGGGCAACGACGAAGTAGGTGTCCGAGACGTGGAAATCGAGCGGCGGCGAGGCGAGAATGACGCCGGTCAGTCCACCGAAGACGAACGTGATCAGGAAGCCGATCGACCAGACGAGTGGCGTCTCGAACGTGATCGACCCACGCCACATCGTGCCGATCCAGTTGAAGATCTTCACGCCCGTCGGCACGGCGATGAGCATCGTCATCAACGCGAAGAACGGCAGGAGTACCGAACCGGTCACGTACATGTGGTGCGCCCAGACGGTGACCGAGAGCGCGGCGATCGCGATGGTCGCGTACACCAGGGTCTTGTACCCGAAGATCGGCTTCCGACTGAAGACCGGGAAGATCTCGGAGACGATGCCGAAGAACGGCAGGGCGATGATGTACACCTCTGGATGCCCGAAGAACCAGAACAGGTGCTGCCAGAGGATGACACCGCCGCTGGCCGGGTCGTAGATGTGCGCTTCGAAGATTCGGTCGGCACTTGCTGCGAGGATCGCGGCGGCGAGTACTGGGAACGCCATCAGGATGAGGATGGACGTGACGAGCGTGTTCCACGTGAAGATCGGCATGCGGAACATGGTCATGCCGGGCGCGCGCATCGTGATGATCGTCGTGATGAAGTTCACGGCACCCAGGATCGTGCCGAAGCCCGAGAGACCGAGACCGAGCATCCAGAGATTTCCGCCGACGCCTGGAGAGAACGTCGTGGACGCCAGTGGCTGATACGCGAACCACCCGAACGAGGCCGCACCCTGAGGGGTGAAGAACCCGGCGACCGCGATCAGCGAGCCGAAGCTGAAGAACCAGTACGACAACGCATTCAGGCGCGGGAACGCGACATCCGGTGCGCCGATCTGGAGCGGCATCAATGCATTCGCGAAGCCGAAGAACAGCGGTGTCGCGAACATCAACAGCATGATCGTGCCGTGCATCGTGAACAACTGGTTGTACTGCTCGCGGGTCTGGACCAGCTCGAGGCCCGGCTCGAACAGCTGCGCACGGATGATGAGGGCCATCACGCCGCCGATGCAGAAGTAGATGAACGACGTGGTCAGGTAGAGGTACCCGATGACCTTGTGATCGGTCGACGTGATCCACTTGACGAGGATGTTGCCCTTGCGCTCGACCTTGGACGCGCCGAACGGCAAGTTGCTCGACTGCGGACGAGCCGGTGCGGTCGTGGTGCTCATTCGGCTTCGTGCTCCTCTTTCAGTTCGGGAACGCCAGCGCCGGGCTGGTTCAGGTTGCGGTCGTATTCGGTCGAAAGCTGGCCCTCTTGGCCGAGGGCGCGCAACGACTCGATGTACGCCTCGTACTCCGACTCGGAGACGACTTCGACGTTGAAGAGCATGAGCGAGTGGTATTCGCCGCAGAGCTCTGCACACTTGCCGGCGTAGGTTCCCTCGCGCTCCGGCACGAACGACATGTAGTTGGTCTTGCCTGGGATCATGTCCTTCTTGTAAAGGAAGTCCGCGACCCAGAACGAGTGGATCACGTCACGTGCCTCGAGTTTGAGCTCGACGTTCTGGCCCACCGGCAGGACGAGCGTGGGCAGCTGGGACTCAACGATCGAGCCCTGGGGGCCGTCGTCGTCGGGCTGGGCCTGGATGCCGGCGTAGTACACGTCTTCATTGACGTAGTTGAAGTCCCACGACCACTGCTTGCCGATGACCTCCACCTGGACGTCGATCTCGTCTTCGGCGAAGCGCTGTTCGATCGCCGCCTGGTCGCGCGCGGTGAAGGCGAAGAAGCCGAGCACCAGGATGAGCGGCACGACCGTGTAGAACACCTCGATCGGCATGTTGTAACGCAGCTGCACCGGGAGACCGGTCTGGCCCTTGCGCCGCCGGTACACGACGACCGCCCAGATGGCCAGGCCCCAGGTGATGACGCCCACGACGAGGAGGACGATCCACGAGGTCACCCAGAGGCCCGAAACACGCTCGGTGTGGTTCGTCGCGGGCGCCTCGCCTTCGATGAACCCGGGAAGGAACCCGTTCAGCTGTGCCTGGGTGCATCCTGCGAGCACGAGACTGAGCAACGCTGCGATCGGGATTGCAGCCAATCGGAGACGGCGATTGTGACGCACCGGCGACCTTTCGGGAGACTCGAAGGCGCTTCACAGCGAAGCGCGTGATCGATGCCTAGCCTACTCCGACTCGACCCCTCGGGTGTGCACGGGCCGGCGGTGTCGGGCGCGTCGGCGCGAAGATTTCACCTTCGATCGGCGGAAACGACGAAGGGAGGCCGCTTGCGCGACCTCCCTTCGGAGCGAAACCACGACCCGTGGTCAGTGGAACGAGTCACCGCACGCGCAGCTGCCCTGCGCCTGCGGGTTGTCGATCGTGAAGCCCTGCTTCTGAATCGTGTCCTCGAAGTCGATGGATGCGCCGTCGAGATACGGGACGCTCATCTTGTCGACGACGACCTCGACTCCGGAGAAGTCGACGACTGCGTCACCGTCGAGGAGGCGCTCATCGAAGTAGAGCTGGTAGATCAGGCCGGAGCATCCGCCCGGCTGCACCGCCACCCGCAGACGAAGGTCATCTCGACCCTCTTGCTCGAGGAGGCTGCGCACCTTGTCGGCAGCCGGCTCGCTCAGCTTCACGCCGTGGGCGGTTTCGGTGATCGTGTCGGTCATGTCTCTCCTCGAGGCGTCAGGAGCACTGGGCTCTTCGTCCATGGTAACCGCAGCGGCTGCGAGGTCACCCCGAATCGCTCATGAACCCGTAGAACGCGCGTCGAGCCGCGCCAGGAACAGCGCCTCGCTCAGCAACGCACGCTTGAACACGCCGAGGTGCAGTGACTCATTCGGGCTGTGCGCCCGGGAGTCGGGGTCTTCGACGCCGGTGACGAGGATCTGCGCGTCGGGGAACTCCTCGACGAGCTCCGCGATGAAGGGGATCGATCCGCCCACGCCGATCTCCACGGGCTCCCTGCCCCATCCCTCGGCCATGGCCGCACGCGTCTCCGCGATCGCCCAGCCGCTCGTGTCGACGAGGAACGGCTGACCGGTGTCGACGTCGGCGAACGAGAGGCGAGCTCCGAACGGTGCATGCGCCTCGAGATGACGCCGGATCGCGGCGAACGCCTCGCCTGCGTCCTGTCCGGGCGCGATGCGGGCACTCACCCGCACCCGCACGCCGGGAATGAGCGTGTTCGATGCATTCGCGACATCCGGTGCATCGATTCCGGTCACGGTGATCGCCGGCTTCGCCCAGATCCGAGAGAGGATCGAGCCGCTGCCGATCGGCACGACGTCGTCGAGGAGGCCCGCCTCCGCGCGGAGTTGCGCCTCGTCGTAGTCGGGGGTCTCGAAGTCGGCGCTGGTCAGCCCCTCGATGGCGACGGAGCCGTCTTCGGTCCACATGGAATCGAGCATTCGGATCGCGGCGAGCATGGCATCGGGCACCGCCCCGCCGTACATGCCCGAGTGGGACGCATGTGCCAGCGTGTCGACGCGCAGGTTGAAGGCGACGGCGCCGCGGAGCGCGACCGTGATCGCCGGCGTGTCGACATCCCAGTTGCCCGAGTCCGCGACGATGATCGCGTCGGCCTCGAGGAGCTCGCGGTTCTCGCGCAGGAAGTTGCCGAAGGACCGGGACGCCCATTCCTCCTCGCCTTCGACGAAGACCGCGACGCCGAGGTCGAAGTCGCCGGCCGCCTCTGCAAGGGCACGGATCGCGCCGACGTGCGCCATGACGCCCGCCTTGTCGTCGGCGGCTCCACGGCCGTGCAGGCGATCGCCGCGCTGGGTGGGCTCGAACGGCGACGTCTCCCAGTCCTCGTCCTTTCCGGGCGGCTGTACGTCGTGGTGTGCGTAGAGCAGCACGGTGGGGCGGCCGGCGCGAGCGGGGCGGTGCGCGACGACGGCCGGCTGGCCGAGCTCCGAGCCGTCCTCGACCTCTGCCCGGCGTATTTCGACCACGTCGAATACCCCGGTGCCCCGCAGCAGCTCGGCGACGGCCTCAGCGCTCCGTGCGACGTGGGCCGGGTCGAAGGCGGGCCATGAGACCGAGGGGATGCGCACGAGGCGGGCGAGGTCGGCGACGGTTGCAGGGAAGCCCGTCTCGACGGCGGCGCGCACGGCCTCGCCGATCTCGACGACCTCGGCGGCGGCGGCGTTGGATTCGGTGGGATGGGGCTGGGTCATGCCGGTAATCTTAAGGGGAACCGATTCGAGGACTCCTGTGGCAAAGCACCCCACCAACTCCCCTGCGCCTGAGACGGGCGCCGACGACACTTCAGACACCACGCCGAAGACCGGCAAGGGCACACCGACGCCGAGTCGCGCACAGCAGGAGGCCGCGCGCAAGCGGCCGCTCGTGCCGAACGACCGCAAGCTCGCGGCCAAGCAGGCACGTGCGAAACAGGCGGAGGCGAGGGAACGCGCCCGCGTCGGCATGGCGGTGGGTGACGAGCGCTACCTGCCGGTGCGCGACCGCGGCCCGCAGAAGAGGTACGTCCGCGACTACATCGACGCTCGGTTCAGCATCGGCGAGGTGCTGATTCCGGTCATGTTCGCGGTCATCATCCTCACACTCGTACCGAGCCCTGAGGTGCAGACGATCGGCATCCTCGCCCTATGGGCCTTCTTCCTCGTCGCCGTGCTCGATGTGGTCGTGCTGGGCTTCATCCTCACCCGCAAGATCAAGGAGAAGTTCGGCGAACACAAGGCGGAGCGCGTGCGCTGGTATGCCGCGATGCGAGCTCTCCAACTTCGCCCGCTCCGCTTGCCGAAGCCGCAGGTCAAGCGCGGGCAGTATCCGTCCTGAGCCCGATCAGGTGCGGGCGTAGACACCGGCACGAACGAGGGGCACCCTGGTCTCCTCGTCGCTCAGCGAGCCGTGCTGGCCGATCATCGCCTCTGCCTGCCGGTTCGTCTCGCGTCGGTCGTAGTAGGCGATACCCGAACGCGCGGCGATGAGGATGTCGCCGATGCGGTCACGCACATCACCTGCGACCGGGCCGTAGAGTCCGGTCTCGATGGCCTCATCACGGCCGAGCACCCACGCGCGCGCGCCCTCTGCGACGCGCCAACCTTGAAGCAATGCCACCCGGGCGGCCTCATCGAGGCCGGGTTCGAAGTAGAGCGAGAGGAAGCGCGGTTCGCCGCCGACGTGGCGGACGCCCTCGAGCAGTTCGGGGCGATCATCGACGAACACGTGCCGGTGGGCGGCGACGTCGATCACGCCGTGGTCGGCGGTCACGAGCAGCCCGGCGCTCCGCGGCATCCGGCGCTCGAATGCGGCGAGTTCGGCGTCGAGCACCTCGAGGATCGTGAGCCAGCGGTCGGATTCCCAGCCGTGCGCATGCGCGGCCTGGTCGAGCTCTGGCACGTACAGGTAGACGATCGATCCGCTCTGCTCGTCGAGCAGTCCGCGCGCCACCGCGAATCGGTCGGCGATCGTCGCGGCGGCGCGATACTCGGCGCCACGGAGCACCGCGCGGGTGAAGCCCGAGTCGGCGTAGCGAGGTGCTCCGACGGCGAAGGTCCCGACGCCCTGCGTGGTCGCCGACTCGAACAGCGTCGGCACCCGCTGCCACACCTCGGGGACCATGTGCGCGTCCCAGCCGTTGAGCTGGTTGACGAGACGGTCCTGGGCCGCGTCGAGCACGCGGTATCCGACGAGGCCGTGTTCGCCCGGCATCCGGCCGGTCGAGAAGCTCGCGATGGCGGCTGCAGTGGTCGACGGCAGCACCGTGCGAATGACGTCGCGCCTCGACATCCGCGTCGCAAGGAATCGCGCGTGACCCGCGCGTGCCTGGATGTTCGCCGCGCCGAGACCGTCGACGAGCACGATAACGGCTCCGGATGCCGCGGGCAGCTCGAACGGGTTGGACTCGCGCCTGAGGCTCGCGATCGAACTGCCGAGCACCCCGGCAAGCCGCGGAGCGCTGACGGCGGGCACCGGTAGCATTGCAGGCATCGCGCCCAGTCTGGCACAGGCCGGGCGCGGCCCCGTTCCACCGCGTGCGCTGCACGCCCGCCACAGAGACGACGGATGACCCGAGCCAAGAACCCGCCCGCAGACGAGCCGATCGTCGAACGTATCGAAGACGTCGATGTCGCCACCGAGATGCAGGGCTCGTTCCTCGAGTACGCCTACTCGGTCATCTACTCGCGGGCCCTGCCCGATGCCCGTGACGGGCTGAAGCCGGTGCAACGGCGCATCCTCTACCAGATGACCGAGATGGGGCTGCGCCCGGATCGCGGCCACGTGAAGTCGGCCCGCGTCGTCGGCGAGGTCATGGGCAAACTGCATCCGCACGGCGACACCGCGATCTACGACGCCCTCGTGCGCATGGCGCAGTCCTTCACGCTTCGCGTGCCGCTCATCGACGGGCATGGCAACTTCGGCTCGCTCGACGACGGCCCGGCGGCGCCGCGATACACCGAGGCGCGCCTCGCCTCCCCCGCGCTCGCGATGACCGACGGTCTCGATGAAGACGTCGTCGATTTCGTGCCGAACTACGACAACCAGCTCACCCAGCCCGACGTCCTGCCTGCGGCCTACCCGAACCTCCTGGTGAACGGTGCGAGCGGCATCGCGGTTGGCATGGCCACCAACATGGCTCCGCACAACCTCATCGAGGTCGTCGGCGCGGCGCGGCACCTCATCGCGCACCCCGACGCCACGCTCGACGAACTCATGGAGTTCGTGCCGGGCCCCGACCTCCCGACCGGCGGCACCATCGTCGGCCTCTCCGGCATCAAAGACGCCTACGCCACCGGGCGCGGCAGCTTCAAGACGCGCGCCAAGGTGAGCGTCGAGTCGATCACGGCCCGTAAGACCGGCCTCGTCGTCACCGAATTGCCCTATCTCGTCGGCCCTGAGAAGGTCATCGAGAAGATCAAAGACGGCGTGAACGCCAAGAAGATCAGCGGCATCTCCGACATCACCGACCTCACCGACCGCACGCACGGGCTGCGGCTGGTCATCGGCATCAAGACGGGCTTCTCCCCCGATGCCGTGCTCGAGCAGCTGTACCGCCTGACGCCTCTCGAAGACTCCTTCAACATCAACAACGTGGCGCTCGTCGATGGCGGCCCGCAGACCCTCGGCCTGCGCGAGCTGCTCCAGGTGTACGTGGCCCACCGCATCTCGGTGGTCACCAGGCGGTCCGAGTATCGCCTCGCTCGCCGCAGGGAGCGCCTGCACCTCGTCGACGGACTCCTGATCGCGATCCTCGACATCGACGAGGTCATCCAGGTCATCCGTTCGAGCGACGACACTGCAGCCGCACGCGCCCGCCTCATGGAGGTGTTCGACCTCAGCCAGGTGCAGGCGGAGTACATCCTCGAACTGCAGCTTCGGCGGCTCACCAAGTTCTCCCGCATCGAGCTCGAGGCCGAGCGCGACCGGCTCCGCGCTGAGATCGAAGAGCTCGAGACCCTGCTCGCGAGCCGTCACCGCATCGAGGCGCTGGTGTCCGACGAACTCGCCGAGATCGCCGAACGCTTCGGCACGCCTCGGCGCACGCTGCTCACCGATGCTCGGCCGAGCATCGCGGGCGCCGCGGCGAAGCGTGCAGCGGCCGCGGCGCTCGAGGTGGCGGACGTCCCGTGCCGCGTGTTCCTCAGCGTCACCGGCCGGATCGCCAGGGTCGACCTGCCGGTCGGCGAGAGCGGGCCGCCCGTGATCACCCCGCCTGCACGTCGCAGCAAGCACGACGCGATTCGCTCGACGCTCGACACCACGAGCCGGGCGCAGATCGGTGCCGTCACGAGCCTCGGCCGGCTCATCCGTTTCACCCCGGTCGACCTGCCGATGCTGCCGCCGACGTCGGTGCAGCTCGGTGCCGGCGTCAAGATCGGCGACTACCTCGCGCTGCCCAACCGTGACGAGCGGGTACTGGCGATCGTCTCCCTCGACTCCGACCGGTCGATCGCGCTCGGCACCAAGCAGGGGGTCGTGAAGCGCGTGTCAACCGGGGCGTATCCCAACAAGCCCGAGTTCGAGGTCATCGGCCTCAAGGCGGGTGATGAAGTCGTCGGTGCCGTGCAGGGCGACGAGGGCGACGAACTCGTGTTCGTGGCATCCGACACCCAGCTCCTTCGCTTCCCGGCCTCGATGGTGCGCCCGCAGGGCTGCCCAGCTGGCGGCATGGCGGGCATCGCCCTCGGCAACGGATCGCACGTCATCCACTTCACGAGCCTGCCTGCGGATGCCGCAGCAGAGACCGTGGTCGTGACGATCGCGGCGAGCAGCGAGACCCTGCTCGGCGCCGATCCCGGGAGCGCCAAGGTGAGTGCGTTCGCCGAATTCCCTGCCAAGGGCCGAGCGACTGGTGGAGTGCGGTCCCAGCGGCTCCTGAAGGGCGAGGACGCGCTGCACCTCGCCTGGGTCGGGCCCGCACCCGCGCTGGCGGTCGGGCCGGACGGTTCGGCGAGGCAGCTTCCTGATGCGGGTGCCAAGCGCGACGCCTCGGGCCAGGCGCTCGACGCGGTCGTCGCAGCGATCGGCTCGCGCATCGGCTGACGCCCGACCGCCGATTCCCGCGACCGAGGCGCGGTGCTTGACGTCGGTCTCATCGAGGTGCATATTCGGCACGGGAGTGCCGATGATGGGAACCGAGTTACGAGCGGTGGTCACCGGGCGCGTGCTCGAACCCGGTGATGACGCCTACGATGCTGCGCGCACCGTGTGGAATGCAATGGTGGACCGGCGACCGCGCTATGTCGTGCAGTGCACCGACGCCGCCGACGTGGCGGCCTCCGTGCGATTCGCGAACGAGAAGGGCCTCGACATCGGCGTCCGTTGCGGCGGCCACGGCATTGTCGGTCATGCCATCGCCGACGACGGAATCGTGATCGACCTTCGCCCGATGGGCGCAGTCCGCGTCGACCCGCTCACGCGTCGCGCACTCGTGCAGGGCGGAGCGATGCTCGGGGCGCTCGACCGGGCATCCCAGGAGCACGGACTGGCGACGACTGCCGGGAACGTGTCGCACACTGGGGTCGGAGGTCTCACCCTGGGCGGCGGCATGGGGTGGCTCGCCAGACAACACGGGCTCGCGTGCGACAACGTGGTCTCGTTCGACGTCGTCACCGCCAGCGGCGAGAGGGTGCATGCCAGTGCGGACACGCATCCCGACCTGTTCTGGGCCCTGCGCGGCGGAGGGGGCAATTTCGGGATCGTCGTCGAGTTCGAGTTCGCGTTGCATCCCGAGCCCGGGCACGCGATCTCCGCAGAATTGCGCTATCCGGTGGAGTCAGCGGGCGCGCCGATGCGACGCTGGCGCGACCTCAGCGTCTCGGCACCTGGGCCGGCCACCTTCACGGCGACCATCGACGGCGACACGGTTTCGCTCGGTCTCGTATGGGTCGGCGATCGCGGCGACGCGAGCGGCGCGATCTCCGAGCTCGAACGCGAGCTCACCGAGATGGCCGTGCCCGACATGCGAGTCGTCGAGCCGATGTCATACCTGCAACTTCAAACCCGTGAGGACGACTTCGAGGCCCATGCCTGGCGCCGGTACTGGAAAGGCCACTACTTCAGCGAGCTCGGTGACGAACTCATCGACACGCTGCTCGCGCGCGACGGACCCGACCTGCCGAATGTGAGCCTGCAGGCCTACGGCGGCGCGATCGCCGATGTGCCCGACGACGCCACCGCATTCGCTCGTCGCGATACGGCATTCGAGTTCGTCGCCGCGTCTCGCTGGGACGACCCCGCGGAAGACGACTCTCGAATCGCGGCCGCACGCCGGTACGCCGGCACCATGGACCGGTTCGCGAACGGCGCCTACGTGAACGTGCTCGGCGACGACGGCCAGGCAGGGATCCGGCGCGCGTACCCCGAGACGATGCTCGCGCGCCTCACCTCGATCAAGGACACGTATGACCCCGAGAACGTGTTCCACCTCAACCAGAACATCAGGCCGTCGGCGAGGTGATGATCAGGCGTCGATTCGGTCGCGCTCGAGCGCATCGGCACTGTCGATGATGAATTCCTTGCGAGGGGCGACGTCGTTGCCCATCAGCAGTTCGAAGACACGACCCGCGTTCTCGGCATCGCTGACGCCAACGCGGCGGAGCGTGCGGTGCCTCCGGTCCATCGTGGTGGTCGCGAGCTGATCGGCATCCATCTCGCCGAGGCCCTTGTACCGCTGAATAGGGTCCTGATAGCGGCGGCCCTGCTTCTTCAACGTGGCCAGCACGGTCGCGAGCTCGGCCTCGGAGTACGTGTAGATCGTGTCGTTCGGCTTGGAACCCGGGTTCATCACCACCACACGATGCAGCGGGGGCACCGCCGCGAACACGCGCCCCTCCTCGATCATCGGACGCATGTAGCGGAAGAACAGCGTGAGCAGCAGCGTTCGGATGTGCGCTCCGTCGACGTCGGCGTCACTCATGATGATGACCTTGCCGTATCGGGCGGTGGCGAGGTCGAAGCTCCGACCTGATCCGGCGCCGATCACCTGGATGATCGATGCGCACTCGGCATTGCCGAGCATGTCGGCAACGCTCGCCTTCTGCACGTTCAAGATCTTTCCGCGGATCGGCAACAACGCCTGGTGCTCGCTGTCGCGCGCGAGCTTCGCGGTGCCGAGCGCGGAGTCGCCCTCCACGATGAAGAGCTCGCTGTGAGCGACATCGTTCGATCGGCAGTCCACGAGCTTCGCCGGCAACGACGAGCTCTCGAGTGCGTTCTTGCGGCGCTGCGTCTCTTTGTGCGCGCGTGCGGAGATGCGCGCCTTCATCTCAGCCACGACCTTGTCGAGGAGCAGCGACGCCTGCGCCTTGTCGTCTCGCTTGGAAGAGCTGAAACGTGCGCCGAGCTCCTTGGTCAGCACGTTGGCGACGATGGCCCGTGCGGCAGGCGTGCCGAGCACCTCCTTCGTCTGGCCCTCGAACTGCGGCTCGGGCAGGCGCACGGTGACCACCGCCGTCAGCCCCGCCAGCACGTCGTCCTTCTCGAGCTTGCCACCGCCGTTGAACGTGCTCCCCGCCTTCAGGCGACGCGCGTTCTGCTCCACCTGCTGTCGGAGGAACTTGAGCAGCCCCTGCTCGAATCCGGTCAGGTGCGTGCCGCCCTTCGGCGTGGCGATGATGTTCACGAACGACCTCACGATCGTCTCGTAGCCGGTGCCCCAACGCAGGGCGATGTCGACATGGCACTCACGGTGGAGTTCGGTGGGCACCATCGCGCCACGATCGTTCAGCACCGGCACCGTCTCGGTGAAGGTCCCCGAGCCCGTGATGCGCCACACGTCCGTCAGCGCGGCATCCGTCGCCAGGTGCTCGGCGAACTCCGAGATGCCGCCGTCGAACTGGAACGACGAGGTGTGCGGCGTCTCGCCGCGCTCGTCGGTGACGTCGATGGCGAGCCCTGGCACGAGGAACGCGGTCTGCCGCGCCCTGCCGAGCAGCTCCTCGGTCTGGAACTCGGTGCCCTTCGTGAAGATCTGGGGGTCGGCCCAGTACCTGATGCGCGTGCCGGTGACGCCCTTCGGGACCTTGCCCACAACGCGGAGCTCGCTGCGATCCTCGAACGGTCTGAACGGTGCGTCGGGCGAGGGTGCACCCGCGTCGTCGAAGATGCCCGGCTCGCCGCGATGAAACGACATCGCCCAGGTCTTGCCGTTGCGGTCGACCTCGACATCGAGTCGCGCGGAAAGGGCATTGACCACGGATGCCCCGACGCCGTGCAGCCCGCCCGAAGCCGAGTACGACCCCGACCCGAACTTCCCACCCGCGTGAAGCTTGGTGAAGACCACCTCAACGCCGGAGAGCCCGGTCTTGGGTTCCGCGTCGACTGGGATGCCGCGCGCCCGGTCACGCACCTCGACGCTGCCGTCGGGGTGCAACCGCACGCCGATCTCACTGCCGTGACCGCCGAGAGCCTCATCGACCGAGTTGTCGATGATCTCCCAGAGGCAGTGCATGAGACCTCGCGAGTCGGTTGAACCGATGTACATGCCGGGTCGTTTGCGCACGGCCTCGAGGCCCTCGAGAACGGAGAGATGGCGGGCGGAATAGTCGGAGCTCACGTCGGTCAAGCCTAGTGAGCACAACCCACGGGGCCGCGCAGGCGCTACGCGGACAGCGAAATGCCCGGCCCAAGGGAAGGTTCCCACGCGGGGGCGTGTTTTGATTGATGAACGGATCTTCGAGCTTGACCAGGAGGAGGAGCCATGACCCAGTACACCGAGACCACCGGTGCGGTCGATGAACTCGACACCCCGTTCGAGCTCACCGCCCTCGATCGATGCGACGCATGCGGCGCACAGGCCTATATCCGGGTCGTTGTCGCCAACGGCGAACTCCTCTTCTGCGCCCACCACGGACGCAAGCACCAGGAGAAGCTCTCGCAGATCGCGCACAGCTGGCACGACGAGTCGAGCCGACTGCACTCAGACAGTCGCGACTGAACTCCGCACGCAACGAACGCCCCGGTCTCGACCGGGGCGTTCGGCGTTCACGCGACGGGTGACGTGATCCCTGCTGCAGTGAGCTGAGCGGCTCGCGCCGCCGTGGCAAAGCCGTCGACGACTCGTGCCCGCTCGCCTGCGGTGTAGTCGAGGCCCGCGCGAGCTGCCGCCATGCGGAGCACGGCATCCGCGAACGCCGGATTCTTGGCGAGGACCGGCCCGTGCAGGTGGGTGCCGATGACCGACCCCATGACGACGCCCTCCTGGCCTGAGTCGCGGCCGTTGCCGCTGCTGGCACGCACGCGACCGAGGGGGGAACCTTCGGCGCCCACGTAATCTCGGGCATGATTCTCGAACCCGACGAGCGTGCCGAACCTGGCGGAGGCGACCACGAGGTCGCCGATCGTCCGTGACGCGCGCGGCACCGCGCGTCCGGGCAGGATGCCGAGCCCCTCGACGGCTGCTCCGTCAGCCGACTCGATGCCCCAACTGAGGAGCTCCCAACCCGTGCCGATGGCGAGGATGGGAACGCCTTCGGTGCCCCAGGTGCGCAACTCATCGTGCATCGTGAGCAGCACTGAGCGGCTCGCCCCGAGCGACGAGTCGCTGCCGGATCCGAGCACGATCGCGTCGACCCGTTCGGGCAGGTCCTGCCGCGCATCGACACCCACGACGCGGGCATCGAGGCCCGCCCAGGAAGCCCGAGCGGCCAGCACTGCGGCATTCTGAGCGTCGCCGTTGGTGTTCTGCAGCTTCGGCAGGAGTGCCACGATGGTCAGGTTGTCGCCGCTCATTCCGCTCCCGTGAGTCCGAGGTGCGCGCGCGTGCGCCGCATCGCGTCGGCGGTGAACATGATCGTCTTCACGCCCTTCGACGGTGGCGTCGCCGCGAGGAAGTCGTCGAGTGCGCGCGCCAGGTCGGGTTCGACACGATCGATCTCGACACCGTCATAGGCGAGCATCAATGCTGCCTCGGCCGCCTTCGATCCACTGACGACGGCGACCCGGCCGAGGGCCGAGGCGTCCGTGGGCCAGAAATACGAGGGATCGCGCACATCGGAACCCATCGCGAAGAGAATCTGCTCGGTGTCACAGTCGAGACTGTCCACGTTCAGCTGGTAGCTCGCCGGATTCTGCACCAAGACGAACTCGACGTCTTGCTCTCGGACACGCACGCGTTCGCCCCGTCCGAAGACCGCCGGGATCGCGCTCAGCGCATCGGCCGCCGTCGTGGGGACGAACGCGTCTCCGAGCACGGCCCGCGCGGTCGCATAGGCTGCCGCCGCGTCGACCGCGTAGTGCATGCCCCGAGCCGGGAGCCGGATCGAGACGGATGCCTCGTCGTCGCCGAGCTGCGCCGTCGCCCCGTCGACCGACTCGACCCGCACGCCCTCGCCCGGGGCAAGCCGCTCGGGGCTGGTCTCGGTGTAGCCGAGCCCACGGGGGGCGGCGTCGAGCACCGACTGCGCGACCCCGAAGCGTTGCACCGCGACGCGATTGGAGGATCGGGCTGCGATGCGCTCGAGGAAGGCATCATCGGCATTCACGACGATCGTCTCGTTGGCCCGGTCCGCAATGCGCCCGAGCATATGCGCGACCATATCCGAGTCATGGAAGCGATCGATCTGGTCGACCATCACGTTCATCAGCGTCACCACACGCGCGTCGACGCCCTGCATGACGACGGCCCCGTGGCCCTCGTCCATCTCGAGCACGGCCACGTCGCCGGGCACGCGGCCACGCCAGTCGGCGCGTTCGAGCAGCGCAGACGTGAGGCCCTGGCTGATGTTCGCCGTCGACGGGTTCGTGAACACGTCGATCCCGTGCGCGCGCAGGATGGCGACGAGCATCTTCGTGGTCGTCGACTTGCCGCTCGAACCCGAGACGACCACGAGCCCCTGCGGGAACCCCGAAAGGGTGCGCTTCAGGTAACCCGGTGCGATTCGATTGACGATGAGGCCCGGAACGGCCGAACCGGCATGGCCTACGAGAAGTTCAAGCATCCCGCGTCGGGCTATGCGATCGTAGGC
>JALYWB010000108.1 GCA_030852935.1 Actinomycetota bacterium | reverse complement strand
ATGATGCTCTTCGCGCTCACTCGTGCGCGTTCGGTCACGAGGAGCGGCTGCTCACGCCTGCTGAGGAACGGGATTGCGAGCACCACCAGGAGCACGGCGAGAAGGGCGTAGCCGACCGTGGCGTCGGTGACCAGTTCGGTCACGAGCACGAGCCCGACGATGATGCCGACGGCCTGCGGCGCCGACATCCATCCCGACACGAACCCGCGCTGGTTCACGGGTACCTGGTCGGCGATCGTGGCCGTGAGCGCGGCCGTCATGATGCAGAAGCCCACGGATGCCGCGACCCACACCGCGCCGATCGCCCACATCTGCGTCTGGAAGCCGAGCGAGACGAGGGCGGCGGCGAACACGAGGGCGCCGATCAGGATCCACGGCCGGCGCCGCCCGAAGCGCGACGTCGTGCGATCCGAGAGTGCGCCCGTCAGTGGATACGCGATGATCGTCGCGATGGCGGCGATGCCCGAGATCACGCCGAACGCCACGACGCTGTCGACCCAGTTCTCGGGGTGCAGTTCCGCGTTGATCTGTGCGGGCAGGAGCAGTTGCACCGGCGTGAGCTGCGCCATCCACACGCCGAGCCACACGGTCGTGAACGAGGCGATCCAGCCGGCGCCGACACGCCGGGTGGGTTCGCCGAGCGCCGACGGTGGCGCGGCCGGTGGGCGGGAGGCCGCGTCGAGGTTCGTCATCGGGTCTCGGCCAATCTCGAGAGGGCGTCGGCGGCCGCTCGTGCGACTGCCTGGGCGCCGGCGTCGTCGCGATCGACGAGCCAGTTCAGCGTGAGACCGTCGGTGAAGGCCACGAGCACGCGCGCGACCTGTTCGACAGGCACACTCCATGCAACGTCCGCGTGGGCAGCGGCGACCTCGAGCGAGTGCTCGGCGAGCTCGGCATAGCGCGCATACTGCCTGACCGCGAGTGGATGCCGCTCGGGTGAACGTAGCGCGTATTGCGTGAGCTCGAGCATCGCCTGTTCGTGCTCGGGGTCCGACTTGAGGTGGTCGAGATATCGCAGGAATCCCGCCTCGAGGATGTCGCGCAGGTCCTGACCCGGCACGAGGTCGGGGATGACGGCATCTCGCTCGCGATCGACCACGGTCGTGATCAGTTCGTCGATGAGCTCGTCACGCGAGTCGAATGCGTAGTGGAAGCTCGCCAGCGACATGCCGGCCTCTGCGACGATCGCCCGCGTGGTCGCCTGGGCGATCCCGTTGCGCGAGACCACCCGCAGAGCCGCATCGATGAGGGCGGTGCGGCGCTCGGTCGCCGGGATGCGGACCACGCGGCTCCTCTCGAACCTCGTCGACATCGTCGCCGACCAAGTGGGACGATCGTCCCAGTCGCACCAGTATGCACGAAACGCGTCACTGGCGCATCCGCCGGCGACTACGCTCGCAACATGCGCCTCGGGGTACTCGACGTCGGTTCCAACACCGTGCACCTGCTCGTCGTCGACGCACATCGCGGCGCGCGCCCCATCCCGACGGCGTCGGAGAAGTCGGTGCTCCGGCTGATGCGCTACCTCGAGCCCGACGGGGCCATCAGCGACGTCGGCGTGAGCGCGATCGTCGAGGCGGTGGCCGGTGCCGCCGCGGCCGCGGGTCGGGCCGGACTCGATGAGCTCCTCGCATTCGCCACGTCGGCGATTCGCGAAGCCGCCAACGGCGAGGCCGTGCTCGACCGGGTGGCGGACGAGACCGGCGTGCGGCTGAGCGTGCTCTCGGGTGAGGAAGAGGCCCACCTCACCTTCCTCGCCGTGCGGCGCTGGTACGGCTGGTCGGCCGACCGCATCCTGGTGTTCGACATCGGCGGCGGCTCCCTCGAGCTGGTCCAGGGACTCGATGAGGTTCCGGATGTCGCGCGCTCGCTCCCCCTCGGAGCCGGCCGTTCCACCATCGAGTTCCTTCCAGACGACCCGCCCTCGCCCGAGCAGGTCGCGCGACTCCGGGCCCATGCCCGCGCCGTGATCGCCGAAGAAATGCCCGCATTCCGCGAACTGCAATCGCCCGATCACGTGGTCGGCTCGTCGAAGACCATCCGGTCGCTCGCGCGGCTCGCGGGCACGATGGAAGACGGTGTCGGGGCATCCGACCGCTCGGTGCTGACTCGCAGGGGCCTCGACGACTGGACTCCACGCCTTGCGAAGATCCCCGCCGACGCCCGCCCCGCGCTGCCCGGCATCACCGCAGACCGCACGTTCCAGATCGTCGCCGGCGCCGTGGTGCTCTCCGAGGCGATGCGCGCCTTCGGCGTCGACGAGCTCGAGGTATCGCCATGGGCGCTGCGCGAGGGCCTCATCCTGCGCCGACTGGACCGGTTGGCGTGACATCGGCGAGATCAGCCGCGAAGCCGGCGGGGGTCGGGTGAGCCACATGTCCTTCGTGAACGCCGCCCCTTCGTCACGCGTGCGAAAAGCCAGATAGCGGCCTCCGCCGACACCGCGTCGTTCGGCCGGGTACCCGAAAGGCCGGCCGCAGGCCGCGGGTGCCGGTCCGCTAGGGGCTGACCGCGCGCCGGATCATGCCGGCAAGAGACGCGATCACGTTCGGCAGCACGGTGTCGTCAGGCTGCTGCGACATGAGCCAGAAGTCCATGGCTTCGCCCATGCCCAGGACGACGGCGATCAGCAGGGGCGGCGGCAGGTCGTCGCGAACGGCCCCCACGCGCTGGCCGACGGCGAGCGCCTGCTCGATCCACGGCAGGGAGGCTTGCTCGATCTCGCCGGTCGCTTGCTGGAAGGCCGCGCTCTTCGATGCCGCTGACCAGCCTCGAAGCAGTGACGCCAGCTGTGGGGAGGCGAGGAGGGCACTCGCCATCCGGAGGTAGTAGTCCTCCAACACCGACCAGAACATGTCGGCATCGCCTGCACCCAGATCGGGCAATGGACCGACCTCGGCGAAGAGTCGGCCCAGGCTGGTCTGTGCGACGTAGGCGAACAGATCCTCCTTGCCGTCGAAGTAGTAGTACATCGACCCCTTGGAAATACCTGCGGCCTCGATGACCCGGTTGAGCGAGGCGTCGTGAAAGCCGTGCGACGCGAACTCGCCGAGTGCAGCCCCTAGGATCGCCTGTTGTTGGGCCTCTGGCAGCTTCCTGAATCGGGGTCGAACCATGCGATCAGCGCGTCGGAGCGGAATCTGGGAATGCCGGCAGCTCGACGCGATCGTGAAAGCTCCGCCCCACGGCAATATCGGCGACCTTGGGCAGCCCCATCATTCTCATCACCGTGTCCCTCACGAAGAGTTGGAACCTGTTCTTGGGAGCGAACGCCAAGCCGAGCCCTCGTGCGGCATCCTGCTTCGAGCGTAGCAGCGGAGCCAGCCGCTCCTGATAGCGGGCGATCGCCGCGGCATGATCGTCGCTCGCAGCAAGTTCCGCCGCCAGGGTGTACGCCTCCACCATCGCCAAGGCGGAGCCCTGACCGGCGAGGAACGAGGGGCAGGCGCAGGCGTCGCCCACCAGGGCGATGCGCCCTGTCGACCATGACGGCATCCGGATCTGGCTGACCGAATCGAAGTAGAAATCGCTTGCCGATGACATCGCGTCGAGGATCCCAGGAACCTCCCACCCCTTGCCGCTCAGCTTCGCGCGAAGCAGGCTCTCCTGTTCAGCACGCTCCCGAGGCACTTCGCCGTCATGCCGGAGGGAGAAGAGGAACAGCGTGGCGTCGTCACGGAACGAGAGCCGGATCGCTTGGAAACCGACATCGGCGTACATCATCGCGACCAGCTCGTCGCGGATCGGATACTGCTCGGCGTCGAACGCCGCCACCACCATGCCGAGGTACTGCTCAAACTGATCGTCTGGGCCGAATGCCAGCTTCCGCACCCGGGAGTGGAGGCCGTCCGCGCCGATCACGAGGTCGAAGTCGGCCGTGCTCCCACTCTCGAACACCACCCGCACTCGCTCGCTGCCGTCGTGGAGTTCTCGCACGGTGTCGCCGAACAGAAGCTCCACAGAGCCGCCGAGGGCGTCGTAGATCACCGCGGCCAGGTCAGCACGCGGGATGCTGACATACCGCTCGTTCGATTCCATCACCGCCTCTGGATTGAACGAGGCCAGCTTGCAGCCGTTGCGATCGACGGCCCGCGCCTCGGTGAACACGTAGCCGCGCTCACGCAGTTGGGGAACGATCCCCATGCGCTCAGCCACGTCGAAGCCCGCGCCCCAGAAGTCGATCAGGTAGCCGCCGCTTCTCAACTCGGGTGCGTGCTCGACGATGGAGACCTCATGGCCCGACCTGTTCAGCCAGAATGCGAGCGTCGGGCCGGCGATCCCGGCGCCCACGATGAGAACCTTCATACCCGCCCGTCTCCTTCGCTCTTAGACCGCGAGTCTGTACTAGCAGTCTAGACCGGCGGTCCAACATGAATCAACGGGTCAACCGCGCTGGGCCAGGCTCAACCGATCGCGGTTGTTGCCAGAACGGTGCCAAGAGTGGATCCGTCGTCTGATTCGATGTCCTGATTTGCGCGAGATCACACTGACATCACGAAGCGAAGAGCGGTGCTCCCGCTGGGATTCGAACCCAGACTGAGGCGATTTTAAGTCGCCTGCCTCTGCCGATTGGGCTACGGGAGCGCGGCGCCGCACCGGACGGCGCCGCCTCCACACTACTTCGCGGCGACCGGTTCGCCCGAGGTGGGCACAGCGGCGTCGACCTGTTCGGGCTTCGAGGAAGCGGCAGGCTTCGCCTTCACTGCCTTCGGGGCCGAATTGGCGGAAGGCCGTATTGACGCGGGCGACGTGGGCGCCGCGGCGGCCGGCGGCTTCGGACGCGCAGCGAACTGCTCGAACTGTGCACGCGGCTGCTGCACGGCCGACAGTGAAACGATGTCGCGACCGAGCCAGAAGTTGTTCCACCAGCCCCAGAACACGCGGAACTTGCGCTCCCATGTGGGCATCGCGAGACCGTGGTAGCCACGGTGGGCGAACCAGGCGATGAGGCCCTTGAGCGCGAGCTTGCCCGACTGGAAGACTCCGGAACCGATGCCGAGACCGGCCACCGCACCGAGGTTCTTGTGGATGTACTCCTTCGGCTCCTCACCGCGGAGCACCGCGACGATGTTCTTGGCGAGGAGCTTTCCCTGGCGAACCGCGTGCTGGGCGTTCGGCACGCAATAGCCGCCGACGCCGCCGCCGGTGAGGTCGGGCACGGCCGCAATGTCGCCGGCCGCCCAGGCGTCGGCCACCCAGTCATCTTCATCGCCCACGCGAAGGTCGGCACGAGTGAGCACCCGGCCGCGCTCCTCGACGGGCAGATCGCTCGATCGTACGATCGCCGGGTTCGCCATGACGCCCGCCGTCCAGACGATGAGGTCGGACTCGAACGACTCGCCGGTGGAGAGTTCGATGACCCCATCGACGGCGCTCGTGAGCTGCGTGTCGAGGTGGATCTCGGCGCCACGCTGGGCGAGGTGCTTGATGACCCAGTGGCTCGTCTCGAGCGAGACCTCGGGCATGATGCGCCCCATCGCCTCGATGAGATGGAAGTGCGTCTCATCGAACGTGAGCTGCGGGTAGAACTCGAGCAGTGCGCTCGCGAAGGAGCGGAGCTCGCCGAAGACCTCGATGCCCGCGAACCCGCCACCGACGACCACGAACGTGAGCAACCGCTCGCGCTCAGGGCCCGGAGGGAGGCTGGCCGCCTTGTCGAAGTTCGTGAGCACCTTGTCGCGGATGGCGACGGCCTCTTCGATGGACTTCAGCCCGATCGCATTGTCGGCGATGCCCGGGATGGGGAAGGTGCGCGACACCGCGCCGCCGGTGACCACGACGACGTCGTACTCGAACTCCCACGGCTCCCCGACCTCTGGCGTGATCGTGGCGGTCTTCGACGCGTGGTCGATGCGGGTGACCTTCGCCGTGACCACGTCCGTCTTCTTCAGGTGCCGACGCTGGGAGACGACCGAATGACGCGGTTCGATCGAACCGGCCGCCACCTCGGGAAGGAACGGCTGATACGTCATGTACGGGAGCGGATCGACGACCGTCACCTCGGCCTCGCCGGGCCGCAGCCACTTCTCGAGCTTCCATGCGGTATAGAACCCCGCATAGCCACCGCCGACGATCAGGATCTTGGGCACGGTGAATGGACTCCTCGTTGTGTGGTGGTTGCGATCACTGCTGCTCGCGAGAGCGGACAGTCCGCCTGGTATGCCGAGTGGCGCCGATGCCCAACAGCACTGCCAGCGTACCAAATGCAGCGACCAGCGAGAGCGGCAGGGTGATGTAGGCCAGCGTCCAGGCGGTGGGAAGCAGGGTCTGGGCGCCATCGGCACGCGGCAGCGGCGGGTCGGCGATGGGCACGATCTCCTGCGATGGCGCTTCGGTCTCGGGTGCGGGCGCATCCGCCCGACGGTGCAGGGTGATCCAGTCGGCAAGGCTGGGCAGTGGGCTTTCGTCGACCAGCGGGACGTCGGCTGTGAGCGCCGCGACCGGATCGATGATGCCCCACCCGTAGAGCGGGCTCGGCACCTCGTGGCCATGCGGGTCGGCGGTACGAATGAGTCGTTCGATGACGTTCGCGGAATCCAGCTCGGGGTACTCGCTGCGAATCAACGCGACGAGGCCCGACACGATCGGCGTGGCGGCGCTCGTGCCACTCCATTGGGCATAGCTGCCGTCGGCCAGCACCCCGACGAGGTCTTCACTCGGCGCTGCGACCGCGATCGTGATGCCCTGCGAACTCGCGTCGAAGCTCGCGTTCTTCTCGCGGTCGACGCCCGCGACCGTGAGCACCCCTGGGATGGTCGCCGGTGCGCCCACCTCGCTCGTGCCGCTGCCGCGATTGCCTGCGGCCGCCACGACGATCACGTCGTTGTCGAACGCGTACATGAAGGCGTCGTCCCAGCTCTCGGGCCAGTCGAGGGTGTTGCGGGTCAGCGACATGTTGATCACGTCGGCGCCGCTGTCGACCGCCCATCGCACCGCCTCGGCGATCTGGTCGTCGTTCGACTTCTCGGCTCCGGTGTCCTGCCCGAAGGCGACGGAAGCCGTGATGAGGTCGGCCTCGGGCGCGATACCGATCACGCCGTTCCCGGGAGTGGAACCGCGACCGGCGAGCAGCGACGCGACCATCGTGCCGTGGTTCGGGTCGTCGCCGACGGGCGTCTGGCCGTTCGGCGAGCCGATGCCCGAGACATCCGTGCCCGCCTTGACCGCGCCGCGCAGCTCGGCGACGTTGCCGTTGACGCCCGTGTCGATCACCGCGACGGTGACGCCCTTGCCCTTCGTGGTGTTCCACGCGGTCGTGAAGCCGTAGTCGGCCAACCAGTACTCGAGGTCGCGCACCGTGTCGGCATGGGCCGGCGTCGCACCTGCGAGTGCGATCATGGTCGCCGCAGCGACGGTCGCGGCGGCCTTCGCCACGATCGTCAGGCGGCGCTGCCGGCGCCGCGTCACGAACGGCCCCCGGTGTCGGCGTCGGCCGGGTCTGCGGGATCCGGAACATCGACGCCGTAGTCGCGACACTCGCAGACGTCGGGCGACCACGTCGAGCGCGCCAGCGCCACGTCGCCGATCGGGTTCGTGCCCGGCCCGGCGGCGAGGGCGTGGGCGGCGAGGGCGTGCAGGCACTTGACGCGCGTCGGCATGCCACCCGCCGAGATTCCGGCGAGTTCGGGTACGACCGCGACCGACTCGCGGTCGGCGAGGTACTCGTCGTGCGCGCGACGATAGGCGGCCGCGAGGTCGGGGTCTGCGTCGAGGAGCTCGCCGCACTCCGCCATCACCTGGGCTGCCTCGAGGAACGACATCGCCGCCGTCGCAGCCGGGTGGGTCAGGTAGTAGAAGGTGGGGAACGGCGTGCCGTCGGTGAGCCGCGGCGCCGTCGCCACGACGGTCGGAGCGCCGCACGCGCATCGTGCGGGGATGCCGATCACGTCGCGTGCCGGTCGGCCGAGCTGCGCAGACACGATGCGGATATCGCGCTCGCTCACCGGCTCGAAGGGCGGCCGCGTCATCCGGTGCTCCCATCTGCCGGCGCCGTCGCGGGTGCGAGGCCCGCGACCATCACGGAGTCGAGGAGCGTGCGCATCCAATCGCCCTTCGATTCGGTCACCTCTGCCGAGACCTCGGACGTGGCATCCACCTTCGCCGCCTCCGCACGATCGTCGATGACGAGGTAGCTCACCTCGCCGGGCATCACGTAGTACAGGCGCTCGCGGGCCTGCGTCATGATGAAGGTCTCGTCGTTCCAGCGCTCGCGCTCGTCGCGAAGGCGCTGCACCTCCTCCTCCTGCTCGGAGACGGCGGCGCGAAGCTCGGCGATCTGCTGGCGCTGTTGTGCGAACGCCGCGATCGTCGGCGCCAACACCACGACTGCGAGCACGAGCACACCCATCATGATGAGTGAGAACCCTGAGAATCGGATGCCGCTGAGCCAGCCGGCACCGGGCGTCTCGCGCCGAGTGGTCGCTCCCTCGGTGCGACCGCGTGCGCCCGCTGCGGGTCGCGACGCCCTGGCGGACGCCCCCGTCTCGGGGCCGTTCGCCGGAGTCGCGGCCTTCTTCGAGGTGCCGCCGTTGCGACCTGTCGGTCGCTTGGGAGTGGCGGAGCCACGTGGTGGGCGCGGAGCATCCGGATGCATCGCTCCTCCTCACCGACTCACGGGCCCGGCAGACGCGTCGGGGGCGACCTCACGGC
>JALYWB010000098.1 GCA_030852935.1 Actinomycetota bacterium | reverse complement strand
GGCACCGAGCATCCGGTGATCGTGATCTACCACGCCGCCCCCGGCAGCGCCTCGGCGGCCGGCCTGCAACGTCTCGCGGCGACGCTCGCCTAGAGTCCCTTACCCCGCAGCCAGTCAAGGCTCGCGGCCGCGATGTCACGCCAGCCGGCATCCATCGTGAGCGAGTGACCCCGACCTTCGAACTCGACGTAGTCGGTCTCCGCTGGGCCGTCCGCGTAGAGCTTCGCAACGGCCGCGGTCACGGAGCGCGGCACGGTGTGGTCTTCGGTGCCGGAGATCAGCAGCAGTGGCCCGCGATCGACCGTGTGCGTGTCGACGGCGGCGGGCGATCCCTTCACGAAGTTGGCGGTTGCATCCTCGAACAGCGGGCGTCCGGGCCCGGGAATCGTCCACTCATCGAAGAGCGCTTCCGACTCCTCCTCCGAGATCGCGTTGCCGAACGCGTAGCGGAACTCTTTCGCCGTGAGCGCGACGGTGCGCTTGCGGTTGGCCGGGTTGCCGAGCACCGGCAGCCCGGAACGCAACTGCGAGAACGGCAGAATCTTGACGCCCTTGATCGGCGCCGGATCGATTGCGACCGCGGCGACGGCGAACCCGTTAGCGAGCAGCTCCTGTGCGATCAACCCGCCGAAGGAGTGACCGATCACGATCGGGCGCTCCGGCAGCGTTTCGATGATGTCGGCGTAGTGGCGGCAGATGTCTTCGATGCCCACCCCGTCGAGCCCGGAGGGGTCGGCACGGGTGGCGGCGACCGTGTCGAGGTCACCGGGCCAGCCGGGGGCGGACGCGTCGTATCCGGCCTCCTGGAACAGCTCGATCCACGGCGCCCAGGCGGCGGAGTGGATCCACAGGCCGTGGATGAAGATGACGGGGCGGGGGGTGTTCTCGGCCATGTGCCGTTCTCCTTCGGATGGGGGGTGGAGCTCACAGGGTCTTGATGAGGCCGCCGTCGATGAGGAAGTCGGCGCCTGTGACGTTGCCCGCGCGATCACTCGCCAGCAGCAGCACGAGGTCGGCCACCTCGGCGGGTTCGGTGAAGCGCCCGGTGCTGAAGCCGCCCTGGTTGGCGATCACCTCGCGCTTGGCGGTCTCGAAATCGGTGCCATTCGCCTCCGCCACGGTGGCCGCAACACCGTGCTCCCCCAACCAGAGCGGCGTGGCGACGGGCCCGGGGCTGATCGTGTTGACGCGGATGCCGTCGCCGCCGTACTCCTTTGACAGCGCCTTGCTGAAGTTCCACAGCGCCGCCTTCGCCGCCGAGTAGTCGATGACGAACGGGTCGGGAAGGAACGCGTTGACCGATCCGATCATCACGATGTTGCCGCCGCCGCGCGCCACAAGCAGCGGGATCGCGGCCCGTGTCGCTCGCACGGCGGCGAAGAATCCCAGTTCGAACGTGCGGGTCCACGCGTCGTCGTCGATGGCGAGGAAGCCGTCGGTGCGCGGGGTGAGCGCGCCGACGTTGTTCACCAGGATGTCGAGGCCGCCCCACGCCGTCGCCTCGGCGACCAGCGCACCGGGCCCCTCGCGCGTCGCGAGATCGACGGTCACCGCACGAACGCGTCCACCGTCGACGAGCTCGGCGAGCTCGGCAGACACCTTCCGCGATCCGGTCACCACCCGCGCGCCCTCATCAACGAAGGCCTTCGTGATGGCGAGGCCGATGCCGCTACTGGCACCTGTGACGACCGCGAGCTTGTCGACCAGATGCAGATCCATGCCCGTACCGCCATATCGGTCATAGCCGCGCGACCGCGACCTCCGAACGATATGGCGCTCGGCGCGCACCGCGCGTGGGTGCCGTTCTCCTGGTAGTTGCGCTCCCCGCCTACCGCGAGAAGCGCTGCTGGGCAGCCTGCTTGCTCACCCCGAGGGCCGCACCGATGAGCGTCCACGAGTCGCTGGCGGCGCGGGCAGCGCGCACCGCCGCAGCGTCAAGGATGAATTGACGACACACCCGGGCAATCCGGGATCGTCGAAGCCTATGCAGGCGAGGCCGCTGACGTGATCCAGGGCTCGATGAGCTCAATTCGTGTCCACCTCGTGCCCACGGCACCCGCGCACCTGAGCTAGGTCGGAATCTTCAGGGACGCGAGCAACGACGCGACGCGGTCGCGGATCTCATCGCGCACGCGTCGCACGTCCTCGATCGCGAGGTTCTCGGGGTCGTCGAGTTCCCAGTCCAGGTACTGCTTCCCCGGATAGAGCGGGCATGCATCGCCGCAGCCCATCGTGATGACGACGTCGGCGGCCTGCACCACGTCATCGGTGAGCGGCTTGGGGAAGGCTTGGGCTACGTCGACGCCGGCCTCTTGCATGGCTTGAACCACCGCCGGGTTGAGTTCTGCCGCGGGCATCGAGCCGGCCGATCGCACGTGGACCCGGCCTTGCGCGAGTTGGTCGGTGAGTGCCGCGGCCATTTGTGAGCGTCCGGCGTTCTGCTCGCAGACAAAGAGGATCTCGGGAACATCCCTCGGCAGGGCACCCTTGGCTTGCGCGAGGGCGATCAGCCGGTCCGATGCGAACCGGGTGACACGAGTCGCGAGGTGCGCCTTCACCGTGGCCGTACGCAGCAGGGCGGCGTACGACTCGAGCACGTACCGCTCGACCGTCTCCTGGCCGAAGGTGCCAGCGAAGTCCGAACTCAACTCAGCCGCTAGTCGCTTCAGGTATTCCTCGGGATAGGTGAGCCCCGTGAGTCCGCGCCGCTCGGAGATCTCCATCGCTTAGACCTTCGCGGGCAGGATCTCGGCGAGGAGCCTCTCGACGCGACTTCGGATGTCGTCGCGGATCGCGCGGACCTCCTCGATCGGCTTGCCCTTGGGGTCGGTGAGCTCCCAGTCCTCGTAGCGCTTGCCGGGGAAGATCGGGCAGACGTCGCCGCACCCCATGGTGATGACGACGTCCGATTCGCGAACCTGCTCGGTGGTCATCAATTGCGGGACGGCTTGGGAAATGTCGATGCCCTCCTCGGCCATTGCCTGGATCGCGATCGGGTTGATCTGGTCGCCGGGTTCCGACCCACCTGAGAGGACTTCGACCGCCCCGTCGGAGAGGGCGCGGGCATAGCCGGCGGCCATCTGGGAGCGGCCGGCGTTGTGGATGCAGACGAAGAGGACGACGGGCTTGACGGTCATCAGAGTTCCTTTCTTTTTGAGGTACGAGGAAACAGCAGGGTCGCGATCGCGAGACCGACGGCGCCGCCGACGAGCTGCGCGCCGATAAACGGCAGTGCCGAGTTGGGGGCGATGCCCGCGAAGGTGTCGGAGAACATCCGCCCGATGGTCACGGCGGGGTTCGCGAACGACGTAGAGCTGGCGAACCAGTAGGCAGCGCCAATGTAGGCACCGACCGCGGGCGCGATCAAAGCCGGTCGGCCTGCGCGGTCGAGGCCGAAGATCACCAGGATCAAGCCAGCAGTGGCGACGACCTCGCCGATAAGGGTTCCCACGTTCACCCGGTCGGTGGTTGCGATGACGGTTGAAATGCCGAACATCGCGTTCGCTAAGAGTGCGCCAGCAATTGCGCCCGCGATCTGAGCAACCAGGTAGCCGACGAGGGCGAGCGAATGTGGTCCCCGCCGAAAGACGAGGTCGGCGATCGATACGACAGGGTTGAAGTGGGCTCCCGATACCGGGGCGAGCACGGCGATCAGCACTGCGAGGCCGAGCGCGGTGGCGAGGCCGTTCTCGAGCAGCTGGAGACCGACGTCGTTCGGTGAGAGCCGTGACGCCATAATCCCGGAGCCGACGACGATGGCGACGAGGAGCCCTGTCCCGAGGATCTCCGCGAAGAGTCGTCGCCAGAGGACAGGAATGTCGGGCGCGGTGGTGTTTGTCATGTCGTCGCCCATCTTGACTGTCCACGATGCCTCAGTCAAGATTGAGTCAATGAACAACGAGCTAACGATCGAGCAGCGTGCCACGCGCCAC
This sequence comes from Actinomycetota bacterium, assembly GCA_030852935.1. Taxonomy (GTDB): domain Bacteria; phylum Actinomycetota; class Actinomycetes; order Actinomycetales; family Microbacteriaceae; genus Agromyces. The sequence continues at coordinate 7,911 of JALYWB010000098.1, read as the reverse complement.
GCAGCACTCGCCGAACCGGTGCGACTCGAGATGGTCGACCTGCTGACGCTCGGCGACTGGTCCCCGAGCGAACTGCAAACCCGGCTCGGTCTTCCCTCCAACCTGCTGGCTCACCACCTCAACGTTCTCGAGAGCGCCGGCATCGTGGGGCGTGGCCGGTCCGAGGCGGATCGGCGCCGCAGCTACGTGCGCCTAGAAGGTGCTGCACTCGTGGGTCTCGGTGTCGGTCAGACTGTCTCGGCGAAGCGGGTGGTGTTCGTCTGCACCGCAAACTCGGCTCGTTCGCAGCTCGCCGTTGCGCTGTGGAATCGCGCAAGCAAGGTCCCTGCCACTTCCGGTGGCACGCACCCGGCCGAGCGGATCGATCCGATTGCCATCGAGACGGCCCGGGAGCACGGGCTCAGCCTCCGCAACCGGCGCCCGCAGCTCTTCGATGAGATCCGCGCGACAGGCGACTACATCGTTTCGGTGTGCGACAACGCCCACGAGGAACTCGGCGCCGTCGACGCGTTGCACTGGTCCGTCCCAGACCCGGTGCGCGCCGGAAACCCCGCAGCGTTCGAGTTCGCGTTCAACGAACTCTCTCGCCGCGTCGACGATCTCGCGCCGAGGGTGATCGCCGCCTAGCGTCCCTGCTTGGCGCTGCGCCATTCGACGACGACGGTGTCGCGCCACTGACCCTTGTACGGTCCGTAGGCCATAAGGGCAATCGCCTCCCGGCGTCCGATGGTGCGGAACCCATGCTTCTCGTGAAGCGTGATGCTTGCCGTGTTCTCGGGGAAGATGCTCGACTGCACCGTCCAATACCCTGCCACCTCCGCCGCGTCGAGGAACGCGGCAAGCAGTTCACGTCCGATCCCTCGACCCTGCGCGGCTTCTGCGACGTAGACGGAGTGCTCGATCACTCCTCGGTAGACCGGCCGGCTCGAGACCGGTGACGCGGCCGCCCATCCGACGACGACGCCGCCGTCGACGGCGACCAGGCGTGCGTCACGGACTTTGCCTGTATCGAAAGCTTCCCAGGTCGGCGGGTCGGACTCGAAGGTCGCGTTGCCGGCGGCGATTCCTTCGCGGTAGATCTGCTCGACTTGCGGCCAGTCATCCGGCCGCATCAGCCGGATGGTCACGAGCAGCAGCCGGACGACAGCTGTTCCGGGCCTGCCGATGTTGAGCACACCCCGGTCGCGGGCAGGACGAGTTCGACCTTCGTCGCGGCAACCATGTCGCCCGCGAGCCAGGCCGTGATGGAGCGCACCTGCTCGTAGCCGGTGGCGAGGAGGAAGGTCGGTGCGCGTCCGTAGCTCTTCATTCCGGCGAGGAAGAACCCGTTCTCAGGCTGCTGCAGCTCCGCGAACCCGTGCGGTTCGACCGTGCCGCATGTGTGGACGTTCGGGTCGATGAGCGGCGCGAGTCGTTTCGGGGCCTCGACGATGTCGTCGAGTTCAAGCCGCACCTCGCGGAGCATGTCGAGATCGGGGCGGAATCCTGTGGCATTCACCACCAGGTCGGTGTCGTGATCGACGAGCTCGCCACCTCGCGATCCTACGACCCGCACCGCGTCACCCTGACGGGCCAGGCGAACGATCTCGAACCGGTCGAGCACCTCGATGATCCCGGATGCCACGAGTGCGTCTACACGCGCGCCGAGGGATGCGCGGGCTTCGAGGTCGTCGTCGGCCGAAGTAGTGACGCGGACGGCGGAGGCGTTTCGGATCACCCAGGTGATGCTGGTGCCGGGCTCGGCTTCGGCGAGCGTGGCGAGGTTGAGGAGGGTGTTGGCGGCGGAGTGGCCGGCGCCGACGACCGTGGTGTGCCGGCCGGCGAACCGGATCCGGTCACGCCCGAGCACGTCGGGCAGGGCGTGGCTCACCAGGTCAGAGACCTCAACGAGACCGAGCGGCTCGAGGCCGGAGGAGGCGAGGCTGTTCGGCGACCGGTAGGTTCCGGACGCGTCGATGACGGCACGCGCGCTGACCTCGGTGATGTCGCCGTGGTCATTGAGGCGCAGGAGGAACGGGGTGGTCGTTCGGTTGGCGGTGCGGGTGCGGTCCATGCCCTCACGCGCGACCGCGGAGACCTCGACGCCGACACGGATGCGGGACGCGATCGAGTCCAGCGCTGCGAGCGGAGCGAGGTACTGCTCCACGAGCTCGGCACCAGTCGGCAGTCCGTCTTCATCGGGGTGAACCCACCCCGTCGCTTCAAGCAGGCGGCGGGAGGCGGGGTCGACCAGGTGCTTCCACGGCGAGAACAGTCGAATGTGTCCCCACTGGCGCATGCTGTCGGCAATGGTGTCGCCGGCTTCGTAGATGACGAAGTCGATGCCCCGCTCGACCAGGTTCGCCGCCGCGGCGAGGCCGATCGGGCCGGCGCCGATGATGGCGACCGGGAGTGTGGCGAGGCGGGAACTGTACACAGGCGGACGGGTCAGGTCGATGAGCGTCATGCGGGTCAGTCTGCATCATCCATCGAAGATCGTCAATATAGACATTCTTCGATGGGTGGTGAGAGGATGAGGTCATGCCCGTCGCAGAACTCCTCCGCGTCACCGATGTCTCGGCCGCAGCCTGCTGCACCCCGCTGTCGAAAGAGACGATCACCGCGGGCGACGCCGAAGCAGTCGCCCGCACGTTCAAGGCTCTCGGCGACCCAACCCGCGTGCGTATCCTGTCGATCGTCGCCTCGCACGCTGACCAGGAGGCCTGCGTCTGCGACCTGCAGGAGCCGCTCGAGCTGTCGCAGCCGACCGTCTCTCACCACCTCAAGATCCTGATGGACGCCGGCTTCCTCACCCGCAGCAAGCGCGGCACCTGGGCCTACTACGCACTCGTTCCCGGATCGCTCGACTCCGTCGCCGGCGTTCTCACCACCGTCTGAGACTCGGGCGACGCGGCAAGGGAGGCGGGTCACGAACGCGTGTTCACGGGGGTTCGTGGCGGCCCGTTCGACTCCGGCAACCTCTCGCGCGCCGTGCGCTGGCCCGCGATCCGCGATAGCTTCGCCACCTTCGCAGACGGCATGCCACTGCGCTTCCACGATCTGCGGCACACGTTCCTCAGCCGCCTCGCGCGGCTCGGCGTCTAGTCAAGCGCGTAAATCGTGAGGTCACCCCGGCAGGGGGTGAATCGGCAGAAAAACGGCGGATGGCCGGGACTCTTGATCGGTAGCTGAGGCGGGATTCGAACCCGCGACCTCACGATTATGAGTCGTGCGCTCTCACCAACTGAGCTACTCAGCCGCACGTCCGCCGGGGCAAGGGTGGAGCCCCGCTCCGGCGAACAGAGCCCCGAGTCAGGATTGAACTGACGACCCCTTCCTTACCATGGAAGTGCTCTACCACTGAGCTATCGGGGCGCGCTACGGAACATGCCGTGGCACGAGGCAAGAGCCTACCATCCACCACAGGGCCCCCATGCCACCCGGAGGCACCATCGCGCGCCATCCGCCGGCGCCTTCGCATGGCATCCGATCGCCGTCAACCCCTCGCCGCGAGCGGCTCGCGTGGCTACCTTCGAAGAAGCGACGCGTCCGTCGCGCCTCCCCCCGAACGACAAAGGGCGCCCATGCACACCTGGCCCGGATCGGCCTACCCCCTCGGAGCCACCTTCGACGGCAACGGCACCAACTTCGCGCTCTTCAGCGAGGTCGCCGAGAAGGTCGAGCTGTGCCTGTTCGACGACGATCTCGTCGAGACGCGCTGCCCGCTCACCGAGGTCGACGGCTACGTGTGGCACGCCTACCTTCCCGGTATCCGTCCCGGGCAGCGTTACGGATACCGGGTGCACGGCCCGTGGGACCCCGCGAAGGGCCAGCGCTGCAATCCGGCGAAGCTGCTGCTCGACCCCTACGCGAAGGCGACGGCTGGCGAGATCCGCTGGGGGCAGTCGCTGTTCTCGTACCGTTTCGGCGACGAGGACTCGTTTGACGACACCGATTCGGCATCCGACATGATGCACGGCGTCGTGGTCGACCCGTTCTACGACTGGGCCGGCGACCGCGCCCCGCGCACGCCCTACGACGAGACGATCATCTACGAGGCCCACGTGAAGGGGCTCACCCAGCTGCACCCCGAGATCCCCGAAGAACAGCGCGGCAGCTACGCGGCGCTCGGGCATCCGGCGGTCATCGCGCACCTGCAGAAGCTCGGCATCACCGCGCTCGAACTGATGCCCGTGCACCAGTTCGTGCACGACTCCGTGCTCATGGAGAAGGGCCTGCGCAACTACTGGGGCTACAACTCGATCGCATTCCTCGCCCCCCACGCCGAATACGCCTCGGGAGGTGCTCCCGGCCAGCAGGTGCAGGAGTTCAAGGGCATGGTGCGCAGCCTGCACGCGGCCGGCATCGAGGTGATCCTCGACGTCGTCTACAACCACACCGCCGAAGGCAACCACCTCGGTCCGACCCTCTCGATGCGCGGCATCGACAACGCCGCCTACTACCGTCTCGTCGACGACGACCAGCGCTACTACATGGACTACACGGGCACCGGCAACTCGCTCAACGTCGGCCACCCGCACACGCTGCAGCTCATCATGGACTCGCTGCGCTACTGGGTGACCGAGATGCACGTCGACGGCTTCCGCTTCGACCTCGCCGCGACCCTCGCCCGGGAGTTCTACGAGGTTGACCGACTCGCCACCTTCTTCGAGCTCGTGCAGCAGGATCCGATCGTGTCGCAGGTGAAGCTCATCGCCGAGCCGTGGGATGTCGGACCGGGCGGCTACCAGGTGGGCAACTTCCCGCCGCAGTGGACCGAGTGGAACGGCAAGTACCGCGACACGGTTCGCGACTTCTGGCGCGGGCATCCCTCGACGCTCGGCGAGTTCGCCTCCCGCATCACCGGCTCCGCCGACCTCTATGAGCAGACCGGGCGCCGGCCTGTCGCGAGCATCAACTTCGTAACTGCTCATGATGGTTTCACCCTGCGGGACCTCGTCTCCTACAACGAGAAGCACAACGACGCCAACGGCGAAGGCGGCGCCGACGGCGAATCGCACAACCGCTCCTGGAACAGCGGCGCCGAGGGCCCGAGCGACGACCCCGGCGTCCACGCCCTGCGCGCCCGCCGCCAGCGCGACCTGCTCGCCACCCTGCTGCTCTCGCAGGGCGTGCCGATGATCGCGCACGGCGACGAACTCGGCCGCACGCAGCAGGGCAACAACAACGTCTACGCGCAAGACTCCGAGCTCAGTTGGGTCGACTGGGAACAGGCCGACGCCTCGCTCATCGAGTTCACGGCCGCGCTCGCCGGCCTGCGGCGCGACCACCCCACCTTCCGGCGCCGGCGCTTCCTCGAGGGAGACCCGGTGGATGAGGCGCCCGACGCCCGCCCCGACATCGCCTGGTTGCGGCCCGACGGCAAGCGGATGCGGCAGGAGGATTGGCACACCGACTTCGGCAAGTCGATCGGAATGTACCTCGGCGGCGATGCGATCCCGGGCCGCGATGCCCGCGGCGAGCGCATCATCGACGACGACTTCCTCGTGTACTTCTCCTCGCACGACGGCGACGTCGAAGCGGTGCTGCCCGAACTCGGACCGACCGCATGGACAGTGCTCGTCGACACGAGCGGCGCGGCCGTCAACTCGACGCTGCGCGCCGGCGACACACTCACCCTCGCCCCGTTCTCGATGGTGGTGCTCAGCGAGTTCACCGCCGAGGAGGAGGTCGGAGACGACGCCGTGAGCAGCACGCTCACGGCCGCCGTATCCGGTCGCGCGCCCGCGGCCATCGATCCGGAGGTGGCATGAACCGGCACCCCCACTCGACCTACCGCATCCAGCTCACCGCCGACTTTCCGCTGGCAGCCGCCGCCGACCTCGCCGACTACCTGCGCACCCTCGGTGCCGACTGGTTCTACCTCTCGCCTCTGCTCGCCGCCACTCCCGGCTCGACGCACGGCTACGACGTCGTCGACCACTCACGCATCGACCCCGAGCGCGGCGGCCCCGACGGCCTCGAGCGGCTCGCACGCGCCGCCCGCACACGAGGCATGGGGATGCTCGTCGACATCGTGCCCAACCACATGGGAGTCGGCGACGCGGCGACCAACGCGTGGTGGTGGGAGGTGCTGCGTCTCGGTCAGGAGTCGCCGCACGCGCGCTTCTTCGACATCGACTGGACCGCGGGCGGCGGGCGCCTGCGCATCCCGGTGCTGGGGGAATCGGTGGCGGATGCCGCGGCTTCCGGCGCACTGCGCATCGAAGACGACGAGTTGCACTACTACGAACACCGCTATCCGCTCGCGCCCGGCACGGCCCACGACGGTGCGCCCGTCGCCGTCGTGCACGACCGGCAGCACTACGAGCTCATGCACTGGACCCGCGCCGACGCCGAGCTCAACTACCGCCGCTTCTTCGGCGTGAACGAACTCGCGGCCGTGCGGGTCGAACTGCCCGAGGTGTTCGAGGCCACCCATCGCGAGATCGTGCGCTGGATCGACGAGGGTCTCGCGCAAGGGCTGCGGGTCGACCACCCCGACGGCCTGCTCGACCCCGGCGGCTATCTCGACGACCTGGCCGAGGCGACCCGCGGATGCTACGTGCTGGTGGAGAAGATCCTCGAGGCGGGCGAGCAACTGCCGCCGTTCTGGGCGACAGCCGGCACGACCGGCTACGACGCGCTCGGCGACATCGACCGCGTGCTCGTCGACCCCGACGGCCGTACCGCCCTCGGGGCGCTCGACGCACGGCTGCGCGGCGCGGGCGACGGCACCGCGCCGTCGCGATGGGCCGAGCTCATCCACGACACCAAACGCGGCATCGCCGACGGGCTGCTCGCCTCCGAGGTGAACCGTCTCGTGCGCGAGGTGCGGGCCGCGGGCGACGCGGGTGAGCATCCGGATGCCGAACTCGCGGACGCGATCGCCGAGCTGCTCGCCTGCTTTCCCGTCTACCGCAGCTACCTGCCGTTCGGAATCGAGCACCTGGAGCACGCCTTCGCGGAGGCGGAGCGGCGGCGCCCCGAACTGGCGGACGCACTGCACACGCTCGGGCCGGTGCTGCGCGACCCCGCGCATCCGGCAGCGCGACGCTTTCAGCAGACCTCGGGCATGGTGATGGCCAAGGGTGTGGAAGACACGGCCTTCTACCGCACCTCGCGCCTCGCGAGTCTCACCGAGGTCGGGGGTGACCCCGCAGAGTTCGCCGTCGACGTGGCCGAGTTCCACCGCCGGCAGCAGGCGCGGCTGGCGAGCCAGCCCGAGTCGATGACCACGCTCTCCACCCACGACACCAAGCGTGGCGAAGACACCCGCGCCCGCATCGACGCGATCGCCGAGGTACCCGCGCTGTGGGAGGAGTTCCTCGCTCGGCGCCGCGCCGCCTTCGACCTCGGCGACGGGCCGCTCGAGAACCTGTTGTGGGAGTCGGTCGTGGGGGCGTGGCCGCGGGAACGCGAAGCGCTGCACGGCTACGCCGAGAAGGCGGCCCGCGAGGCCGGCGTCTCGACCCGCTGGACCGCACCCGACGCGGCATTCGAACAGCGTCTACACGCCGTCATCGACCGGATGTTCGACGACTCCGACACGTCCGACGACCTCGAGCGCATCGTGTCATTCCTCGCGCCCGCCGGCTACTCCAACGGCCTGGCGGCGAAGCTGCTGCAGCTCACCGCACCGGGGGTTCCGGATGTGTACCAGGGCAGCGAGCTCTGGGAGCGCTCGCTCGTGGACCCCGACAACCGTCGCCCGGTCGACTTCGCCTGGCGTCGCAAGCTGCTCGCGCGGCTCGACGGCGGCGAGCTGCCTCCGGTCGACGAGTCGGGCGCCGCGAAGCTGCTCGTCACCAGTCGGGCGTTGCGGCTGCGGCGCGACCGGGCCGGGCTGTTCACGCGGTACGTTCCGCTGTCGGGAGCGGGGGCGGCATCCGGGCATGTCGTGGCGTTCGACCGCGGCGGCGCGATCACGGT
>JALYWB010000087.1 GCA_030852935.1 Actinomycetota bacterium | reverse complement strand
AGCCCGGCGGCTCGCTCGGCGTAATTCGCATACCAGGGGTCGAGATTGTTGCCGGTCCGCTGGGGGACGCCGTCAGAGGTCACTTCACTCCCGTTTCTTGTCAGGATCTTCATGCTAGTTGCTGGGTTGAGGGCGACCGTTCTCGTGACGCCGGCCAGCGGCATCCGGCCATCACGCGATGTTCCACGTGAAACGCGAAAAACCCGCCCGGCGTGCACCGGGCGGGTCTCGAGATTCGCGAGGCTGCCGGCTACGAGATGTAGGCGGCGAGGTCGGCCTCGAGCGCGGGCTTCGGCTTGGCGCCGATGACGGTCTTGACGACCTCACCCTTCTCGAAGACCTTGAACGCAGGAATCGCGGTGATCTGGTACTTCATCGCAAGGCCGGGGTTCTCATCGACGTTCAGCTTCACGATGTCGAGCTTCTCGGAGTGCTCGGTCGCGATCTGATCGAGAATGGGGCTCACTGCGCGACACGGGCCGCACCATTCGGCCCAGAAGTCGACGAGAACGGCCTTGTCGTTATTGAGGACCTCCTGCTCGAAGGTGGCCTCGGTCACTGCGCGTGCAGTCATTGGGTTTCTCCTTTTGATGGAAATCGGATGCCGCGGCGGCGTCAGTCGACGACCGCGAACTCGTTCTCGATCACGGCCTCTGCGGCGTTCTCGTTGCCGAGAGCGGCGAGGTAGTGCTCGGCGTCGAGCGCTGCCGCAGCGCCTGAGCCGGCGGCCGTGACGGCCTGACGGTAGTACGAGTCGACCACGTCGCCAGCCGCGAAGACACCGTCGACGGACGTCTTCGTGCTGCGGCCCTGCACCGCAATCGTGCCTTCAGGCGTCATGTCGAGCTTGCCGTGCACCAGATGCGTACGCGGGTCGTGGCCGATTGCGACGAAGAGACCGTCGAGATCGAGTGCGCGTACGTCGCCCGTCACGGTGTCGCGAAGCGTCACGCCATTGACCTGTGTGTCGCCATGAATGGCGGCAACCTCGGAGTTCCAGATGAACTCGATCTTCTCGTTGTCGAACGCGCGCTGCTGCATGATCTTCGATGCCTTGAGTGTGTCGCGGCGGTGGATCACGTACACCTTGTCGGCGAAGCGAGTGAGGAACGTCGCCTCTTCCATCGCCGAGTCGCCGCCGCCGACCACCGCGATGGTCTTCTCACGGAAGAAGAAGCCGTCACAGGTCGCGCACCAGGAAAGCCCGTGGCCGGAAAGTATCTCTTCTTCGGCCAGGCCGAGCTTGCGGTACGCCGACCCGGTCGCATAGATGAGCGCCGCGGCCTCATGCTCCTCACCGTTGCCGAGCTTCACGCGCTTGACCGGTCCATCGAGCTCGAGCGAGACGACATCGTCGTACACGACCTCGGTGCCGAACCGCTCCGCCTGCGCCTGCAGCTTCGCCATCAGATCGGGGCCCATGATGCCCTCGGGGAAACCGGGGAAGTTCTCGACCTCAGTCGTGTTCATCAACTCGCCACCGATCTCCACAGAGCTCGCGATGAGCAGCGGCTTCAAGTTGGCACGTGCGGCGTAGATCGCGGCGGTGAAGCCGGCCGGTCCCGAACCGATGATGATGATGTCGCGCAACAACCGCTCCCGTCCTTGCTGGTGAATCGGAGCATTCGACGAATCGGATGCCACGTGATGCATAACACAGTCTAGGCGCGGCGTATTCCGGCGCAGGTGCGCCCATGGGCGGTCGGATGCCGCGGGCTCGCCCGTGTGACCGTCGACGGCTGGCGCCTATGGGCACACCATCTGTCGCGGCGCCGGGCGGGGCCTCCGGGCGCGATGCAGCGCCGAGCCGGCTGCAACGTAACGCCGCGTTCAGTCGCGGCGCAACCGCGCGATCAACGGTGCGGCGAACCCGCGCAGCTCGGGTGAGCGCAGCATCCAGAGGATACCGAAGTACAGCACGGCCATCACCGCGCCGATGATCAGCATCGTGATGATCGCGCCCACGCGGCTCGCGATCGCGAAGCCGCCGTCGGTGAAGCCGCCGAGCGCGAGCAGGATGGCAAGGCCCGCCACGACCGGCAGTGCCACCGCGACGAGATCGCGAACGAGGCTGTAGACGATGCGACGGCCGTCGATGTATCCGAGCCGCCGCCGCAGCAGACCGATGGCCAGCAGCAGCTGCGCCGTCGTGGCGATCGTGGTGGCGAGCGCAACGCCGACCGCGATCCATTCGATCGGCAGCAGTGTGCACGAAAGCGCGGCGATCGAGAACACGATGACCTGGAACAGCGTGAAGAAGAAGGGCGTGCGGGTATCGCCCAGCGCGTAGAACGTGCGTTGCACGACGAACAGAATGCTGAACCCGACGAGGCCGATGGCGAACGCGATGATCACATTCCCGAGCGCGGATGCTCCGTCGAGGCCGGGCTGGAACACGGCGGCGAACGGATACGCGACGACGACGAGCACACCCGCGGCCAGCACGAGGATCACCGACACGCCACGTACCGCACTCGAGAGGTCGTCGCGCACGCGGTCGAGCTTGCCTTCGTGCGCGTGCTCGCTCATGCGAGTGAAGTAGGCGGTCGCGATCGAGACGGTGATCACCGAATGCGGCAGCATGAAGATGAGCCACGCATTGTCGATCGCGGCGATCGACGCGCCCTCCCCCGACGCGACCAACACGACTTGGGTCTGCACGATTCCAGCGAGTGTGGTGAGCAGCAGCATCCCGAACGTCCAACCGGCCATGCGCCCTGCCGTGCCGAGCCCGACGCCCCGCCATTGGAAATCGGGGCGATAGCGCAGGCCGATGCGGCGCCAGAACCAGAACAGGATGACGGCCTGTGCGACGATGCCCAGCGTCGCGGAACCCGCGAGCAGGGCGACCATGCCGGTGGTCCATTCGTCGACGCTCCGGGTCCCGTTGGCGTCGAAGCCGAAGAGCAGGCCGAACGCCACCAGGCCGATCAGGGCGACGACGTTGTTGAGCACCGGCACCCACGTGAAGGGGCCGAAGCTGCGGCGGGCATTGAGCACCTCGCCGAGCAGCGTGTACAGCCCGTAGAAGAAGATCTGGGGGAGGCACCACCACGCGAAGGCGGTGGCGAGGGGCAGGATGTCGGGATTGGAGCCTGCGTAGATCCACGTCAGCAGCGGGGCCAGCGCAGTGGCCACGATGGTCGCCGCTCCGATGACGACGAGCGCGAGGGTCAGCAGTTTGTTGATGTAGGCGCTGCCCCCATCGGTGTGGGTGCTCGCACGCACGATCTGCGGCACCAACACGGCACTCAGCACGCCACCGGCGACGATGACGTACACCGTGTTGGGTAGGCCGTTCGCCACAGCAAACGCGTCAGCGCTGGCCGATCCGACCACGCCGATGGTCGCGGCCAGCACGATCGCCTTCACGAAGCCGAGGATGCGCGAGACGACTGTGCCCGACGCGAGGAAGACGCTCGCGCGACCGATGCGGTCCTCAGTCATTACGCTGCTCCGTCGCCGTGCCGTGTGGATCAGCGGCTGGTGCGACGGCCGCGGTGGGTTCACTCGCGACATCCGGGCCAGGTGCGTCGACCGCGGTGGGCTCGTTCTCGGCCTCGAGGGCCGGTGCGGCGACATCCGTCTCGGTGTCACCATCCGTGTCGGATGCCGCAGCTGCACGCTCTCGGCGTCGGCGTCGGATGTTGCGCCAGATGCCGATGCCGAACACGAGCACGACGATCGTCGCAAGGAGGGCGGCGCCGAGACCCTCCCAGTCGGCCTGCACGTTCGCCGGAATCGTGACCGTACTGCCGATCGGGACGCCAGTGGGCGACGTCAGCGAGACCGCGAGCGACACCTCGCCGTTGCCGACACCGGCGGCGATGGGCACGTTGACCGTGCCGCGCGACTCGGCCTCGACGGTGATCTCGACCTCGTCTTCGACGATGAGTCGACCATTCGACGGCTCGACCTCGACGATCACGGTGACCGGGTAGGGCAGTGTGTTCTCGATGGTCGTGGGCAGCGGGCTCGAACTCGAAACCACGTTGACCTGACTACTCGGCACGACCGAAACCGCCCCGAGCACACTGCGCTGTGCGGCCAGCCAGTCGGAGACCGCCGCATTCCAGGCATCGGGGTCGTCGATCCAGGCGACATCGAGGAGCGAGAGCAGTTGTCGACGGGTCGGTCCGGTGAGGAGGCGCTCGTCGGAGAGCACGCTCGCGAACTCGGCGATGGCGGATTCGGCCGACACCATGCGCTCGATCGCGGCGAGTCGGTCAGGCGACTCGGGCTCGTCCACGAGCGCGCGGGGCTCGGGCGGTGCTCCGATCGCCTCTGACAGGCCGGCAAGCGTGGACCAGCCGGATCCACCGATCGCATCGATCACCGCAGAGACCCGGTCGGATCGCGACGGGGCGCCGCGGTCGAACGTCGCGAGAACCGTCGTGCGAGCCGATCCCGCGTCGAGCGCGAGCTCGGAGAGCAGCTCGCCCGTCGCCGCACGCCACTCGGTGTCGGTCGAGGCGACGGATGCCGCTCGCAGGGATTCGGTGAGCCCGGCGTCGGCGACCAGGGCGGTCGAACCATCGACGTTGGTCGAGGCTGACAGGGCGTCGCCCGACGATTCGACATTTCCTGGCGCAAGCAGGGCGGTCGTGAGTCCGACGTTGTCGAGGAACGCGAGATCGCCAGCGACGATGCTGTCGTCGGCCGGCCACGCGATGTCGGTGCGGGTGTACGGCCACGCGAGGATCTCGTCGGTCGTCGGCACGGCATCGGGTGTCGGCTCGGCGTCGGTCGGGGCATCCGTCTGCGTCTCCCCCTGACCGTTCCCGGTTCCAGGGTCGCCGTCGCCGCCCTCTTCAGCCGCCGGTGCCGTGAAGTTCGCCGGGTCGATCACGTCGGAGAAGGTCTCGGGCGCGAGCGGCGTCGGAAGTCCGAGTTGGGACTGTGCGGCGAGGTCGGCGTCGGCGTAGGCGAGCGGGAACACCTCGTTCGGCAGGTTCGCGAGTCGTTGCAGCCAGGCGGCGGCCGACGGTGGTGCGCTCGACCCGAGCACGCGGATCGACGCGATGATGCGAGGGTCGAGGCCGATCGCCACGCGCCGTCCGGCAAGCGCATCGAGCTGGCGGGTGAGTAACCCTGTCGGCCCGGTCCAGTTCTCGAGCTGGGCGGGGTCGATGAGTCCCGTCGCCCCATCGTTCACGGGTGCCGTCAACGGCGCGGCGAGCGCGACCGCAACGGACCCAGCCGCCGGCACACCCGTGTTCGGGTAGGCGGCGGCGCCGGATGCCACGAGCGTGTCGCCGACCCGCAGCTCGGCGCCGAGCCCGACGACGGGCGATTCGATGAGATCCGCGAACGCCTCCCCGGGGATGGTGAACGGGACGATCATCGATCCGCCCGCGGGAAGGCTGCGCGACTCGCCCTCGGCGAGCACGGTCGTTCCCGCGTCGATGCCGGCATCGGCGCCATCGGATGTGCCGTCGGCGTCGGCCGCTGCTTCTCCGGCACTCGCAAGCCAGCCGTCGAGCTCTGCAGAATCGTCGATGACCTCGGTCGTGCGCACCAGTCGCACGATCCCCGGGGCCAGCGACTCGCCGGTTGCGTTCTCGATTTCCACCGAGATCGCGACGGGCGCACCGAACGACAGGCTCGTCGAAATGGTCGGCGAAACGCGTACCCGAAGCCCGGTCGCCTCATCGTCGAGCGACTGCGGCGGCCTGGTCGAGCTGCGCCCACCCGTGGAGTCCGACGCGGCGTCGACGCCGGCGGACGCGAGCATCGCCTGCATGCCACCGACCGGATCCACGCCGGCGTTCGCCGCGATCGGTGCGGCCGCGAGGCCGGCGAGGGCGGCCACCGCGAGCCCGAGCGTGAGCGCGCGACCACGAACGCGTCTGCGAGCACCACCACGCCCGTGTGAGCGCCGGCCTTCGTCGCCGACCACCATGCCGCGGCGGCTCGAACCGGAAGCGGAGGAGTCGGCGCGGCGACGCGCAGGACTCGACTCGGCCACCATGCAGGCGATTCTACGGCGTGGCTCCGGGGCATCCGCCCGGCGTCCACAGATGCGGCATCCGCGGCCCGCGCCGGTGACCGAGCCGCTTAACATAGGGGCATGCAGAGTGTCGCGGCGGCCCTCGACCGGCTGGGCGAGCTGGCTGCCTCGGCGACCGTCGCGCGGCTCGCTTCGGCGTTCGATGCAGCGGGCCACGAGCTCGCCCTCGTGGGTGGTCCGGTACGCGACGCGTTCCTCGGGCGCACGACGAACGACCTCGATTTCACCACGGATGCCACACCCGACGAGATCCTCGCGATCGTGAAGCCGATCGCCGAGGCGCACTGGGACATCGGCCGCGCCTTCGGCACCATCGGCGCCAAGATCGCCGGCGAGACCGTCGAGATCACCACGTATCGCAGCGACGACTACGACGGCACTTCGCGTAAGCCCGAGGTCGTCTTCGGCACGAGCCTCGACGATGACCTCACTCGTCGCGATTTCACGGTGAACGCGCTCGCGCTGCGCCTGCCGCAGCTGACGCTCGTCGATCCGTCCGGCGGTGTCGAAGACCTCATCGCGAAACGGCTGCGCACGC
>JALYWB010000020.1 GCA_030852935.1 Actinomycetota bacterium | reverse complement strand
AGCAGTTCGGTGAGCAGGCTGCGATCGGCCGCCGATGGCACGCCGTCGAGGTCGGTGTACGCGTTCATCACGCTGCGGGCGCCGCCCTCGCGCACCGCCATCTCGAACGGCGGCAGCAGCACGTCGGCGAGCTCGCGCGGCCCGATCGAGACCGGCGCGAGGTTGCGACCGGCCTTCGAGGCCGAATAGCCCACGAAGTGCTTGAGGGTTGCGATGATGCCCGCCGACTCGAGGCCGCGCACGTACGCGGTGCCGATCGTGCCGACCAGGTAGGGGTCCTCGCCGATGGTCTCCTCGACGCGGCCCCAGCGGGCGTCGCGCACGACGTCGAGCACGGGGGCGAGGCCCTGGTGCACGCCGACCGATCGCATGTCGTCGCCGATGCGCCGCGACATCCGTTCGACGAGTTCGGGGTCGAAGGACGCACCCCACGACAGCGGAACCGGGTATGCCGTCGCGCCCCAGGCGGCGAAGCCCGCGAGGCATTCCTCGTGGGCCACCGCCGGGATGCCGAAGCGGCCGGTCGCGACGATGCGCTCTTGGGTGCGCACGAGCGAGAGGGCTCCGGCTGCCGCGTCGACCGGCGCAGTGCCGAACTGACGCGTGAGCTGGCCGAGACCCGAAGGCAGCAGCTCGTCGAGGTCGATCGCGTCGTCCATCTCGTGCTGGTGCGGGGCGACGTCTTCGCCGTCGTCGGATGCCCCGACCCACACGCCGTACAGCTGTGCGAGCTTCTCGTCGATGGTCATCTCGGCCATGAGCGTTTCGACGCGCTCGTCGAGGGCGCGCGCAGGGTCTGCCCACGGGGCATCCGTCATTCGATCGTTCAAGGTCGTCATCCCTTCACCGCCCCCTGCAGGCCGCCGACGATGCGTCGTTCGGCCAACGTGAAGAACAGGATCGCGGGGAGCATCGCGAGCGCCGTGTAGGCGAGCACCCCCGTGGTGTCCTGCCCATATGCCGTCGAGTAGAACTGCACGCCGAGCGGCAGCGTGTAGTTGTCGATACCCGCGCCGCCGGCCTGCAGCACGAACAGGGGCAGGAGATAGGCATTCCAGCTTCCGACGAAGGCGAGCACGCCGACGGTCATGAGACCCGGCATCGACAGCGGCAGCAGGATGCGCCAGAAGAACCCGACACGACTGGCGCCGTCGACCAGCGCGGCGTCTTCGAGCTCGACCGGGATGGCTCGGAGGAACGGGGTGAGGATGATGATCGTCAACGGCAGCGCGAACGCCACCTGGGGAATGATGAGTCCCCACCAGTTGCCGAAGAGGTTCATCTGCCGCAGCAGCACGGTCAGCGGGAGGATCGAGATCGTGAGCGGGAACAGGAGCCCCGTCGTGAACAGCGCGTACAGGAACCCGCGGCCCCTGAACTCGTAACGTGCGATCACGAACGCGGCCATGACGCCGAGGAGCATGACGCCGATGGTCGTTCCCAAGGCCGTCACGGTACTCGCGAGCACCTGGTTCCAGAAGCTGGAGTCGCCCAGTACCCGTGCGTAGTTCTCGACCGTCCACGGGTTCGGCAGGCCGGCCGGATCGGTGAAGAAGTCGGGGTTGGTGCGGAAGCCCGAGATGAAGACGTAGATGACGGGGCCGATCGCGACAGCCACGACGGCGAGCGCGACCACGTAGACGACGGGCTGGCTCCAGTCGATGCGGCCCCGGCGGACTCGGCGCTTCGGGGTGGGTGCCGTCGATACGGGCGGAGTGGCGGTGGTGACGGTCACTTGCGTTTCCCTCCCGTGAGCGATCCCTCGAGGTCGCGCCGCAACGCGAAGCGCTGGTAGCCGAGCGCGATGAAGAGGGAGATGAAGAACAGGACGACGGCGACGGCGCTGCCGAAGCCGATCTGTGAGACGTTCAGGCCGTACTTGACCATGTAGACCGCCATGGTGGACGACGCATTGAGGGGTCCGCCGCCGGTCACGATCCACACCATGTCGAAGAGCTGCAGGGAGCCGATGATCGACAGGAACGCCCAGATGCGGATGGTGGGTCCGAGCAGCGGCACGGTGATGTACCACTGGGTCTTCCACCAGCCGGCGCCGTCGAGGGAGGCCGCTTCATAGAGTTCTTCGGGCACGCCCGCGAGGCCGGCGAGCATGAGGATGATCGCGAGACCCAGGTACTTCCACGTGAGGATGCCGAACATCGTCCACATGACCACGTTCGGGTCGGCCAGCCACGCCGGCGGGTCCTGGATGCCGAACGCCTGCAGCACGGTGTCGAATGGGCCCCAGCGGGTGGGGGGCACCGACTGCAGCAGGATCTGCCACGCGAGGCCGGCGGTGATCTCACTGAGCACGTAGGGAACGAAGATGAGGGCGCGCAGCAGCCCGCGGAAGCGCAGGCGCCGATTCATGAGCAGCGCGACGAGGATCGCGATCGGCCCCTGGATGAGCAGGGACAACACGATGATGAAGAAGTTGTTGAAGACCGAGGTGTGGAACACCGGGTCGGTCAGCAGCCTGACGTAATTGTCGAGGCCGACGAAGCGGTCGAGTGGTCCGAGCCCGTTCCAATTGAAGAAGCTGTAGTACGCCGCCAGCAGCACGGGAAGCAGGACGAAGACGACGTAGACGATCACGGCCGGCCCTACGAAGAGGGCGATCTCGCGTCGCTGACCGGCGCGGGCTCGGTTGCGGCGCTTCGCGCTGGGCGCAGGGGCCGGGCCCGCGGAAACCGCGGGCCCGGTCGTTTCGATTGCCGACATCAGCTAGAGCGTGGCAGCCGCGGCGTTCATCGCCTCGGGGATCTGCTCAGGCGTGCCGTTGCCGAACATCAGGTTCACGATGGCGTCGTTCATCGCCTGGCCGATGACGGGGCCGTACTGGGTGTCGAGCCAGGTCACGACGAGCGAGGCGTTGACCGTGCCTTCGGCGATCTGCTTCAGCACGGGGTCGGTGATGCCGGCCTCGGCGCCCGCGACCGTCGGGATCTCACCCGTGGCGGCGAAGCGCTTCTGCACGTCTTCGCTCATGACGTACTCGAGCAACTCGAGCGTCTCGTCGGGAGCGTCGACGTAGACGCCCCACGCGTCGCCGGAACCGAGTGCCGCCCCGGGCTCACCCGCGGCGCCCTCGATGTCGGGCACGGGCATCCACGAGAGCCATTCGGGT
Organism: Actinomycetota bacterium; assembly: GCA_030852935.1. GTDB lineage: Bacteria > Actinomycetota > Actinomycetes > Actinomycetales > Microbacteriaceae > Agromyces. The sequence goes on along the minus strand of JALYWB010000020.1, from coordinate 6,616 downwards.
GCGGGCGGGTCCTCGGCGGGGGCGCCGGGAACGAGCTTCGCCACCTCGCCGCGGTGCCAGGTGCCCATGAGTTCCATCGACGTCGTCTGCGCGGCGAGCAGGCCCGCCGAGCTGTTCGGCACGCTCTGCGCCGGGGTGCTGGTCGGGTTCGACTGGAACGGCAGGTCGCCCTCGAATCCGTCCATCCACGCCTTCAGGTTCTCGCCGGCCTCGACGAAGCAGGCGTCGCTGAAGTCGAGCGTCTCAGCCGCCTTCTTGAGCGAGTCGCCCGAGCACGTCTTGATGGCGAACTGGTACCACCAGTGGGCGGCCGGCCAGCCATCGCCTGCGCCGACGCCGATCGGCGCGACGCCCGAATCGGCGAGCTTGCCGATCGCTTCGCCGAACTCGTCGAAGGTGGCCGGAGTCTCGGTGACGCCCGCCTTCTCGAACAGGTCGGCGTTGTACCAGATGCCTTCGATGCCGAAGCGGAAGGGGATGCCGTACTGCTTGCCGTCGACATTCCATCCGGTGCCGGCACCGCCGACGCTCTCGACGACGTCGGTGAGCTCGCTGAGGTCCTTGAGGTAGCCGGCCTCCACCTGCGACTTGATCTCGCCCTCGGCCCAGACCATGAACAGATCGGGGGCGGCGTCGCCGCCCGACTGCAGGGCGTTCGGAATCAGGGTGCGCTGGAGGTCTTCGTTCTGGAAGGCTTCGACCTCGACGGTGACTCCGGCGTGGTCGGCCTCGAACTCGGCCGCGACCTCCTCCCAGAACGACTTCAGCGGTTCGCCGGTGCCGTTGTGCCACCAGGTGAGCGTGACGTCGCCGCCGGTCTCTTCGGGACCGCTGGAGCCGGTCGCACACCCACTGAGCGCGGCGACGGCGAGGCCCGCGGCGGCGGTGAGCGCGACGAGCCGGGTGCTGCGTCTGTTCATCTTTGAACCTCTCGAAAGTTTCGACATTGACGTCGAAAGTGATCTGGACGTGTTGAATATACGTCGGTTCAGATTTGGGGTCAAGTACAACAAATACTGGCGCGCCCAATCGTCACCAACCCGTGACCCGCCTAGAGTTGTCCCGTGACAGACCGGGCAGGAACGTTCGACGGCGTTCACCGTCGAAACCTCTCGAAAGTGCTCGGCTTCGTGCACCTCGAGGGGCCGCTCTCGCGCGCACGCCTGACGGCGATGACGGGCCTCAACCGGTCGACGGTCGCGACACTCGTGTCGGAGCTCGTCGATCTCGGGCTGACCATCGAGCAGGCGCCCGACCCGACGAACCGCGTCGGTCGTCCTTCGCCCGTCGTCGCGGCCGATCCTCGCGTGCTCGCGATCGCCGTCAATCCCGAGGTCGACGCCGTGACGATCGCCGCCGTCGGCATCGACGGGCGGATTGCCGTTCGGGAACGCATCGAGGTCGATCGCCTCCCGACGCCCGATGCGACTGCCGAGCTGATCGCCGCCACCCATGACCGCTGGGCCGACGGCACCCTGAAGCGCGCTCGCTTCGTCGGCGTGGGCCTCGCCGTGCCGGGGCTCGTGCGCGCATCCGACGGCCTCGTGCGGTGGGCGCCCCACCTGGAGTGGACGGATGCACCACTACGCGCGCTCGTCGAAGAGGCCACCGCGTTGCGCGCCGCCGTCGGCAACGACGCGAGCTTCGGCGCCCACGCCGAGCACCTCTTCGGTGCCGGGCGCGGCGTCGATGATCTCGTCTACCTCAACGGCGGAGCGAGCGGTATCGGCGGCGGCCTCGTCGTGCACGGCCGGCTGGTGGGCGGCACCGGAGGGTACGCCGGTGAGTTCGGGCAGAACCGCCCGGGCATCAGGTCGGCCGACGACCGTCGCGCCGATCGGGGCGTGCTCGAAGACGAGGTGAGCCGCGCGCGTCTGCTCGAGGTGGCCGGCCTGGCGACGGCCGACGAGCCGACACTCGCTCGTGCCCTCATCGATTCGAATGCCCCTGAAGTGCTCGCCGAACTCGCCCGCCAGCGGCGGATCCTCGCCACAGCGCTGTCGAACGCCGTCAACGTGCTGAACCCATCGCTCGTCGTGCTCGGCGGATTCCTCGCGACGATTGCCACGAGCGATCCCGACGACCTCGAACGCGAGGTCGAGTCGCAGACGGTCGCGGCGGCGTTCGAGGGCGTGAGCATCCGAGTTGCCGCCCTCGGCGAGGACCGGCTGATGATCGGCGCTGCCGAAGCGGCGTTCTCGCCGCTGATCGCCGACCCGCTCACCGCCGGCGGGGAGTGATGGCGCCGCGGCATCCGTTCGCGCACACCAATCGCGGAACTGCACGTCACGCGCTTGGCCTGCACCCGGGCTGACCCGCTAGACTGACCCGAGTCGAATCGATTCGAAGCCCGTTCCGGCCGAGATCGCCTCACGACGGCGCCACGCACCGGCGCCGTCGTTCCTTGTTTCACAGCGCCCGAGGACGTGCGCCGCCATCATCCGACCACGCCCGGGAACCTGCATGTCCTCCACGTCCTCCATCCCCATCATCCGACCCGACGACTACACCTCGTCGTCGCACCCCGGCGACCTCCTGAGCCGCAGGCAGCGCCTCGTGTACGTGCTCGTGCTCGGCGCGCTGACCGCCCTCGGGCCGTTCACCATCGACCTCTACCTGCCTGCGTTCCCCGTGCTGCAGGATGAGCTCGGCGTCTCGGCCGCCGCCGTGCAGCTCACACTCACCGGCACGATGATCGGCTTCGGCCTCGGTCAGCTGATCGTCGGCCCGTGGAGCGACAAGGTCGGTCGCCGACTGCCGCTCATCCTTGCGACGACACTGCACATCGCGGCATCCGTCGCTGCGGCACTCGCACCCGACATCGCGTGGCTGTTGGCCTTCCGCCTGCTGCAGGGCTTCGGCGCTGCCGCCGGCGGTGTCGTCGCGATGGCGATGGTGCGCGACCTCTTCGGCGGCAAGCCGCTCGTTCGCATGCTCTCGCGGCTCGCGCTCGTGAACGGCCTCGCCCCGGTGCTCGCGCCCGTCATCGGCTCGCAGCTCCTCGCGGTCATGGACTGGCGAGGCGTCTTCCTGGTGCTCGGCATCTACGGTGCGGTCGTGGTCGTCGCGGTGGCGTTCCTGATCGTCGAGACGCTGCCGGCGTCGCGGCGGCACGTCGCCGGGCACTCGACGCTGCGCGACCGCTACGCCGCCCTCTTCCGGGATCGGGTGTACGTCGGCGCGGCGCTCATCGGCGGCATGACGTTCACGGGGCTGTTCGGGTACCTCTCGACTTCGTCATTCCTCTTCCAGGAGGTGTACGCGTTCAGCCCCCAGGAGTACGGGCTGCTCTTCGCAGTGAACTCGATCGGCGTCATCGTCGGCGTGCAGACGAGCTCACGCCTGATGCGCGGGCCGGTGCCGCCGCAGTGGATCCTCGCGGCCGCGACGCTGGTGCACCTTGCGATGGCGATTTCGATCATGGTGCTCGACAGCAACGGTGCGGGGTTCTGGGGCACCGCCATCCCACTCTGGTTCTACATCCTGGCCTGCGGCTTCTCGTTCCCCGCGGTGCAGGTGCTCGCCCTCGCGCATCACGGCGCGGAGGCCGGCACGGCGGCATCACTCCTCGGCGCCCTGAACTTCGGCCTGGCCGGTGCGCTCTCACCGCTCATCGGCGTGATGGGCGTCGGCAGCGCGATTCCGATGGCATTCATGATGCTGCTCGCGGCGGTGGTCGCGATCACGGCGCTCTGGGTGCTGGTGCGCCCGAAGACGGTGCCGCCGCTCAGCGACTGACGGCGCGACGGCGTGCGGATGCCGCGGCCGGGCCGACACCGTTAGCGTTGAGGGATGACCGACCGCGCCGACGAACAGCCGCCCGCGACGCCACCCGACACCGCGCAGGAGGCCACCGGCCCCGACGGCACGGCGACCGTCTCCGACGACCTCCGGCCCGCCCAGCGCGAGGCCAAGGCACGTCGCCTCGGCCGACGCGTGCCGCTCGTGAGCGGCGTGGCTGCGGTCGTCATCGCCATGCTCCTCGGCCTCGTGATCGCGGGACGGGCGGGCGGCCTGCCCTTCGAGTTCGACGAGGAATGGGCAGAAGACCTGGTCGAGATCCGCGGCCCGTTCGGCGACATCTTCGCTTACCTCATGAACGGACTCGGCGGTGGAATCGTGGGCGTCTTCGTCGTTCCCGTCCTGACGGCGACGGTGCTGTTGGTGCTCAGGCGCCCATGGGCCGCGCTGTACTTCATCGTGGCCTCGGCGGCGAGCGCAGGGCTCGTGCAGTTGCTGAAGAGCCTGTACGGGCGGGCCCGCCCCGAAGACATCATGGTGACGTCGGACTTCGGGTCATTCCCGTCGGGGCATGTGGCGAACGCCGCGACGATCGCGGTGGCGCTCGGCATCATCGTTCCGCATGTCTGGGTCTGGGTGCTCGGCGGCGTGTACACGCTGCTGATGGCGATCAGCCGCACCTATCTCGGCGCGCACTGGCTCTCGGACACCATCGGCGGGGTACTCGTGGGGGCGGGCGCCGCACTGGTGCTCTGGGCCCTGTTCGCGGCGCCGCTCGAGCGCGAACGACTCGCGCGGCTGGCCCGCGTCTCCGCACGGAACGCCGAGCGCGCGCAGGCGCACGTCACGCCGCCGGCGGAGCCGCGCGATATCGACGCGTGATCGACGCGCGATATCGATGCGCGATCAGATGCCGTCGGAGTCGGATTCACCGGCGACTGAACTTTCAACGGCATCGATCGCGCCGGTCGACTCCCGGGCGACGATCCGGAAATCCGGCTTGATCTGCCGCGGCGGGAGATGTTCGCTCTTCTCACGAATGCGCTCGACGAGCATCTCGACGGCGATATCCGCGATCTCATCGCGCCCGGGGTCGACACTCGACAGCGACGGGACTGAGAATCGCGATTCGTCGATGTTGTCGAAGCCGATGACCGCCACCTCCTCGGGAACTCGGATGCCCGCCTCGCCCAGGGCGCGGAGCACACCTAGGCCGAGCGTGTCATTGAGCGCGAAGATCGCGTCGAACGAGACGCCCTCCTCGATCATTCGGCGTACGGCGATCGCACCGTTCTCGCGGTTCCAGGTCTCGGTGCCGCGGATGAGTTCGGGTGACTCGCCGATTCCGGCGGCTTCGAGGGCCCGCCGGTATCCGAGCAGGCGCAGCGTCGCCGAATCGGTGTCGTCGGAAGGCTCGCGCTCAGCGCCGATCAGTGCGATACGCGTGCGTCCGACGGCGATCAGATGCTCGACCGCGGCCCGCGCAGAGGAGGTGTTGTGCATGGTCACGTGATCGGTCGGACCGCCGAAGATCCGCTCGCCCAGGAGAACGAGAGGGATCGGCACGTGCAGTGCGTCGACGTCGCGCTGCCCCAGGCTCACCGGACTGAACAGCAGACCATCGGTGAGGTGCAGCCGACCGCCGCCGATTGCCGCCAGCTCCTTCGCGCGATCGCCGTTGGTCTGCTCGATGAGCACGCTGAGTCCCCGCCGCTCGGCGGCGCCGATCACCGCATCTGCGAGTTCGGCGAAGTAGTTCTCACGCAGGGCCGGCACGGCGAGCCCGATGACCCCGGTGCGTCCGGATCGCAGACCGCGCGCCGAGAGGTTGGGGCGGTAGTCGAGTTCACGGATGGCGCTGAGTACGCGATCGCGCGTCTGCGGGCGCACGTGCGGATAGTCGTTGATGACGTTGGAGACGGTCTTGATCGAGACGCCGGCGACCCGCGCGACGTCGTGCATCGTGGGTCCCATCGATGCCTCCGTCCGTCCGCCGCGCCCCCGCGGTCACTGTACTCTAGCGGCGGGCCGCATCAGCCCGGCGTCGCGCGCCGCGATTCCGAATGCGGGATGCACTAGGCTGCCGGGGTGACGACGGACGGTGCCGCAGCTCCCCGTCCGGGAATGATCAGACCCCGGCTCGTGGTCGACGAGGTCTACGACCGGCTCGTCGAACTGATCGTCGATGGGCACATCGCGCCCGACCAAGCGCTGAGCATCGACGCCCTCGCCAGGGAGCTCGGGGTGTCGACGAGCCCCATTCGCGAAGCGCTGGCTCGGCTCGAGTCGACGGGGCTCGTGCGACGAGCGGCACTCCGCGGCTATCGCGTGGCGCCTCCGCTGACTCCCGCGGAACTCCGTCAGTTGCTGGATGCCCGGTTGCTCATCGAGCCGGGTGCCGCTCGGGCCGCGGCGACGGAACCTCCGACCGCCACGTTCGTGCGCGACCTCGACGACGCCATCCACGCGCTTCGCGGTGCGCCGAAGGGGGCGGCGTTCGAGTCCTTCCGCGAGTACTACGAGGCCGATCGGCGATTCCATCGCGCCGTCATCGCGGGAACCGGAAATCACTTCATCGCCCAGGCCTACGATGCGCTGGGCGGCCAGTTCCAACGATTCCGCCTGTTCCTGGGCCGCGGCGTCACCGACGCGGAGGCCACCATCGCCGAGCATCAGGCGGTGCGCGACGCGATCGCGGCGGGTGACGGTGACCGCGCCGCTGACGCGATGCGGGTGCATCTCGAGGGCGTGCGGGCCCGCTCGCTCAGCGAACTCTCCGACTCCTGAGCGTCCGGCGCAACGTCCGCTGAGCTCAGGCGCCCTCTGCGCGCCGGCACGCGCGTCGGCGTTGGCGTCGTGCGGGCGCAACTGAGCC
>JALYWB010000016.1 GCA_030852935.1 Actinomycetota bacterium | reverse complement strand
TGATGTTCCTTCGATCGGGGGAATGGCTCGGGGCATCCGGGTGGGGGACGCGGAATCCACGCTACGAAGGTCGTCGCGTCCGGCCATCCGAGCCAGCACTGAGGTTCGCTCGGGATGTCCCTGAACTCGCCCCAGGATGAGGCGGGGAAGCCGACCGCTGCGAAGGGGTCAGACGAGCAGCTGGTGCGCCGCAAGATCGCGATACAGCGGCACGGATGCCACGAGCTCCGCGTGTGTGCCCTCGCCGATGACCTGACCGTGGTCGACGACGACGATGCGGTCGGAGTCGATCACCGTCGAGAGACGGTGTGCGATGACGATCAGCGTCCGGCCGGCCGAGACCGCGTCGATCGCCTCTCGCATCATCCGCTCGTTGAGGCCGTCGAGTGACGAGGTCGACTCGTCGAGGAGCAGGATCGGGGGCGCGGCGAGCAGCGCCCGGGCGATCGCGAGACGCTGACGCTCGCCGCCCGAGAGCATGATGCCGTCTTCGCCGACTGCAGCATCGAGTCCGGCCGGGTCGCGATCGAGCACATCGCCGAGGTTGACGGCGCGCAGCACGTGCTCGCACTCGGCGTCGGTCGCGTCGGGGCTGCCGAGCTTCAGGTTGTCGCGCAGCGACCCGGCGAGTACCGGGGCGTCCTGCTCGACGTAGCCGATCTGCGAGCGCAGCTGCGCGCGATCGATGGAGCGCACATCGAGACCGCCCATGCGCACCACGCCGACGCTCGGGTCGTAGAAGCGCTCGATGAGGGCGAGGATGGTCGACTTGCCCGCGCCGGAAGGACCGACGAGGGCGATGCGCTGCCCCCGCGGTACCCGGAACGAGACGCCGCGCAGCACTGGCTGCCGCTCGGTGACCGAGGGTTCGGGCAGGTGCTCGTCTGGCGACTCGTTCGCGGGGTCGGCGGGATCTGAACGCGTGGCCGCGTAGGCGAAGTGCACCTCGTCGAACTCGATCGCCGCGGCATCCGGAAGCACGCCCGCGTTGGCGTCGCCGACCATGAGCGCGAGGGGAGCGAGTTCGCGGTCGTGCGCGTCCTCGTCGGGCAGGTCGAGGATCTCCTGGATGCGCCCGAGGGCGCCGAGCGCCTGATTCACCGAGGTGATCGCGCCGAACGCCTGGCCGAGCGGCAGGATCATCATGAAGAGGAACAGGATGAACGCGACGAGGTTCGCGACGGTGAGTGCGCCCGAGGCGACGCGGAAGCCGCCGACGCCGAGCACGACGAGGAACGACACCTGCATCGCGATGCCGGCGACCGGCACGATGAGCGCGGAGATCTTGGCGACCTTCACGCCGGCCTGCCATGCACCCTCGGCCTCGCCCTCGACGGTGCGGATCTCGCGGTCGGTGGCGCCCGAGGCGCGGATGGTGCGCACGGCGCTGATCGCACGCTCGACGGATGCCGCGACGTCGCCGACCTTCTCCTGGGCGACGTGCGACGCCTCGCGCACGTGCCGTGAGAGCAGGGTCACCGTGGTGATCGCGATCGCCACGACGAACACCGTGAGCCCGAGCAGCACCGGATCGATGATGAGCATCGCAATGAGCGCGCCGACGAACGTGACGGTGCCGCCGATCGCCTCGACGAGCCCCTGCGTGAGCACCGCCCGCAGCATCGTGGTGTCGCTGCCGACGCGCGAGACGAGGTCGCCGGTGCGCCGGGTGTCGAACTCGGCGATGGGCAGGCGCAGCAGCTTCGCAACGAGACGCTTGCGGCTCGAGAGCACGACGCCCTCACCCGTGCGTTGCAACAGGTAGTGCTGGTAGCCCGAGATGATGCCGCTGACCACCACGAGCGCGATGAGCGCCCACACCAGCCATCCGAGCGGATCGCCGGCCTCGACGATCGAGATCACCTGGCTGACGAGCAACGGCTGCGCGAGGCTCGTGATCGCCCCGATGATGCTCAGGACGGCGACCCAGATCAGCACCGGACGGTGCTCGAAGATGAACGGGAGAAGCTGGCTGAACGTGGCGCGGGGCCCGTCGGGCGTCGGCCGCCGGGCGAAGGGGCTGCGCCGGGTCTGGGCGCGGGTGGTGCGGTCGCTCATGGTCTCTTCCTGGTCGGCGCAGAGAACGGATGCCGCATCCGCTCGATGCCCGCGCCGTCGCCGAGCATCAAGCCTACGTGGCCGCGCTGCGAGGGGTTGGTCCGTCGGTGGAGGGCAGTGGGATACCGTGGATCGATGTCTTCCGATGCTGCGTTCGTCCTGCTCGACGTCGACGGGACGTTGATCGACGCGGTCGCCAACCAGCGGCTGGTCTGGCACGAATGGGCGAGGATCTTCGGCTTGGACCCGGCCTCTGTGTATGCCGTCGCGCTCAGGACACGGCCCGTCGACACGTTCGCAGAGGTCGCTCCAGGCCTCGAGGCCGACGCGTGCCTCACGACGCTCCACCGCCTCGAAGACCACGATGCCCAGCACGGAACCTACAGTGCCTTCGACGGCGCTGACGACCTGCTCTCCGGTCTCGCCGCGGATCGCTGGGCGGTGGTCACATCGAACTATTCCCATCGCGTGCGCACGCGCTTCGTGCGCACCGGATTGCGGCTTCCCGGGGTGCTCGTCGATGCAACCTTCGCGGGTCCGGGCAAGCCTGCGCCAGATCCCTACCTGTCCGCAGCCGACGCGCTCGGTGCTGCGCCGGAACAGTGCCTCGTGATCGAGGACTCGCCCAGCGGCGTCGAATCGGCCAAACGCGCCGGCATGACGGTGTGGGCGGTGAATTCCGCTGTTCCGGTCGAAGGGGCCGATCGGACCTTCGCGACGCTTGCGGCGGCGGTTCCGCATGTGCTCGAGCTGCACCACGCGGGCCGATAGCGGGCCATGCTCAACCGCGGCCGTACTTCTTGTGCACCGCCTGCTTCGACACATCGAGGGCGAGCGCGATCAGTTGCCAGCTCGATCCGGCGGCCCGCGCCCGGCGCACGGCCAGCGCTTCGGCCCGGTCGAGCTCGCGGGTGAGCTCGACGCGGGCCCGGTGCAACTCGCGGAGTGCCCGGTACGGGTCGTCGCCGTCGGCCGCCGCGATGGCGGTGCGCAGGGTGCCGTTGTCCATGCCGTCAACCGTAGTTGACGCCGTGACAGTTGTCAACTCAGATTGACGAATTGTGAGCATGCGCTCCGGGGTTCGTCAGCACCGATGCGGCGCTTGCGTGGCCGGCAGCACACGCGGCCGAAATCTCCGCCCCTCCGAGCGTCGCCGCGAGGAACCCCGCCGCGAAGGCGTCGCCGGCACCGATGAGGTCGCGGATGCCCGAAACCGGCGGCACGTCGATGCGCGCGACCAGCTCGCCCGCCTCGATGACGTCGGTGGGCAGCGGCCCGTGCTTGATCACGACGACGGGGGCGACGGATGCCGCGATCGCGCCACCACCCGAGAGCCCGAGCAGCGCGGCCTCGCCTTCGTTGGCGAAGAGCACGTCGGGCATGACACGCCGGATCAGGTCGAGGGCCCGGTCGACGCGGAGGCCGGCGAGCAGACCGGTCGATGACGCATCCAGCGACGTGCGTCCGCCACGTGCGCGCGCGACCCCGGCCAGGCGCACGATCTCGCTCCGCATCGGCTCCAGCTCGAACCCATAGGCGGGCGCGTGCAACCATGCCACACCATCGAGCCAGGCGTCATCGACTCCGTCGAGCCGGGCCGCGGCGGCGCGGTCGGGGAACATCGTGCGCTCGCCCTCGACGTCGACGAGGAGCACGACCGTGCCGGTGCGGCCCTCGCGCTGCACCCGAGCGTCGACACCGATGGCGGCGAGGTCTGCCACGAGCGCCGCGCCCGCGGCATCCGCCCCGACCCTGCCGATGAACCGGGTCGGCACGTGCGCCGCGGCGAGGGCTGCGACGTTCGCGCCGCTGCCGCCGCGAGCGCGGAACACCTGGGCCGCCGTGTCGGTGGCCGAGCGAACGGCTTCGGAGGTCCAGACCACGATGTCTTCGACGAGATCGCCGACGACGGCGAGCATCGGATCATGCTCAGCCGGCGACGGCACGTGCGATCTCCGCACCGAGCGCGACGTTGCCGCGGTACACCTCGAGGTTGACCTCGAGGCTGCGACCGCCGGTTGCCCGCTGCACGTAGTCGAGCAGGAACGGCGTCGTGTCGTGCCCGGTGATCCCGGCTTCGGATGCCGCCGCCAGCGCCTCGGCGAGCACTCGGTCGTGGAACTCGGGGTCGAGCTGCTGCGCTTCGTCGACCGGGTTCGCCACCAGCACGGCAGAGGTCAGCCCGAGTTCGTTGCGCGCCTGTGCGAGCGCCGCCGCATCGGCCGGGTTCTCGATGCGGTAGTCGAGCGCGAACCCCGAATCGGCGATGTAGAAGCCCGGATACCGGTTCGTGCGGTACCCGACGACCGGGATGTTCAGGGTCTCGAGGCGTTCCAGTGTGGCGCCGATGTCGAGGATCGACTTCACTCCTGCGCTCACGAGGGTGATCGGGGTCTGGGAGAGCGTTCCGAGGTCGGCGGATTCGTCGAATGTCTCGCTCGCGCCACGGTGCACGCCGCCGAGACCGCCCGTCGACATCACCTGGATTCCCGCTCGGTACGCCAGCCAAGCCGTCGCGGCGACCGTCGTGCCGCCGTCGAGGCCCTTGGCCCGCGCGATCGGCAGGTCGCGCACGCTCACCTTGACGACGTCGCCCGCGGTGCAGAGGTGCTCCATCTCGGCGGGGGAGAGCCCGACCACCGGCACCCCGTCGATCACGCCGATCGTCGCGGGCGTGACCCCGGCCGTGCGCACCTGCGCTTCGGACTCGAGCCCGACCTCGAGGTTGCGCGGACTCGGCAGCCCGTGGGTGAGGATCGTGGACTCGAGCGCGAGCACCGGCGCCCCGAACTCGAGGGCGCGGCGCACGTCGTCGGCGACGCGGATGGCGGGCGGGAAGGTCTGCATGTCGCCATCGTACGAGGAGCCGGCGACGGATGCCGCGGCCGCCGCCCTCCGAGGGGAGCGGCCGGTGGATGTCGCAGGCCGGGGCGTCCCTCCCGTACGCGGCATCCGTCGCTGATGTCCGAGCTCCCGTCTATCGTGGATCACTGTGCCAGCACCTGTCATCGTCGCCCGTGATCTCGTGAAGCGCTACGGCGACTTCGCCGCCGTCGACGGCATCTCCTTCGAGGTTGCGCCCGGCGAGTCGTTCGGCCTACTCGGGCCGAACGGCGCCGGCAAGTCGACGACGATGCGCATGGTCGGGGCGGTGTCGACGCGCACGGCGGGCGACCTGTCGATCCTCGGCCTCGATCCCGACGTGTACGGGCCCGAGATCCGCTCCCAACTCGGCGTCGTGCCGCAGGCCGACAACCTCGACACCGAGCTGCGGGTGCGCGAGAACCTGCTGGTCTACGGTCGGTACTTCGGGCTGCCCGGCCGGCTGGTGGCGAAGCGGGCCGATGAGCTGCTCGCGTTCGCGCAGCTGGAGGAGAAGGGCAAGGCGAAGGTCGACTCGCTCTCCGGCGGCATGAAGCGTCGGCTCACGATCGCCCGTGCCCTCATCAACGACCCGCGAGTGCTGTTGCTCGATGAGCCCACGACGGGTCTCGATCCGCAGGCACGCCACATCCTGTGGGACCGCCTGTTCCGGCTGAAGGAGCAGGGCACGACGCTGTTGCTCACCACGCACTACATGGACGAGGCCGAGCAGCTCTGCGACCGGCTCGTGGTCGTCGACAAGGGCACGATCATGGCAGAGGGCACGCCGGCCGAACTGATCCGCCGCTACTCGTCGCGCGAGGTGCTCGAGGTGCGGTTCGGCAGTGACCGCAACGCGCAGGTCGCGGAGCAACTCTCCCTTCGACAGGCTCAGGGAACGGTGGGGCAGGCTCAGGGAACGGTGGGGCAGGCTCAGGGAACCGCGGGGCAGGCTCAGACGAACGGCGGCGACCGCATGGAGGTGCTGCCCGACCGCATCCTCGTGTACAGCGACAACGGCGAGGCCGAACTCGTGCGCATCACCGAGGCCGGCTTCCACCCGATCACGAGCCTCGTGCGTCGATCGAGTCTCGAAGACGTGTTCCTGCGGCTCACCGGCCGGAGCCTGATCGAATGACCGCCGCACCAGCCGTCACCCGCGCGGCGCTCGACGCCGGGCGAAAGCCACGCCGCTGGGGCGCCTGGTACGTGGCGCTCCATCGGTTCCGCGTGATGAAGAGCTACACGGGCACCGTCGTGGTGGCCGGCCTCGGCAGCCCGCTGATCTACCTCTACGCGCTCGGTGTCGGCCTTGCGACGATCGTCGACGCGAACCTCGGCGCCCAGTCGGTCGACGGAGTGAGCTACCTCGTCTTCGTCGCGCCCGCGCTGCTCGCCAGCGCCGCGATCACCGTGGCGAGCGAGGAGTTCACCTATCCGGTGATGCTCGGATACAAGTGGAACCCCACGTTCGCAGGCATGAGCGCGTCACCGCTTCGACCCACGCAGATCGTCGACGGCGTCATCCTGTCGGTCGCGATCCGGATGCTCGTGAACCTCGTGCTGTTCTTCGCGCTCATCCTCGTGTTCGGAGCGGCGCCCTCGCCGATGGCCGCCCTCATGATCGCCGCGGGTCTCCTTGGCGGCATCGCCTTCGGAGCCGTGCTCATGGGCTACACCTCGACCCTCGAAGAAGACACCGGGCAACTGGCGATGGTCATGCGGTTCGTGGTGCTGCCGATGACGCTGTTCTCGGGCACCTTCTTCCCGCTCGCGATCTTCCCCGTCTGGTTGCAGTGGATCGGTTGGATCTCGCCGCTGTGGCACAGCACGGAGCTCGCTCGGGTGTTCTCCTATGGGTACGACGAGCCGATCTGGCTGACGATCGTGCACGTCGTCTACCTGGCGGCGCTCACCCTGATCGGGTGGGCATGGGCCAGGCGCATCGCGGTGCGGAGGCTCGGCCGATGAGCGACGTGACCGAACGCGACCTCGTCCCCACGACTCTGCGACCCCGCCCGATCCGCGCGCTCTACGCGGGCAACGCCCGCGCGGTGATGCTGCGTGGCTGGCGCGCCACCCGCAGCACCAACTGGCTGGTCGTCGTGAGCGGCTTCTTCGAGCCGATCTTCTACCTGCTCGCGATGGGCATCGGGCTCGGCACGCTCGTCGGCACCGTCACGACCGCGAGCGGGCAAGAAGTGCCGTATCCCGCGTTCATCGCACCGGCGCTGCTCGCGGTCGCCGCGATGAACGGTGCCGTCTACGACTCCACGTGGAACGTGTTCTTCAAGATGCAGTTCGCGAAGCTGTACGAGGGCATGCTGTCGACCTCGCTCGGTCCGCTCGACGTGGCACTCGGCGAGATCCTGCTCGCACTGGCACGCGGTGCGCTCTATGCCATCGGATTCCAGCTCGTGATGCAGGTGCTCGGCCTCAACCTGTCGTGGTGGGCGATCCTCGCACTGCCGGCCGTCCTGGTGATCGCGTTCGGATTCGCCAGCCTCGGCATGGCCATCACGAGTTACATGAAGACGTTCCAGCAGATGGACTGGATCAACTTCGTGATGCTCCCGATGTTCCTCTTCTCGGCGACCTTCTACCCCATCACCGTCTACCCAGAGTGGCTGCAGGCGGTGATCCAGGCGCTGCCCCTCTGGCACGGCGTCGAACTCGTGCGCGGCCTCACGACGGGCGACGTGGGATGGGACATGCTCTGGCACGTGCTCTACTACGTGGTGATGATCGCGATCGGGCTCGTGTTCACGACGAGGCGCCTTCGCACCCTGTTCCTCGACTGATCATGGGCTCCTTGCCTCGAGTGTTTCCACGTGTGACGCGGTGCCGCGACATCCGCGGGGCCCGAGCGTATCGTGGCGGGATCGCACACCGAGGAGCCCTCATGTCCCACCAGGAGCCGCACGCCGTCACCCAGCCCAGCACGGGTGAGGTCATGGCCATGCGCGGCTGCATCGCGGCGACGGAATGCTCGAGCGACCGGCCCGGACACCGCGTGCACCTGATGCAGCAGCGGCTCGCCGCGACGACCGCGAGCAAGTGGGTCGACGTCATCGTGGTCGGACTCGACGACGAAGGGTTCGTGACGCTCGCCGAACTCGGCGGTGAGACTGCACACAGGGTGTGGCACCACGACTCGCTCGAGGGCACGCTCGCCGTCGGCGAGCCGGTGGCACTGCACCGCGTCTACGGGGTGCTCGCTCGCGGCACCGACCGGTTCAGCATCGCGTACGCCTAGCCTGCCGCCATCGCCCCGCGCATGGCGTTCATCATCTTCTCCAGCGCGATGACCGCCTGATCGCACGCCATCGCGCACATCCGGCAGTGCTCGCTCATCTCGGCGTGCTTCATGCACTCGGCCGAGCAGGCACGGCACATCTC
>JALYWB010000175.1 GCA_030852935.1 Actinomycetota bacterium | reverse complement strand
GCCCCCAGCTCAGCGTGCCGGTGATGCGCTCGACGCTGGTGAGGTCGGTGCCGACGATCGCGAGCTCTTTCACGGGAAAGGACGCCTTCGCCAGTTTGTCGACCGCGGCCTGCGCCTCGCCGTAGGTCTCGAAGCTCGCGATGCTCTCGCCCTTGGGAAGCGTAGGGTACGTGCGGGCGACGCGGCCGCCGAACGGGGATTGGGTGCTCACCCGACCATTCTCCCACGCGCCCGCGGCGAGCGCCGGAACGGCGGGGAACCGGGGTGGCGGGGGCTAAGTTGGTAGCGTGAGCGCCACGAGAGTCTTCGTCGCCCGGCTCGCCGGCTGCCCGGTCTTCGACCCCGCAGGCGACCGGGTCGGCAAGGTGCGCGACGTCCTCGTCGTGTACCGCAAGAACGACCCCCCGCGCGTGGTCGGCCTCATCGTCGAGATCCCGGGCAAGCGCCGCGTGTTCGTCTCGATCGGGCGAGTGACCTCGATCGGCGGCGGCCAGATCATCACGACCGGGCTCATCAACCTGCGCAGGTTCGAGCAGCGCGGCGGCGAGGTGCGCGTGATCGCTGAGATGCTCGGGCGAAAGGTCGTCTTCAACGACGGCTCGGGCCAGGCCACCATCGAAGATGTCGCGATCGAGGAGCAGGAGCAGGGCGAGTGGGAGGTCGACCAGCTCTTCGTGCGTCGCCCCAAGGGTGCCTCGCCGTTCTCGAAGGGCCAGTCGGCGTACGTCACGTGGCGCGAAGTGCACGAGGCAACCGCGAAGGGCGAGGCGCAGTCGGCCGAGCAGCTGATCGCGACCTACTCGGAGTTGAAGCCGGCCGACCTCGCGAACACCCTCCTCGACCTACCCGCCCAGCGCCGGCACGAGGTCGCCGAGGAACTCTCAGACGATCGGCTCGCCGACGTGCTCGAAGAGATGCCCGAGTCCGACCAGGTCGAGATCCTGTCGCGCCTCGGTGACGACCGTGCGGCCGACGTGCTCGACCACATGCAGCCCGACGACGCGGCCGACCTCATCGCGCAATTGCCCGAGGAGCGCGGTGAGCACCTCCTCGAACTCATGGAGCCCGAAGAGGCCGACGACGTGCGGTTCCTCCTCTCCTACGGTGCCGACACCGCGGGCGGCCTGATGACGACCGAGCCGATCATCGTGTCGGCCGATGCGACGGTGGCCGAGGGTCTCGCCCTGATCCGCCGACACGACCTGCCGCCGGCGCTCGGCGCGGCGGTGTGCGTCACCCTGCCGCCGTACGAGCCGCCGACGGGCCGGTTCCTCGGCATCGTGCACTTCCAGCGGATGCTCCGCTACCCGCCGCACGAACGCCTCGGCACCCTCATCGACCAGGGCCTCGAACCCGTTCGCGCCGACACCTCGGCCGCCGAGGTGAGCCGCATCCTCGCGAGCTACGACCTCGTGTCGGTGCCGGTGGTCGACGAGAAGCATCGACTCGTCGGGGTGGTGACGATTGACGACGTGCTCGACTACCTGCTGCCAGACGACTGGCGTTCTCATCCAGATGAGACCGAAACCGGGCGCCGCGCGGCTGCGCGCGCCCAGATGACCACGGGGAGCATCCCCATCCCGCATGGAAGGAGGGCAGGAGATGGCACGCGTTGACGTCGAAGACCGCCGGTTCGACACCCCGAAGGGCATCCGCCGATCCCCGTCCTTCCGCGGCTCCGGTGATAGCGACCGGTTCGGGCGCTTCACCGAGTGGGTCGCCCGTGCCATGGGAACGCCGTGGTTCCTCCTCGGTCTCTCGTTGTTCGTCGCCGCATGGATCCTCTGGAACACGTTCGCGCCGGAACCGCTTCGGTTCGACTCCATCGAACTGGGGTTCATCGCGTTGACCCTCGTGCTCTCGCTGCAGGCCTCCTACGCCGCTCCACTCATCCTGCTTGCGCAGAACCGTCAG
Organism: Actinomycetota bacterium; assembly: GCA_030852935.1. GTDB lineage: Bacteria > Actinomycetota > Actinomycetes > Actinomycetales > Microbacteriaceae > Agromyces. The sequence goes on along the minus strand of JALYWB010000175.1, from coordinate 16,322 downwards.
GACGACCGCGACCGCGTGCAGATCGAGCAGGATCGCCAACGCGCCGAGCGCAACCTGGCCGACACCGAGTACCTCGCCCGTGAGGTCGTCGCGCTTCGCCTCGCCGTGAAGGACCTGGCTTCGAAGGACTTCATCCGCGCCGAGCTCCGCGCGGCCCTCGAGGAACTCGATCGACGCGACGAGGAGGCCGAGCATGCCCCGGGCTGACGCTGACGCGCTCGAGGGGGCGGTGCGGGCGGCACTCACCGGGGTGATCGACCCCGAGATCCGCAAGCCGATCACCGACCTCGACATGGTCGAATCGGTGACGGCCGGTGCCGACGGCCGTGTGCAGGTGGCCATTCGATTGACGATCGTCGGATGCCCCGCAAGCGACCGCATCGAACGTGACGTGCGCCAGGCAGCCGAAGCGGTCGCCGGGCCCGGGAATGCCGACGTGACCCTCGGCGTCATGACCCCCGCTCAGCGCGCGGCACTCACCGAGCGGCTCCGTGGCGGCCGCGCCGCCCGCGGCAACCCGTTCGGGCCGGGCAGCCTCACCCGGGTCATTGCCGTGACGAGCGGCAAGGGCGGCGTGGGCAAGTCGACGATCACCGCGAATCTCGCCGTCGCACTCGCTGCGCGCGGTCTCTCGGTCGGCCTCGTCGACGCCGACGTGCACGGGTTCTCGATCCCGGGCCTGCTCGGCCTGGTCGACGAGCACGGCAACGCCGCGCGACCGACGCGCGTCGACGAGATGATCCTGCCGCCGGTCGCACACGGCGTGAAGGTCATCTCGATCGGCATGTTCGTCGAGCCGACCGAGCCCGGCGGGCGGGCGTCATCCGTCGCCGTGGCCTGGCGTGGTCCGATGCTGCACCGCACGCTGAACCAGTTCCTCACCGACGTGTACTTCGGCGACCTCGACGTGCTCCTCGTCGACCTGCCGCCGGGCACCGGCGACGTCGCGATCTCGCTCGGCCAGTTGCTGCCGAATGCCGAGGTCGTCGTGGTCACCACCCCGCAGCCGGCCGCCGCGGACGTCGCGGAGCGATCCGGGGTCGTCGCCCGCCAGACCGGGCAGCGCATCGTCGGCGTCGTCGAGAACATGTCGGGATTCGTCGAACCTGGCGGCGGGGTGATCGAGCTCTTCGGTTCGGGCGGCGGCGCGATCGTCGCCGATCGGCTCTCGGAAGGCCAACCCGCACCTGTGCCGCTGCTGGCGAGCGTGCCGATCAGCATCGCATTGCGGCAGGGCGGTGACGCCGGCGCACCCGTGGTGCTCTCGGCACCCGACGACCCTGCGGCCCGTGCCATCGAGGAGGTCGCCTCGCGCCTCGCGGCGCTCCCCCGGTCGCTCGGCGGCCGTCGCCTGGACGTGTCGGTGCGGTGAGTTCGATGCGACGGCGCCGTCCTGTGGGTGTTGAAGGGATGCCGCGCGGCCGACTCATCCGCGGGCTCGCCGTTGTCGCGACGATCGCGACGGCGTCGATCGGTCTTGCCGCGTGCGCGAGTGAGCCTCCTGCGCCGTCGACGCCCGATGGCCTCGCGGTCTCGGTGCAGCAGGGCCGGCTCGACGTCGTCGATCACCGGCTCGTGGTGCGCTTCGAGAACACGGGCGACGCACCCGTGACCATCGAGGCCTTCGAGGTCGTGGTCCCCACATTCGAGCCGGGGCTCGAGTACTCGAAGCCGTTCGAACTGACCCCCGACGACGCGCTCGCGATCCGCCTCGACCTGCCCGCGAGCCTGTGCGACGCCGAGGCGGGGCCCACGCTCGTCGACGTGACGTTCCAGACCGAGGACGGTACGGGGGAGGGCCGTCTCACCGCCGACGACCCGTTCGACACGGTCACCAGGGTGAACAGCGCCGACTGCCTCGCCGAATCGGTGGGCGAGGTCGCCGAGATCGTGCTGCCCGACCACCTCCGCGGGGCCGGCACTGGGGCGGAGCGGCGCGCATTCATCGACGTCGAGCTGATACCCGCGACATCCGGAGACACGTCGATGCGCATCGAGCGCGTGTATGGAACCACGCTCCTGAACGCGGAGGACGGCACCGACTGGACGCTCGGCATCGACGTGGCCGCAGGCGATGCGCCGTTCACGATCAGCCTGCCCGTGCGCCCGGCGCGCTGCGATGCGCATGGGATCGCCGACGACAAGCGCGGCACGATCCTGCCGTTCGACATCGTGACGAGCGATGGTCGCGCCGGCCGACTCGACGTGCCCGCCGACGACGGGCTGAAGGCCGAGTTGTACGCGTACTACGGTGAGCGCTGCGGGCTCGCCGCGCCGCCCACCGGCTGACCCGGCGTCAGTCTCGCGGCTCCACGACCCGTGCGAGCAACTCGATGAGCAATCGCTCGGTGAGCGGGCCCGGTAGCGCTTCGACGAGCGCCAGCACTGGCGCCAGTCGGTCGGGCAGGGCGCCGGTCGCCGCGTCGCCGCCGGCGCCATCGGGACCACCAGCGCCGCCCAGCAGCCCGAATGCAGCGAGCAGTTGCACGGCGGCTTCCGAGTCGAGCCCCGCGCCGCTGCCCTGAGCAAGTTCCGCGGATGCCGCCGCCAGCGTGTCGGCTCCACCGGGCAGGCCCACCGCGAGGCCGGCGAGCAGCGCGTCGCCATCGACGGGCGGCACACCGCGCACGGAGTCAGCGGCATCGACAAGGGCCGCCCCGAGGTCGGACACGACCTCCTCGGTGACGGGCGTCACGGTGAGATGGGTGGTGGCCGGAAGGCGCGTGCCGTCGGCCTGGGCGAGACCGGGCTGCTGCTGCAGGTGCCAACCCGCTGCGCGCGCGGCATCCGCCCAGTGATGCGGATCCACCCGGCGATCGGGCGGAACGGACTCGTCGACCGTGACGGCGAACAACGGACCGGTCGGCTCCCCCACCACCCGGAGGCCGTCGATGCGGTCGATGACGCGTCGCAGTTCGCGTGTCGCCCGTGCCGCTCGTGCCGTGAGCTCGGTGAAGCCCGACTCTCCGAGGGCAGTGGTGATGGCCCACGCTGCGGCGAGCGGTGCCGCGGGCTTCGAGCCCGCCATCGTCGGGTTCACGACGGGATACCCCGGCCATGCGGTCGTCGCGAAGTACTGGTGGCGCTGCCGATCACGCCCGCGGGTCAGCAGTACCGAGACGCCCTTGGGGGCGTATCCGTACTTGTGCAGGTCGGCCGAGAGGCTCGTGACGCCCGGCACGCGGAAGTCCCACGGCGGAAGCCGGTCGGGCCAGAATGCGAGTGCGAATCCGCCGATGCAGGCGTCGACGTGGAGCGCGATGCCGCGCGGCGCCGTGATGGCCGCGACGTCGGCGATCGGGTCGAGGCTCGCGAACGGGTAGGACGGCGCGCTGAGCACGACGAGGGCGACATCGTCGCCGAGGCGCGCCTCGATCCCGTCGGGTGTCGGAGCTCCGGTGTCGGGGTCGACCGGCACGAGGTCGAGCGTGAGTCCGAAGTAGTGGGCGGCCTTGTGGAAGGCGGCGTGCACGGTGACCGGTGCCACGATCCGTGGGGTGCGCGGCGAACCGAGGCGCGCCTCGCGCCAGGCATCGCGCGCGGTCTTCACGGCGAGCAGGCAGCTCTCGGTGCCGCCGGAGGTCACCGAGCCGACCACGACTTCGGACGCCGCGGAACCGCCCGGGCCCGTCTCGGCGGTCTCGCCGGTCTCGGCTATCTCGCCGTGGAACACCTGCCGGGCGAACCCGACGACGCCAGACTCCATCACGGCGACCGACGTGAACGTCGTCGGGTCGAGGCCGTTCACGGGCTGCACGAGACGGGCCGCGCGCGCCGCGAGTTCATCGAGTTCGGCGATACCGGAGTCGTAGACGTACGAGAGCACATGCCCGCCGTGCGTCGGGGCGTCCGCAGCCCGGAGCGCCTCGAGCTCGGCGAGGATCTCGTCGGGCTGATGCCGAAACATGGTCATCGCAGCACCGCCTCCGCCGCGGCATCCGCGTCGATATCACCCTTGCGCAGTGGATACCCGGCCAGCGGCACGAGGCTCAGCAGCACGAGCGCGGCCGGAAGCACGCTGAAGCTCACGACGATGCCGGCGACCGCGGCCTCGGGCTGGGCCACCACCTGGTCACCCGTCGACTCGAGGTAGCCCGTGACGGCGAGCACGATCGTGAGGAGCGTCGCACCGAGCGCCATTCCGGCAGTCTCGCCCGCGGTCCAGACGCCGCCGAAGGTGCCGGCGCGGCCGTCTCCATGCCGACGCGCGTCATGCGAGATGACGTCGGGCAGCATCGCCATCGGCAATGACTGCATGCCCGCGTACGCGGCGCCCGCCAGCGCCACCGGACCGTACACCCACGCGCCAGGCGCCCACAGCATGCCGATGAGGCTCAGTGCGGCCAGCGCGAACAGCACGCTCGCGAGTGCGAACCCACGCTCCTTGCCGACGCGAGCGGCGACCCACTGCCAGACCGGGGCGCAGAGCGCAGCGGGCGCGATGAGGGCCACGAACAGCAGGGTCACCGCGCGCTCGTCGCGCAGTACCCAGGTGGCCACGAACTGCGCGCCCGCGAGCATCGCGCCGGTGGCGAGGCCCTGCAGCACGAAGGCGGCCAGGAGCAGGCGGAACGGCCGACTTCGTCGCAGGGCGGCGAAGCCCTCGGCGTAGCCGGCCCTGAGCTTCCGCCGCGGCGCCGCATCCGTGACCGTCGCGACACCCCGCGCTGCGGTCGTCGTGGCGATCAGCATGCCCGCCCCGATCACGAGGCCGGCGACCACCGCCATCACGAGGTAGCCGACGTGTTCGTCGGCGAACGCGGCACGGAGCTCGGGTCCGCCCGCGCCGAAGAGGAGGATCGCGATCGTGAGCACGACGACCCGCCAGGTGAGGAGCCTCGTGCGCGCGTCGTAGTCGCCCGTGAGCTCTGCGGGCAGCGCGATGTACGGCACCTGGAACAGGCTGAAGGCGGTCGCCGTGGCGAGGAACGCCACGAACACCCAGACCGCGGATGCCGCGGGCACGAGGCCGGCGGGCACGGCGAACGTCAGCACGAACCCGACGAGCAACGCGATCGCACCCACGATCATCCACGTGCGACGTGTGCCAGTGCGAGCGAGCGCGCGGTCACTCCGCTCGCCGATCCACGGGTCGACGACGACATCCCAGACTTTCGCCGCGGCCACGACGACTCCGGCAGCGATGGCGGCGACTCCGAGCGTGTCGGTGAGGTAGTACACGAGCACGAGGCCGGGCAGCGTGGCGAACCCGCCGGTGCCGATCGAACCGATCGCATACCGGGTCACGACGCCGCGGGACAGGGATCGCTCCGGTGCGGTCATGGTGGCAGTGTATCCACCCAGGGACGAAGTGGGACAACTGACCTAGACTGTGCCCATGCGCGCGCCCACGGCCTCCCCGGAACTGTTCGCGAGCCTCACCGACGATGTCGTCGCGTCGGGTTCGGAGACCTCCGCCGTTCCCACGCCCTCGACGGGTGAGGTCCTGCACGAGCTGCCGCGTTCCAGCGCACACGATGTGCATGACGCGGTCGCGAGGGCGCGGCTGGCGCAGCTGGCCTGGGCCCGAGCCGGCTTCGCCGAACGTCGGCGCGTCCTGCTGCGTGCCCACGACCTCGTGCTCGATCGGCGCGAGCTGCTGATGGACCTCGTGCAACTCGAGAGCGGCAAGACCCGCGGCCAGGCGCTCGAAGAGGTCTACCAGGCGGCATCCGTCACCCGGTACAACGCGCTCACCGCCCGGCGGGTGCTCGGTGCGGAGCGCCGTCACGCGGGCGTGCCCGTCGCGACGACCACCGTCGTGCGCTACCGCCCGAAGGGCGTCGCCGGGGTCATCACACCGTGGAACTATGCACTCAGCCTGGCCGCGATGGACGTGGTGCCTGCGCTCGCGGCCGGCTGCGCGGTCGTCCAGAAGGCCGACGACCAGGGCGCGCTCACGATCCTCGCCCTTCGCCGCGCGTTCATCGACGCGGGGGTGCCCGAGGCGCTGTGGGCCGTGGTCGCCGGGCCCGCGAGCGAGGTCGGCGAGGCGCTCACCGACGTCGTCGACTACATCTGCTTCACCGGGTCCACCGCGACGGGCCGCACCATCGCCGAGAAGGCGGGACGCCGGCTGGTCGGCGCCTCGCTCGAACTCGGCGGCAAGAACGCCCTGATCGTGCTCGACGACGTCGACCCCGAGCAGGCGGCGCGCGATGCCGCCTACGCGTGCTTCTCGGCCATGGGACAGCTCTGCGTCTCGATGGAGCGCATCTACGTGCACCGTTCGGTGGCCGGCCCGTTCACCCGGGCGCTCGTCGACCACCTGGGCTCGGCGACCCTCGGGTCCTCGCTCGACTACACGAGCGACTACGGCTCGCTTGCGAGCGCCGCGCAGCTCGAGCGGGTGCGCGCACACCTCGACGACGCGCTCGCCAAGGGCGGCACAGTGGTGACGGGCGGCCGTCCTCGGCCCGACGTCGGCCCCTGGTTCTTCGAGCCGACCGTGCTCACCGGGGTCACGGCCGACATGGAGGTGCACGCCGACGAGACCTTCGGAGCGATCGCCTCGCTCTACCTCGTCGACAGCGAGGAGGAGGCGATCCTCGCGGCGAACGCCAGCGAGTACGGCCTGAACGCCTCGGTGCTCACCGGGTCGGCACGACGCGGCCGGCGGGTCGCGGAGGCGCTCGAGGCGGGCAGCGTGAACATCAACGAGGGCTACCGCGGCACGTTCGCCTCGGTCGATGCCCCCATGGGCGGGGTGAAGGCCTCAGGTCTCGGGCGCCGAAACGGCCCCGAGGGGTTGAAGCGGTTCGTCGATCCCGTCACGATCTCACGATCTACGGGGCTGCTTCAGCTGCCTCGAACCGGGCGCGAATTCGGCGTACTCGCCGAACCGTTCATGTTGCTCGCGCGGGTGCTCCGCGGCATCCGTCGCCGCTGACCCCGCGCTTGTGCGGCCCGCCACGTCAGGTCAGGTCGCCTCGGAGTCGAACGGCGCCGCCTCGCCTGCGCCGAGCGCCTCGAGCTTGCGCTTCCGCTGCAGATAGGCGGAGTCCTCGTTGACGGCAGCGCGTGCCACGACGGGCTTCGCCGGCTCGGCGAGCGGGTCGACATCCGACAGCGCCTCGCGGATGATGCGACGCGGGTCGTACTGGCGAGGGTCGAGCTTCTTCCAGTCGACGTCGCTGAAGTCGGGCCCCATCTCTTCGCGCACCCGGTCTTTCGCGCCGTTGGCCATGTCGCGCATGGAGCGTACGAAGCGGCCGAGTTGTGCGGCATAGTGCGGAAGTCGGTCGGGTCCGAGCAGGAAGACAGCGATCACCCCGATGATGAGGAGTTTCTCGAACGTCAGACCGAACATCTCTTCAGGATAGTCGGCGGCGAGGCGTGTGAACGACGAGGATGCGAGGCCCGTAGGCTATGGGCTCGAGAGCATTCACCGGGAGTCGCCACGTGTCCGAACGAGACCTGAACTGGAAGTACGTCGACGAGTCGGTCGTCGAGACCGATGCGGTCGCGAAGGCCAGGCAGCAGTCGCTCGAGCTCGGCATCGAACCGGTCTCGCCCGCGGTCGGCGCGCAGATCGCGCTCATCGCCGCGGCGGCCGGTGCGGAGTCGATCATCGAGATCGGCACCGGCGTCGGGGTGTCGGGGCTCTGGATGCTGCAGACCGTGCGCACCGCGATGCTCACCTCGATCGACAGCGAGAACGAGTACCAGCAGCACGCGCGGGAGCACTTCGCCGAGGCAGGCATCGCGCCGGCGCGCGTGCGGCTCATCGCCGGGCGCGCCAGCGAGGTGCTTCCTCGCATGAACGAGAACTCCTACGACGTCGTCGTGATCGACGCAGACGGCGCCTCGGTGATCGAGTACGTCGAGCATGGCCTGCGCCTTGCGAAGCCCGGCGGCTGCGTGCTCGTGGCGCGAGCGCTCTGGAAGGGTCGCGTCGCCGATCCCGCACGCCGCGACGACACCGCCACCGCGTTCCGCGAGCTCATCACCGAACTCGCGGCCGCGACGGCAGTGGCGACGGCCGTCTCCCCTGCGGGAGACGGCCTCCTCCAGATCGTGAAGTTGGGTGCCTGACCTCGCGTCAGGCCGCATCCATCGTCAGGCGGGGTTCACGACGCCACCCAGGACGTCGTAGAGCTCCTTGGCCTCAGCGTCGTTCACCGAGACGACCAGGCGACCACCGCCTTCCAGCGGTACCCGCACGATGATGAGGCGACCCTCCTTCACAGCCTCCATAGGTCCGTCTCCGGTGCGTGGCTTCATGGCCGCCATTGAGCTACCCCTTTCGTGGCTGAGATTCCATTATCGGCCATCCCGAGTCACCCTGGGAAATCCGCTGGTCAGGGCGGAGTCCAATCGCGACCGTCGATGCCCCAGCAGATCAGGAGCCAGCCGACCTGCAATGCGAGGAAGACGACCACGAGCCCCGAGCGGTACCACCAGGCCCGCGGCAGGGCCAGCGCACCGAGCAGCGGGAACATCGGAGCGAGGATACGGAACGTGCTCGACTGCGGAAAGAACACGGCGAGCAGGTACAGCGCGTAGCTCACGCTCCACAGCCGGATGTCGACGCCCAGCCGCCGTACTGGCGGTGACGCCATCACGAGGACGAAGCCGAGGACGAGCGCGATGACCGCGATCGTGCCGAGCGGCTGGCCGAGCCACCAGTCGCCCGACTGGAACCAGCCGGTGAACGGCACGAGGTCGTGGTAGCCGATGTAGGCCGACCGCCACGCGAGCTCGGTATCGGTGTAACCGCGGAGGTCGCCGGTCACGACCCAGACGATCGCGGGCCAGGCAAGCCCTGCCATTCCGGCGAAGACGGCGACGGATGCCACGAGCACGCGCTCGCGCGCAGGGAAGGCCTCGCGCTCCCTGCGAACGAACCGCCATCCCCAGTGCAGCGCGAGGGTCAGCGCGAACGCCAGCGCCCCCGGCCTCGTGAACGACCAGACCGCGATCACCGGGACGAGCCAGCCATAGCGTCGATCGACGAGCAGCAGCAGGGCGAGCGCGATCCAGAGGAATCCGAGTGATTCGGCGTACCCGAACTGCATGATGGGCGCCACCGGCGCCACGCAGAAGAGCACCACGGCGAACAGCGCACGGTCGGGTGCCAGGAACCGCGACATGAGCCGGTGGAAGACGAGGGCGGCGCCGAGCCCCGCACCGCCCGATATCACGACGGACGCGACGTTCCAGGGCACGCCGAGCCACATGACCGCCCCGACGAGCGCGGGATACACCGGGAGGAACGCCCACGCGTTCTCGGCGACCTGCCCGTCCTCGGTGACGGGCAGTTCCGACGGGTATCCGCCGATCAGGATGAGCTGGTACCAGCGCGCATCCCACAGGTTCGCGTACTCGAAGTAACCGGGATGTGCGCCGGTCCACGGGTTCGGCCCCTGCACGCTCGCGAGTACGAGCACGAACACCGTCGTGACGAGCCGTGCCGCGACGTAGACGATCGCGACCTTCGCCCACCACGGGGCGAGTCGCCATCGCACGCGCGGTGACCATCGCGTCACGCGGAACGGATCACGCTCCCGTTCGATCGGTGCGTCGGTCACGGCCGGGCGCTCAGGCAGCGCCGGTGAGCCACTCACGCAGGGCCCGCTCGCACGACAGGATCTGGTCGCACGCCACGCGCTCGTCGTCGGCGTGCGCCTTGAGCGGGTCGCCCGGGCCGAAGTTGACCGCGGGAATGCCGAGAGCGCTGAAGCGCGAGACATCCGTCCACCCGTACTTCGGCTTCGCCTCGCCGCCGACGGCGCGCACGAACTGCTGCGCGAGCGGATCGTCGAGCCCCGGACGCGCGCCCTCGGCCTCGTCGACGACGGTCAGCTCGTACTCGGGGAACAGCGCCGCGACGTGGTCGATCGCCTCGGCGACGGTGCGGTTGGGGGCGAAGCGGTAATTCACGTGCAGCATCGCCTCGTCGGGGATGACGTTGCCAGCGATACCGCCGGAGATGCCGACGGCATTGAGCCCCTCGCGGTAGGCGAGACCCTCGACCTCGATCGTCGCCGGCGCGTAGGCGGCGAGCCGCTCGAGCGCCGGCGTCAGCTTGTGGATCGCGTTCTCCCCCACCCAACTGCGCGCCGAGTGGGCGCGCAGCCCGTAGGCGCGCAGTTCGACGCGCAGGTTGCCGTTGCAGCCGCCTTCGACCTGCCCGTTCGACGGCTCGCCGAGGATCGCGAAGTCGCCGACGAACAGGTCCGGGCGGTGGCGGGCGAGCCGGCCGAGTCCGTTGAGCTCGGCGGAGACCTCTTCATGGTCGTACCACATCCAGGTGAGGTCGACGATGGGGTCCGTGAGTTCGAGTGCGAGCTTCAGCTGCACTGCGACGCCCGCCTTCATGTCGACGGTGCCGCGACCCCACAGGTAGCGCTGTCCGTCGATGGTCTCGAACCGGGTCGGCACGTTGTCGTTGATGGGCACCGTGTCGATGTGCCCGGCGATCACGACCCGGCGCGCGCGGCCGAGGTTCGTGCGCGCGACGATCGTGTCGCCGTCGCGGATCACCTCGAGGTGGGTGGCGCCCTCGAGCGCCTCGACGATGAGGTCGGCAAGGAGGGTCTCATCGCCCGAGACGCTCGGCACGTCGCAGATCGCCTGCGAGATCGCGACCGAGTCGGCGGTGAGGTCGAGTACGGGCCGGGACGCGGCGGGAATCGGCATGCACCGAGTCTACGGATGCCGCGCTCGCTGAGCTCGTCCGCTCGCTGAGCCTGTCGAAGCGAGCCCGCTCCCTTCGACAAGCTCAGGGAACGCCCTTCGACGAGCTCCCTTCGACAGGCTCCCTTCGACAGGCTCAGGGAGCGATGCGGGGCCGATACGCTTGAGCCATGCCCGCCGACGACCCCGCCTCCTCCCCTGCTCCGCGGTCGGCGTGGGGCCACGGACTCGCGACGGTGGCCGCCGACGGCACCGTGCTCGACACCTGGTTCCCCGCTCCCACGCTCGGCCGCCCCGATGCCTCCGCGACCCCCGTCGAACTGGATGCGCTCGCCGGGGGCGACGAACGCCGCGCGGTGACGGTCGAGGCCGTGACCGTCGCGATCGACCTCGATGCAGCGCCCGCCGGCACACCGGATGCGTACCTGCGCCTGCACCTGCTCTCGCACCTGCTCGTGCGTCCCAACACCGTGAACCTCGACGGCATCTTCGCCCACCTGCCGACCGTGGTCTGGACGAACGCCGGCCCGATGCATCCGGTCGACTTCGACCGACTCCGCCCGACGCTGCAGCGCGCCGGCATCCACATCACCGGGCTCGACAAGTTCCCGAGGCTTCTCGACTACGTCACCCCCGAGCGCGTGCGCATCGCGGACGCCGCGCGCGTGCGCCTCGGCGCACATCTCGCGCCCGGCACCACCGTGATGCACGAGGGCTTCGTCAACTTCAATGCGGGCACCCTCGGCGCCTCGATGGTCGAGGGCCGCATCTCGCAGGGCGTCGTCGTCGGCGACGGAAGCGACATCGGCGGAGGCGCGTCGATCATGGGCACGCTGTCGGGGGGCGGAACCGAGCGCGTCGCCATCGGCGAGCGCGCGCTCCTCGGGGCGAATTCGGGCATCGGCATCTCGATCGGCGACGACTCCGTGGTGGAGGCGGGCCTCTACGTCACCGCGGGCACGAAGGTCGCGGTGCTCGGCGGCGCCGGCGAGCGACCGCGCACGGTGAAGGCCGTCGAACTCTCGGGTGTCCCGAGCCTGCTGTTCCGTCGCAACTCGCTGAACGGACAGGTGGAGGTGCTCTCGCGCACCGGCCGGGGCATCGCCCTGAACACCGCCCTGCACGCCTGACGAGCGGCGGCACGTCGGCTACAGTGGGGTGCTCAGGCCGCCGCGGGGTGGCCCTCGCCATGCGCAGCACGAAGGAGTGATGTGGGCACCGACGCACCGAGGACCCGCAGGCACCGTGGTCTCACCTTCCTCACCGTCCTGCTCGTCACCGTGCTCGTGCTCGGCCTCGTCGGCGCCGGGTTCGGCTGGTGGACGGTGCAGCGCTCCTTCCCGACCACGACCGGACGAATCGATGTTCCGGGAATCACGGCCGCGGTCACGGTCTATCGCGACGACACCGGCATCCCACAACTCATCGCAGAGACCGACCACGACCTGTTCTTCGCACAGGGCTACGTGCACGCCCAGGACCGGTTCTGGGAGATGGACTTCCGCAGGCACGTCACCGCCGGCCGGGTCGCAGAGCTCTTCGGCCAGTCGCAGGTCGCGACCGACGCGTTCATCCGCACGCTCGATTGGCGTGGCCTCGCCGAGCAGGAGTACGCGATGCTCGACGAGGCGTCTCGCGCGTACTACGACGCCTACGCCGAGGGCGTGAACGCGTACCTCGATGAGCGCGGCGGCGGCGCCGACCTCTCGCTCGAGTACGCCGTGCTCGGCCTGCAGAACCCCGAGTACGCGCCCGAGCCATGGTCTCCGGTCGACTCGATCGCGTGGCTGAAGGCGATGGCGTGGGACCTCCGCTCGAACCTCGGCGACGAGATGGACCGGGCGCTCCTCGCGACCGCGCTGCCGCCTGAAGAGGTCGCGCGGCTGCATCCCGCCTACCCGTGGGGCGCGATGCCGACGATCATGGAGGGCATGCCCGCGGCACCGGCCGCGGCAGGCGTCGCGCCGCTTCCCGCGTCCAGCCCGGGCGCCGCTGCCGACGAGGTCGAGGCAGAGCGATACGCGGCACCGCTTTCGTCGCTGCGCGCCCTCCTCGACGGGATGCCGGAGCTGCTCGGCCCAGAGGGCGGAGACCTCGGTTCGAACTCGTGGGTCGTCTCGGGCGCTCTCACCGAGTCCGGGATGCCGCTGCTCGCGAACGACCCGCATCTCGGGCCGGCGATGCCGTCGATCTGGACCCAGATGGGCCTCCACTGCGCCGAACTCAACGAGCATTGCGCGTTCGATGTCGCTGGGTTCACGTTCTCGGGGCTCCCAGGGGTGATCATCGGCCACAACGAGCGCATCGCATGGGGACTCACGAACCTCGGACCCGACGTCGCCGACCTCTATCTCGAGCGAGTGGACGGCGACACTTACGAACTCGACGGCGTGATGGTGCCGATGACCCTGCGTGAGGAGACGATCGAGGTTGCCGGCGACGATCCCGTGACGATCACCGTGCGCTCGACCGCGCGCGGCCCCATCGTCACCGACATCGGCACGGACTTCGCCGCCGTCGCCGAGGGGTACCCCGCGGCATCCGGAGCCCCAGACGGTGCCTACGAAGTCTCGCTGCAGTGGACGGCGCTGACCCCCGGCACCACCGCCCAGTCGATCTTCGCGATCAACCGGGCGCGCGACTGGGCGGGGTTCCGGCAGGCCGCCGCGCTCTTCGACGTGCCTGCACAGAACCTCATCTACGCCGATGTCGACGGCAACATCGGCTATCAGGCGCCCGGCACGATTCCGATCAGGAAGGCGGGCGACGGCACCGTCCCGATGCCCGGCTGGACGAGCGCGAACGGGTGGGAGGGCACCGTCCCCTTCGATGCGATGCCGTCGGTCCTGAACCCCGAGCGCGGTTACCTCGTGACGGCCAACAATGCCGTGAGCGGGAATGGTCCCATGCTCACGCAGGACTGGGACCTCGGCTACCGGGCCGTCGCCATCGAACGCCTGTTGCAGGAGCACATCGCTGCGGGCACCAAGCTCACGGCCGATGACCTCTCGCAGATGCAGCTCGACACTGCGAATGCGAACGCCGCGGCCCTCCTGCCGGTCATCGCCGAACTCGACCTCGACGGTGATGCCGCGCGCGGTGCGGCGCTCCTCGACGGCTGGGACGCCAGCTCCGACGTCGACAGTGGCGAGGCGGCATACTTCGCCGTGTTCTGGCGCAACCTGCTCGACGACATGTTCGGCGGCTTGCCCGAGTCGACCAGGCCAGAGGGCGGCGACCGGTGGTTCAGCGTGGTCGCGACGCTGCTCGGCGAGCCCGACGCCAGGTGGTGGACGAACGAGACAGAGGGCGTCGCCGGTCGCGACGCCCTGCTGGCCCATGCACTCGAGGAAGCGTGGACCGAGGCCTCCGATCGTATGGGCGGCAACCCCGACACCTGGCGCTGGGGCCGGCTGCACACGCTCACGCTGACGAACCAGAGCTTCGGCGAATCGGGCATCGGCCCGATCGAGTGGCTCTTCAATCGCGGACCCTACGAACTGGGCGGCGGCTCGTCGATCGTGAACGCGAACGGCTGGGACACCGGGGTCGGCTACGCCGTCGACTGGGTGCCGTCGATGCGCATGATCGTCGATCTCGGTGACTTCGACGCCTCGAGGTGGATCAACCTCACCGGCGCATCGGGCCACGCATACGATCGCCACTACGCCGATCAGGCACCGCTCTGGCAGCGCGGCGAGACCCTCGACTGGCCGTTCACGATCGCCGCCGTTCAGGACGCGGCGCACGATACGCTCCATATCCGCCCGGGCGGGTAGCCACAGGCGCCGAGGAGACCTACCGCAGCACCGAGCTGAGCAGGAGGCTCGTCTCACTGTTGACCACGCCCTCGATGGAGCGGATCCGGCCGAGCACGCCATCGAACTCCGCGAGGGTCTCGGTGGCGAGCTCGGCGACGAGATCCCATCCACCGTTCGTCGTGTGCAGGGCGACCACCTCGGGGAGGCCGCGCAGGCGCCTGATGACGTCGTCGGTGGTGCGCCCCTCGACCTCGATGAGCGAGATCGCGCGGATCGCGAGTGGGTCGAGCTCTTCGCGCACGCGCACCGAGAATCCAATGATGGTGCCGGATGCCACGAGGCGGTCGATGCGGCCGTTCACGGTCGCCCGGGCGACCCCGAGGCGACGCGCGAGCTCGGCCACCGGCGCCCGCCCGTCTTCGCGAAGCGCCGACAGCAGTCGGCGGTCGAGCTCGTCGAGAACAGCCATGTGCACATGGTACTCAGGAGGCGCACAGAATGCGTGCTTTCCCGGCAGATCGTGCGCATTGTGATCGTTGTCATTGCATATCGACGGAATCTACGCTCGAACCACACGGTGAAAGGAACGAGATGACGAGCTTCGTCGACGTACGGGACATGGTCGGCTGGGTCGCCCGAACGGGAACCGAGGCGGTTATCTCCGGCATCCTCGAGTACCTCGAGGACGACTTCTGTCGTTGGGAGGGCTTCGACAAGACGCCGAGGATTGCCAGCCACACGCCGTTCGGCGTCATCGAACTGATGCCCACGAGCGATCAGGAGTCGTACGCCTTCAAGTACGTGAATGGCCACCCCTCGAATCCGGCCCGTGGCTACCAGACGGTCACCGCCTTCGGTGTCCTGGCCGATGTGCACAACGGCTACCCCACCTTCCTCGCTGAGATGACCGTGCTCACCGCCCTCCGCACCGCCGCAACGTCGGCGCTGGCCGCGCGCGCACTCGCTCGACCCGACTCGGCCGTCATGGCGATGATCGGCACGGGCAGCCAGGCCGAGTTCCAGGCACTCGCCTTCCGAAGCGCACTCGGCATCACCGATCTCCGCGTCTACGACGTCGACCCCGATGCGATCGCGAAGTTCGTACGCAACCTCCTGCCCCTCGGCTTCAGTATCACCGTCGCCGGCAGCGCGGCAGAGGCCCTCGACGGCGCCGACATCGTGACGACATGCACCGCCGACAAGGCCCGCGCCACCGTCATCGCCGACGAGCTCGTGACGCCCGGCATGCACCTGAACGCCATCGGGGGCGACTGCCCGGGCAAGACCGAGCTCGACGCGGCGATCCTCGACCGCGGCACTGTCTTCGTCGAGTACGCCCCGCAGACGCGCATCGAGGGCGAGATCCAGCAACGGCCCTCCGACTTCCCGGTGACCGAACTCTGGGAGGTGCTGACCGGCCGAACCCCCGGGCGCACCAGCGCCGACGAGATCACGGTGTTCGACTCCGTGGGCTTCGCCATCGAGGACTTCTCGGCGCTGCGGTTCGTGCGCGACCGGGTCGCCGGCACTGCATTCGAGCAGCGCATCGAACTCGTGGCCGAGCCCGACGACCCGAAAGACCTCTTCGGGCTCGTCGGCGCCTTCTCGCCGGTGGGCTGACGATGTCCGTCCAAGCCCCCTCGGCCGTCGTGATGGTACGTCCGCACCACTTCACCCCGAACCTCGCGACGCTCGCCGACAACGCGTTCCAGGTCGGTGCGGCCGGAGCGGATGCCGCCGAGATCTCCGCGGCCGCGTTCGAGGAGGTCACACGCGCGGCATCCGCCCTCGAAGCCGCAGGCATCACCGTGCACCTGTTCGAGGACGAGGCATCCGATCGCCCCGACAGCGTGTTCCCCAACAACTGGATCTCGACCCACTCGGGCGGCCACGTCGCCGTGTACCCGATGTACACGCCGAACC
>JALYWB010000166.1 GCA_030852935.1 Actinomycetota bacterium | reverse complement strand
GCGTGGACGCATCCGCGATCGTGCTGACGGCGACCTCGATCGCATCCTCGAGCGGCCAGCCGTAGATGCCGGCGCTGATGAGGGGAAAAGCGATGCTGCGAGCCTCCAACTCGTCGGCGACCTCGAGTGCGCGCCGGTAGCACGAGACGAGCAGCGCGCGGTCGCGCTGACCTGCGGCGTAGTTCGGGCCGACCGTGTGAATCACCTGCTTCGCGGGCAGGCGCCCCGCGATGGTCCATCCGGCATCCCCTGTGGCCAGGCCGTCGGGGAAGCGTTCGATGCAGTCGCGCAGGATGTCGGGGCCGCCCGCCCGGTGGATGGCCCCGTCGACACCGCCGCCGCCGCGCATCGCATTGTTGGCGGCGTTGACGATCGCGTCGACTCGCTGTTCGGTGATGTCGCCATGCACGGCGATGAGCTCGGCCATGGCTCCAGTGTGCGCCTCGGTTACGCTGGCGGCATGTCGCGCGTGACCGCACCATCCGTGAAGCCGGGGGAGAAGCTCGCCGGCCCTGCCTCCTACTTTCCGAGCATCGAGAAGACCTACGGGCAGCCGATGCAGCACTGGCTCGATCTGGCCGCCGAGCGTCTCGACGAGCATCCGCACATGCAGGTCGTGGACTGGCTCAAGTCGGAGCACCGCTTGGGACACGGCCACGCCAACGCGATCGTCGCGTACGTGAAGGCGAAGCTCGCCTGACGTGCGTGGCTGGCGGTCACGACCGTGCCGCCGACAAGGTAATGTAGGGAGCCGTGCCGCTTCCTCGGATGCGGTGCATGCCACGGGCTGTGGCGCAGCTTGGTAGCGCACTTGACTGGGGGTCAAGGGGTCGCAGGTTCAAATCCTGTCAGCCCGACGTAACGCGAGAAGGCCGTCCATCGGGCGGCCTTCTCGCGTTATCTCGTGCGTGGTGGCTTGCACCTGCGAGCAGGTGGGCCCCCGCTGGCGAGGGGCCCCGGGCGCGGCGGAGCCGCGTTTGGGGGAGGCAGTGGGGACAAATCCTGTCAGCCCGACGTAACGCGATTCTCTGCCAAGCGGGCGGCGGAACGTCAGGTGGCCATGGAGGTGGCACGCATCCGCACGGTCACCCGGCTCGGCGGAGACGTGATGCCCGTGCGCGGCGGGCCGTCCACAGTGTGAGGAGCCCGGCGAGCAGCAGCAGGGCGGCGAGCGGTTCCGACGCCGTGGTCCAGCCAGTGCTGGCGAGCGCTCCGGCCGAGGCGACCTCGATGGCGAGCGAGGCCGTCGCGGTGTCACCGTCATCGTTCAGTCCGACCGCGGTGAGCGTGTGCGTGCCGACCGGGAGATTCGACGGCACGGTCACCGCGAAGGTCGCCGCACCCGCGAGACCCGTCGTGCCAGTGCCGAGGTGCTGCGGCGTCGAATAGACGAAGCCATCGACGAGCGAGCCCGGCGCGAAGCCGGCGGCGTGCAGGGTGAGCTGCTGGCCCGGTGCGACCTTCGTGACGACGCGGCCTGCCTGGTCACGCAACTCGATCGAGACTCCGCCCTGGTCGCCCGGTGGCGTCGCCGGAACATCCGTGAGAGAGCCGATGCTCCCCGCGCCGGACGCTGCGGTCGACGCGCCGGTCGGACCGCTCGCGACGACCTCGACAGCGATCGCGCCGGGCGAGAGCCCCGTCACGACGCAGGATGTGTCATTCGTCGTGCAGCTGAAGACGTCGCCGCCCTGCAGGATCGTCGCGGTGTAGTCGAACGCCGCCAGCAGATCATCGGCCGACCGCGTCCACGACACGAATGCCTGGGCGTAGCCGCCCGCCACCGTCACACCCGTGGGTGGCTCGAGGAACGGTGCCACCGCGGATGAGGGGACGCTCGGGGATCCCATCCCGACGTCATTGGTCGCCGATACCTGGAACAGGTATGCGATGTCGTTGGTCAGCCCGGTGACGGTCGCGTTCGTCGCCGTGGAGGTGCCGTCAGCGAACGGCGCCCAAGTTGTGCCGCCATCGTCGGAGTACTCGACTACGTAATCCGTGACCGCACTGCCGCCGTCACTGGTCGGCGCCGACCACGACAGCGCCACCGCAGCGTCGCCCGCCATGCCCACCACATCCGTCGGCACACCCGGCACCGAGGCGACGAAGATGAAGCCGTCGGCCAGCGTCAGAGCAGGTTGCGCGCCGCCGCCGAGGGTCCACGCGAGCACGACATCCGCCGGACCCGCGGCGTGAATCGGCGTCGTCACCTTCCAAAGCGCGCCATCCCGCACCAGATCCGTGCCCGCATTGCCGCCGAACGACACCGAGGTCACCGCTACCTGGGGGAGCGACACGGACACCGCGGTCGATTGACTCGTGTTTCCCCCGCCATCGCCCAACTGCCCAGAGCCGTCGCTACCCCACGCGTATGTCGTGCCGTCTGAGCCCATCGCCAACGAATATGAGGCCCCGGCCGATACGTGCTCGAAGGTCACCCCCGGCGGCAGCACCACTTCGACCGGGGTCGACTGGTTCTGGGTCGCGCCGCCGTTGCCCAACTGCCCGTAGAGGTCGTTGCCCCAGGCGTAGGTCGTGCCGTTCGAGCCCACGGCAAGGGAATGGTAGAAACCCGCGGACACGCCGACGAAGCTCACCCCTGGCGGCAGCACCACTTCGACCGGGGTGGATTGATCCGTGTTCGCGCCGCCGTCGCCCAACTGCCCGAGGCCGCCGCTGCCCCAGGCGTAGGTCTTGCCGTTCGAGCCCATCGCCAGCGAATGCGAGAAACCAGCGGAGACACTGACGACGGTCACCCCGGTCGGCAACTCCACTTCGACCGCGGTCGATCGATCCACGGTCGATCCATCACCCAACTGCCCGGACATGCCCTGGCCCCAGGCGTAGGCCATGCCGTCGGACCCCACCGCGAGCGAGTGGTTGGTGCCAGCCGACACGCTCTCGAGCGTCACGCCCGCGGGAAGCACCACCTCGACCGGGGCCGGCTGCCTCGTGGTTCCCGCGCCATCGCCCAACTTGCCGGAGCCGTCGTCGCCCCAAGCGTAGGTTTTGCCATCCGAGCCCACCGCCAGCGCATGGTAGCTGCCAGCCGACACACTTTCGAACGTCACCCCGTCGGGCAGTTGCACTTCGACCGGGCTCGATTGATCCGCGGTCGAGCTGCCATCGCCCAACTGCCCGAGCGCGTCGTCGCCCCAGGCGTAGGTCTTGCCATCCGAACCGACTGCCAGCGAATAGAAGTACCCGACCGACACGCTCGTGAACGTCACCCCCGGCGGCAACACCACCGCGACCGGGGTCGACTGGCTCGTGTTGTTGACGCCGCCGTCGCCCAACTGGCCGGAGGTGTCCAGCCCCCAGGCGTAGGTCTTGCCGTCCGACCCGATCGCCAGCGAATGGTGGGTACCAGCGGCCACGCTGGTGAACGTCACGCCGGGTGGCGGCGGCGGCGTCACCGTCACCTCGGTACCGCCCGCCGTCGGGCCCGAGCCCGGTGCGATCGAGAACGTGGGCGGCGGAGGCGGGGCGATGAACGTGAAGCCGCCGGGCAGCGTCAGAGCCGGTTGCGCGGCACCGCCGAGTGTCCACTCCAGCACGACATCGACGGAACCCCCCGCATGAGCCGATGTGGTCACCCTCCAGAGCACACCATCCCGCACCAGATCCGTGCCGGCGTCGCCGCCGAACGACACCGAAGTCACCGCGACCACAACGACCACCACCGGAGTCGCCTGGCTGGCGTTCGCCCCGCCATCGCCAAGCTGACCGCTGCCGTCGTGGCCCCAGGCGTACGTCGTGCCATCCGAACCCACCGCCAGCGAATAGGTGCCGCCGGCGGACACGCTCGTCAATGTCACCCCCGCGGGCAACGCCACCGCCACCGGAGTCGACCGGCTTGCGCCCGCCCCGCCATCGCCGAGCTGACCGCTGCTGCCAAAGCCCCAGGCGTACGTCTTGCCGTCTGAACCCACCGCCAGCGAATGGGCGAGACCGGCCGACATGCTCGTCGCCGTCACCCCTGCCGGTAGCACGACCGCCACCGGGGTCGACTGATTCGTGTTCGACCCGCCGTCGCCCACGCGACCGTTGCCGTCGGAACCCCAGGCGTACGCCTTGCCGTCCGAGCCGATCGCCAGTGAATGCTGGTAGCCGGCGGACACGCTCGTGAATGTGACGCCCGGCGACAACACCGCCACCGGGGTCGCGTGGTCCGTGCCCGCCCCGCCATCACCCAGCTGACCGTAGAGGTCCCACCCCCAGGCGTAGGCTTTGCCGTCCGAACCCACCGCCAGCGAATGGAGGCCGCCGGCCGACACGCGCTCGAACGTCACCCCCGCCGGCAACACCACCGCCACCGGAGCCGACTGGTCCTCGTTGTCACCGCCATCGCCCAACTGACCGTCGACGTCGGAGCCCCAGGCGTAGGTCGTGCCATCCGAACCGACTGCCAGCGAATGGGCAGCGCCGGCGGACACACTCGTGAAGGTCACCCCCGACGGCAACACCACCGCGACGGGGGTGGACTGGTTCGTGCCCGCCCCGTCGTCGCCCAACTGACCGGAGGAGTTGTTGCCCCACGCGTAGGTCTTGCCATCCGAACCCACCGCCAGGGAATGGTAGTCGCCAGCCGACACGCTCGTGAACGTCACGCCCGGCGGCGGCGTCACCGTCACCTCGGTGCCGCCTGCCACCGCGCCCGAGTCCGGTGTGATCGAGAAGCTCGGCGGCGCCGCCGCCTGTGCGTTCGCCGGCGTGGCGAAGGTGAACGTCGCGGCGAACAGCACCGCGACGAGCGGGAACGACAGCCGACGGGCACGATTCAGCGCGAGGCGACCGGTGCCGTTTGCGTGACGCGTGATGGGCAGCATGAGGATCGGACCGGCCGATCCCGTGTTGGCGAGGCGATCGGGCATCGCGGTCACCCCCTTCGAGAGATTCCCAGTGTCCTGAATCGTCCACGTTGCGACAAGAACCGCTTGCGGTCATGTCCGCAAGCGGGCATCCTGGGCCACGACCCGGAGGAATGCGTGAACGACGAGACCCTGCTCGATGTGGCCCATCGCGGCCGCCCGGCCACCATCGACGACCTCGCGACGCTGGCCCATACCCCCGTCGGCGACGTGACCGCGGCGGTGCGACGGCTCCGCGACCGCGGGCAGCTCGGTGGGCGTGGCGAGGAGATCCGGTATACGAGCCCGGCGGTCTGGGCTGCCGAGTCGGTGAGCTCCCGGGCCGCGCAACTGCGGAGCACCGCGCGCGAACTCTTGGACGAGATCGAGCAGATCGTGACCGAGCTTCCCCGGACCATCGCGCACTGGACAGTCGGCGAGGCCTCGACCGATCCGATGCCCGTGCTCATCCGACACGGGGCGCGCGCATCCGAAGACCTCTGGTACGAGCTCGGCGTGCACGACTCCGGGGTTCTGGACGCCGTGATGCCCGACCTCAGTCGCTTTCTGACCAGCTCGGAGGACCGTGTCGCTCGGATCTCCGAAGCGATGCGCAGCAAGGACGCCGTGCGGGTGATCATTCCGACGGTTGCGGCAGACGCCTCCTTCGCCGAGTTGCTGGTCGCCTTCACCGCGGCCGGTATCGAATACCGCTTCCTCGACGACCCGCCGAGCTGGTTCTGGGTGGACGGCGACCAACTCGCCGTGCCGTTCGAGTGGGGCGAGCAACGACCCACCAGCGTGATGAGCGTGCGCAATGCCGCCCTCGCCGGCATGGTGTCCAACTATTTCGAGACGCTGTGGCGGGCCGCGACGCCGGCAAGCCCGCCCGCCTCTACCGCGACCCCGTGGACGCCGCTGCTCACGCTCATGCGCCGGGGCATCACGCTGGAGGCAGCCTCCCGAATGGTCGGCGTGAATCCGCGCACCGGTCGACGCCGGATCGCCCAAGCGATGACCCACTACGGCGTCTCAACGCTCTTCGCCCTCGGCGTCGCCTGGGCGGCTGATGCCGATGCGTCACCGCGTGAACCTCGGTGAGCTCTTCAGCGTCCGTCACTTGGCGCGGGATGCCGAGACGGCCGCCCGGGCCGTGCAGCCGGCCCTATTCGCGAGAACACTCGTCGATGGACGAGTAGCTCACGTGGGTCTCTTCGTCTTCCGTGCCGTAGTCGATGATGTTGATCATCCACACCTGCCCGTCGAGCGGAACGCCGAACATGGCGGTCTGCAAGTCACCGAGGGCGGCGACGTCGCGCGATTCGGGGGTGAGGCCGGCGGCGGCGAGTCCGGCATCGACGGTGGCGACGAGTGCGTCGAATCCGTCCAAGGAGCTGAGATTCACCGTCATCAGCTTCCCCTCACCGCCGTCTATCACCGAGGTGGCTGACACCGTGTAGGTCTCGGGCAGGGGCAACTCGCTCGGCAGCCACTCGGGAATTTCACCGTCGGTGTCGGTGTCGACCGTGAAGGATTCGCCATCGTCGCCTTCGATGGTGACCTTGCCACCCTCGCCGTCGTCATCGATGCTGACGCCGGGAACCCCGGGAATGCCCGGCAGTGCGCTGCACCCGGCGAGCAGACCCAGGGATGCGATCAGCGCGATGGACGTGACCCATGCGGTTCTTGTGGTGGTGGTGGGCAAAGTCGTGGGCCTCTCTCGCTGCTGGTGGCCCCTCTGCGCTTTCGCGAGACGGGCATCTCGGGACCCCCAGTAGACAGGGGAGCGCGCACAGAACGCTCACAAACCCCACGACGCGAGTGCGGGCGCCTCGGCATAGAGCTGCTCGATGGCGGTGCGCTGATGCTGCAGACGACTCGGCGACCCGTCGTGCGCCGAGTCGCGCACCACCGAAGCCCAGGTGTCGGCGGCCGTCGCCGTCAGCCCCAACTCGCGGGCGTCACGCGCCACCCGATCGAGCTCGTACATATCGCTGGCCAGACTCGCCTCGGCGTGACGCACGAGCAGCGCCAGCAGGCCACCGCCCGCCACTTCGTGGGCGTCGGTGAGCACGGCGCACGCTTCTTCCTTGCTGTGCCCGGTGCGCACGGCGTAGTGGGCCAGCATTCCGGCGAAGTAGGTGTGCTGCGCGGCGAGCAGCCACCGTGCGGTCTCCACGAGTGTCTGGGCCGCATCCGCCGGACGACCAGCGGCGTGCGCCCGTCTCGCTTCGGCCCACCGACGCAGCATGACGACTTTCGGGTCGTTCTGCGCGGTGATCGGTATGCCGTCGAATCCCGCCAGCGGGTGCGCGCCCCGGTGCCCCTCGACTTCGGCGCACGTAGCGGCCCGCAAGGCCTGTGCGGCAGGCAGCAGCCCACTCGTGTCGCGCCACTCGAGGTGCTCAACCGCAGAGAGCGCGAGCGCGTGCGCCCGCGTCGCGTCACCCGACAGCAGCTCCCCGAACCCGAGGGCATACTCCCACTCACCGAGCGATTCGGGTGCCAGCGTCCGCGCTTCGGCCACCCTCTTGCGCAGAACCTGCTGTGTCGCCGCGAAGTCTCCCGAATACGACAGGGCCATTGCCTCTGTGAGCGCGACGAGAGTGGTGCCGCCGGGAACCAGCTCGAGTACCTCGCGGGGCACGCGATCGAGCTGGGCGAGCACGCGGTGCGCCTCATCGAGCGGGCCGGTGATCACCCCCGACATGGCGGAGGTGATCAGTCCCATCACCCCGGCGACGTCGGCGGGCAGTTCGAGGGGTGGTGCGGCCTCGCCGCCGATGCCGGCAACCGCCATCCAGCGCATTCGCGCCCGGTGCAGGTGCGGTGCCTCTGCCTCATTGAGCTCATCTAGGGCGCGCTCGACGATCTGCAGCGCTCGGCTCGCGTCGTGCAGGCGCAGGCCGTGGTGCTCGGCGTGCGCCAACGCCACGCGTGCCGACTCGGCCGGCGTGCGCGCGTGACGAGAAGCATCGGCGAAGTGCGCCTCCGCGGCGTCGGGCAGCCTCAGCACTGATGCGGCGATTCCCGCGATCCGGTGGGCGTCGACGTTGTCGGGCTCGCGGGCGATCACGGCCTCGGCCGCGCGGAGCGCGAGACCTTCATCGAACGCCCCCAGCGCGCGTTCGGCGAGCGCCGTCGTCGCGGCGGCATCGTCGAGGTCGCCGAGCCCGAGCGCCAGCAGCTGCGCGCGGTGCTGGGCGTGCGGCATCCCTTGGGCCAGCTCGCCGGTCAGAACCTGCACTGCCTCGCGGGTGAGCTCATGCCAGAGCAGTTCAGAACTGCGGGCGCGCAGTACCTCGCGGTCCATCGGGTCGGCCAGGCGCAGCCAGCCTGTGTCGGAGAGCATCAGCGCCCCCGTGCGTGCGAGGGCGCGACGCTGCGACGGTCCCAGGGCGTCGCCGGGGTACTCGCCCGCGATTGCCACCAACGACATCGCGTCGAGGGATGCCGCATCCAGTTCGTCGAATCGCTCGCCCGCCAGCTGCGCGAGGCGCGCCGAGGGCACGGGGTCGCCGCGAAGCTCCCAGCCGTAGTCGGTGAGCACCAAGCGAGCCGAGTCCTGCGACCCTGTGATGAACTCACGCAGCCGGAGCGGGCTGCCGCCTGCTGCGTCGAGCAGACGCCGTCGGCTGTCGGGAGTCAGCGGGCCCCCGGTGATCGCCACCGCCAGCTCGGCCGCCTCGCTCTCGCTGAGCGTCGACACCGCCACCTCGGTCAGGTCGCCGCTGTCGTAGAGCGACCGCAGGGCCTCGGGAATCTCCGCAAGAGTGCGCGCCGCGATCACGACGAGAACCCGCG
The DNA here is from genome assembly GCA_030852935.1 of Actinomycetota bacterium. Taxonomy (GTDB): domain Bacteria; phylum Actinomycetota; class Actinomycetes; order Actinomycetales; family Microbacteriaceae; genus Agromyces. The sequence goes on along the minus strand of JALYWB010000166.1, from coordinate 9,899 downwards.
CCGTGACGATGAGCTGCCGCACCACGAACAGGGAGGAGTCATCGAGCAGGTCGACGTTGTCGACGAGCAGCACGGTCGTAGAGCGGTGACGTGCGAGCGAGTCGATCACGTCGGCGGGCGTTTCCCAGTCGTCGGAGAGCGATCCGGCCACGCCGGCGAACACCCCGAGGGGAGTGCCCTGGCTGAGGCTGCTCGCCGACAGCAGAGGCGCGAGACAGTGTTGCGCTTCCAACTGCGCGCGCACCGATCGCAGCAGGTGGGTCTTGCCGATACCCGCCGGCCCGGTCACGAGCAGGGCGCGCCGCTGCTGCAGCATCGCCGTCAGGGCGTCGGTGCGATTCGAGGTGAGGGGCGCATCGGGAACAGCCCGCGGGAGCGGCGGCACCTCCGGCCGTGCGAGCCCCGGTTTTGCCAGCCCCGTTTTCGCCAACCTCGGTTTCGCCAACCCCGGTTTCGCCAACCCCGGTTGCGCCAGCGGCAGGCGAAGCAGACTCTCGGATGGCTCGTCTTGCAGGATGCCCACGTGGATCCTGCCGAGTTCGCCGTTGGGTTCGACGCCGAACCGCTCGGAGAAGATCGTGCGGGCGCGGGCGTACGCGGCGAGCGCCTCCTGTACCTGGCCGTCGCGATACAGGGCCACCATCAGCTGACCCCAGAACCGCTCATCGAGCGGGTTCTCTTCGACCAGGGCGGCCAGCTCAGGGATGAGGTCCGCCTGGCGGCCGAGAGCAAGATCGATATCGACGCGGTCGGCGAGCGTCGAGGCCCACATCTTCTCCAGGCGTGCCGATTCGCCCTGGAGCGTCGGCACGTCGGGGATGTCGGCGAACGCGGGCCCGCGCCACAGGCCGAGTGCCTCTCTCAGACGGTCGGCGGCCTGTCGCAGAACGCCATCCTCGAGCAGCCAGCCGCCCTCGTCGCGGAACTTCTCGAACCGCGCGATATCGGTGTCGATGCTCAGGTGATCGAGTCGGTATCCCGTGCCCACCAACTCGATTGCGAGCTTCGGCAGCATGGAACGCAGCCGCGACACGCGGGCTTGAAGAGCGTGCAGCGGGTCACGTGGCGCACGGTCGTCAGAGAGTTCGTCGCACAGCTGGGCAACCGACACCGGGCGACCTCGAGCAACCATCAACCGCGCGAGCAGTGCTCGCTGTTTGGCTCCACCGATCGGATAGCGTCGCTCGTTCTCACGAACCTCCATTGGCCCGAGAGCGAGAATCTCCATCGTCACTCACCCCATCGCTGGTTGTTCCAGCAGGCTAGCAACAGCGCAGCGACCGCTGGACCACGGTGTGAGCGTTATGTGAGCCCCGTCGGCCAGGGTGGTCAGGAGGGATCTCGGCCCTCTCACCCGACGACAGGATCAGGATGCCTCAGCCTCACCCTTCGAAGCTCTCGACCACCACCTCCCTCGTGACGCCGAAGCGGGAACACTCGCGGGTTCGGTTGCTGATCGTGGCCGCTGTGTGTGCGACCGTTTTCGCGCTCGCCGGCTGCGCCACGCCTGCCGTGCCCGACGACGCGAAGCCGGATGCGGCTGACACCGGATCGTCGACGTCGGAGACCACCGACGACGAGTCGCCCGCCGAGCCCGCCGAGCCGGTGGACGACGGCGCGCAGGCGGAGTCGTGCGACTGGGATGCGCCGAGGATCTCCGGCAGCGCCGAGGTGCCATCCGGTCAGGACGGGGTGCTGGCCGAGGTGCTCGTGGGCGCCTGGCAGCACACCCACACGGATGACGGTTCCGGATTCGTGGGGGTCACCAATGACCACCGTTTCGTGTTCCCGTCGGCAGATCGCATGCTCTACTGCCAGAACGTTCCGGGCGAGACCGACTTCGCCGAGAACGTGGCAGACATCGTGCTGAACGACACTCTGCTCGACCTGCCCAGCAAGTACGACTACACGGTCATCGCCTGGGACGCCGACACCATGTTGTGGGACAACCCCGTGGGCGGCGGCTACGTGTACCTGCTGCAGCGTCGCTGATCCTCCGCAGATCACCCGGTAGATCGTCTCGCGGCCTGCGGTCTCGCGGTCTACGGGCCGCGCTGACCGTCAGCTGGTGACGTGCTCGCCGCGCGCGATCGCGGTGAGCACGTCGAGCGAGTGCACCTTGATGCGGGCTCGTTCGCGTTCCTCGCCGAGTGCTCGTTCGTGCCGGTCGACGCGCAGCCAGCCGCTCCAGTCGATGCTAGGCAGCCCGGTCTCATCCAGCAGCGCGGGCAGAGGGTCGCCGCCGACCCGAGGGGTGCGACCGGGAGCGAGGTCGGCGAGCAGTCGGGTGACGGTCTGCTGGGCGTCCATCTTCGTGGAGCCGATGAGGCCGGTCGGGCCGCGCTTGACCCACCCGCTCACATACAGCCCCGCGATGGGCGTGCCGTCGGGGGCGAGCACGTTGCCGGCGTCGTGGGGGATCGTGCGGCGCGCCGCGTCGAAGGGCACGCCCGGCACCGGGCGCGAGGCGTAGCCGACGGCTCGGTACACCTGGCCGAGCGGGTAGCGCAGTAGTTCACCGGTGCCCTCGACGGCGCCGTTCACCAGGTGGCGGGTGCGTTCCATGGTGAGTGCCTCCACCCGGCCGTCGCCCTCGATGCGCACAGGAGCCTGCATGAAGTGCAGGTGGATGCGACGCGACCCTGTGCGCGCGGATGGATCGCGTTCGGCCCATTCCTGAATGGTGCGCACGACCATCCGCCGCTGGTTCGAACTGCGCACGAGCGCCTCCGACGACCGAGCGAGCACGACATCCGCCGGATCCACGACGACATCGACGTCGGGTACCTCGCTCATGTCACGCAGCTCCAGCGGCGAGAACTGCGACTCTGCCGGTCCCCGGCGCGAGAACACGTGCACGTCGGTGACGCGGCTCGCCACGAGCGCGTCGGAGACGTGGTCGGGGATCTCGGTCGACAAGAGATCACGCGGATGCTTCGCCAGCATCCGCGCGATGTCGAGCGCGACGTTCCCCGCCCCGATCACCCCGACCTGTTCGGCGTCGAGCGGCCAGGCGGTGGGGGCCTCCGGATGCGCGTTGTACCAGGAGGCGAACGCGGCCGCCCCGAAGGAGCCGGGCAGGTCGACGCCGGGAATCGGCAGCGGGGCGTCGTCGAGGGCGCCCGTGGCGATGACCACCGCGTCGTAGGCAGCGCGCAGCCTCGGCACACTCACATCCGTGCCGATGTCGATGCCGGCAACCAGACGGATGTCACCCCGGTCGAGCACGCCGTGCAGCGTGTCGACCACGCCCTTGATGCGCGGGTGGTCGGGTGCGACGCCGTAGCGCACGAGCCCGAACGGCACCGGAAGTCGCTCGAAGATGTCGACCTGGGTGTCGGGCGCCTGCTGCCGCAGCACCTCGGCGGTGAAGATGCCCGCCGGGCCGGCGCCCACGATGGCGACCCGCAGCGGGGCGAGGTCAGGCGTCATCGGAGTCACCCTCGAGCCGTCGCGCGCCCACGCCGGTCGTCGCCAGCGCATCGCCGGGGTTCAGCACAGGGCACGCCTTCATCGACAGGCATCCGCAGCCGATGCAGCCGGTCAGTTCCCGCTCCAGCCTCTCGAGGCGGTGACGGCGGTCTTCGAGTTGCGCCTTCCAGGCGCGGGATGCGCGTTGCCAGTCGGCGTGGCTCGGCGTGCGGTCCAGGGGCACCGATGCGAACACCTCCTGCACGCTCTCGAGGCCGACCCCGAGGTTTCTCGCCACGGTGATCAGCGACACGCGCCGCAGCATGTGCCGCGGGAAACGGCGTTGGTTGCCGTCGGTGCGCGCCGAGACGATGAGGCCGAGGCTCTCGTAGTAGCGCAGGGCCGAGACGGCCACCCCGGTGCGTCGGCTCATCTCGCCGATCGAGAGCAGGTCATCCGGATCGGGTTCTGCGGGCGTCATGACGTTCCCCTTCGGCTTGACCTCAAGTTCACTTTAGATATTAGCGTGGGAGCGACCGCACCGACAGCGGTCGACGAGGAGTGCCGAAGTGACCTACGTGATCGCCCTGCCCTGCGTGGATGTCAAAGACCGTGCCTGTGTGGATGAATGCCCGGTCGACTGCATCTACGAGGGCGACCGGATGCTGTACATCCACCCCGACGAGTGCATCGACTGCGGCGCCTGCGAACCGGTGTGCCCCGTCGAGGCGATCTTCTACGAAGACGATGTTCCCGAGAAGTGGGGGGACTACACCGTGGCCAATGCCGAGTTCTTCAACGAGATCGGCTCGCCCGGCGGAGCGGCAAAAGTCGGCGTGTACGCCTTCGATCACCCGCTGGTGGCCGCGCTGCCGCCGCAGCCGAACCCGCTGGCCTGACCCGCTGGCCGCGGCGGCAGCGGCCGACGTCGCTGCCGATGGAAACAGCAGGGAAGCCATCTCTCAGCGCATCGACGGCCCGCACGTTATGGTGAGCCCGATGGTGGCCGACTCGCAGACAGCAACGCGCCTCGAGCGTCGGCGTTCGCCGTTGCGCAGCACCTGCGCGCAGCCGCACCACTGCCCGCGCCCGATGCGCATGCGGATCCTCGCTCAGGTGCCGATCTTCGCCGGTCTCACCGATGATGAGCTCGATCGCCTCGACCGGCGGATGGTTTCGCTCTCGTGGGCCGAGGGCGACGAGCTCTACGCTGCAGCGACCCCGGCGCAGTACCTCTACGTGGTGGCCGCCGGCCATGTGAAACTGCTGCAGCCGGTGTCGAACGGCCCCGACGCCGTCGTCGACATCGTGGGCCCCGGTGAACTCTTCGGCAGCCTCGACGTCGTGGGGCGTCCCGTGCACACCGAAACCGCGGAGGCGCTGTCCACCACCTGCGCCCTGCGCATCGATACCCACGCGTTCCGCGAGGTGCTGCTCGAGTATCCGCAGGTTGCGCTGCGCGTGCTCGACGACGTCACCGCGCTGCTGCGCGGCGCTCGCGTTGACGCGAGCGAGCATCCCACGAGCACCGTCGCGCAGCGAGTCGCCACCACGCTGCTGCGGCTCGCCGACAAGTTCGGCCAGCCAGGAGCCAGCGGCGAGGGCACGCTGATTCAGCTTCCCCTGTCGCGCGCCGACCTGGCTGCCATGACCGGCTCGACCCCCGAATCCGTGTCACGCGCGATGAGCCGATTCCGCAGCGGCGGCCTCATCGACTCCGGTCGACGGTGGACCTCGATTCTCGACCGTGACCAACTTGCCGCGCTGGCCGAACTACCTGACCTGGGCGCTTCCGACGTCTGATTGCGGCAAAGTGACGCCCGTCATGGAGCGTTCTGTGCCCCGACCGTAGCGTGATCAGTACCCCGAACAACGGGGTGACAGATAGCAACGGAAGGTCACACCATGAGTGTCGCAACTCCCACCACCAGCACCGTTCTGCGGGCGGAAGGCTTCTCCTGCCCGTCGTGCGTGGCGAAGATCGAGAAGCGCGTCGGACGTATCGACGGCGTCTCCGACGTGAAGGTGCTCTTCGCCTCCTCGCGCATCAAGATCGACCACGACGCGTCCGTCGCGAGCGTCGACGATCTGGTCGCGGCGGTCGCACAGGCGGGGTACGTCGCGCACCCCGCCGCGTTCTGACCGCATCGACGAGAAGGAGAAGGTCGTGAACGCGCTGCGCACGTGGATGCGCAACCGGTGGACGGTGCCGGCTGCCTCGGGGGCACTGATCGCCGCCGCGATCGTGCTCATCCAGCTGGTGCACGCCGACACCGTCGGCAATCTCGTGATGGTGGCCGCTGCGGTGGTGGCGGGCGTCCGCATCGTGGTCAGTGCGGTGCGGGCGCTCGCCGCGCGCATCATCGGCATCGACCTGTTGGTCTCGGTGGCCGCGATCGGCGCGGTCGTCATCGGTGAGTACTGGGAGGCCGCCGCCGTGACCTTCCTGTTTGCCATCGGTCACGCCCTCGAACTGGCGACCCTCAACAAGACCCGTTCGGCGCTCGCAGAGTTGATCGCCGTCGCTCCGGATGTCGCCATCGTCGTGCGCAAGGGCCAGCAGTTGGAGGTCGCCGCCGGCAGCGTGCTGATCGGCGAGACCGTGCTCGTGAAGAACGGCGCGAAGGTTCCCGTGGACGGGGTGGTCGCCGGCGGTGTCGGTGCGCTGGATGAGGCCTCCATCACGGGCGAATCGATGCCGGTGGAGAAGACGACCGGCGACAAGGTGTTCGCCGGGACGGTCTCGAACAGCGGCTTCCTGCAGGTGCGGGCCACGGGCGTCGGCTCAGACACGACCCTCGCGCGCATCATCGACCGCGTCGAAGAGGCACAGGATGCCCGCGCCAAGACTCAGGTCTTCATGGACCGCTTCTCTGCCTGGTACACCCCCGCGATCATGCTGCTGGCGCTCGTCGCCGGCCTGCTGTCCGGGGACGTGGTGCTCGCGCTGACGCTGCTGGTCATCGGCTGCCCCGGGGCGCTCGTCATCTCGATCCCCGTGTCGATCGTGGCCGGCATCGGCCGCGCGGCGAAAGACGGCATCCTGATCAAGGGTGGCGAGTTTCTGGAAACCTCGGCGAAGATCTCGGTCGTCGCCGTCGACAAGACCGGCACGCTCACCGTGGGGCGCCCGCGGGTGACGGATGTTGTGGTGCTCGATGAGCGCCTCGATCGCGATGAGGTGCTGCGCTGGGCGGGCCGCGCCGAGGCAGGGTCGGAGCATCCGCTGGCCCGTGCGATTCTCGACGAGGCGGCCCGCGCGGGCGTGAGCGCCGCGGGGCTGCCCGAGTCAACCGAGCCGATTCCGGGCATGGGAATCGTCGTCAACACCGAGGGCCGCCGTGTGGTGGTCGGCAACCTGGCGGCGCTGGGCCAGTACGACATCCGTCACACGGATGCCGTCGCCCGCGAGACCGACCGGCTGGCTCGGGCCGGTCGCACGCCGATGATCGTCGCGCTCGAGGACACCGTCATCGGGGTGATCGGTGTGGCCGATGAGATCCGGCCCGAGGCGGCCGAGATGGTCGCGCGGTTGCATGCAGCCGGTGTGCGCCGGGTGGTGATGCTCACCGGCGATGCGCCGCTGGTGGCGAACGCGGTCGCGGCGGCCACGGGGGTCGACGAGGTGCGGGCGTCGCTGCTGCCCGAAGGCAAGCTCGAGGCGGTGGTGCAGCTGCAGGCCGAGGGGCACGTCGTGGCGATGGTGGGCGATGGGGTGAACGATGCCCCCGCACTGGCGGTCGCCGACATCGGGGTCGCCATGGGCGCAGCCGGTTCGGCAGTGGCGGTGGAGACTGCCGACATTGCGCTCATGGGCGACAAGCTTCTGAGGCTTCCCGAAGCGATCTCGCTCTCCCGGCGCACCGTGAACAACATGCGCCAGAACATCGCAATCGCCGTGCTGACCGTGGCGCTGCTGCTGCTCGGCGTGCTGCTCGGCGGAGTGACGATGTCGATCGGCATGCTCGTGCACGAAGCGTCGGTGCTCATCGTCATCGTCAACGCGATGCGCCTGCTGCGGCAGCGGGCCGATGTCTCAGTCGGCCGCGGTGAGACGCACCATGGCGTCGTAGAGCTGCTCGTCGGTGAGCGGCGGCTCGGGTAGCGGATGCGCGCGGGGCGCACGATAGGCATCGAGCATGAGCGCGAGCTGGCGCCGCCAGGCGTTCGGCGCGGTGACGCTCGTGGCATCGATCATGCGGCCGTTCGACCAGATGAGGGTCACGATGTCGGCTCGCGCGATGTCGGGGCGCACGACGCCCGCGTCTTGGGCGCGCAGGAGCACCTCGTCGATGTGCTCGCAGATCTGGTCGTGGAGGTGCTCGGTCTCGGCACTGCCGGGGAAGCGCTGAGAAAGGAAGTCGTTGAATCCCCGATCGCCGGCCTGGAGGCGGAAGAGATTCTCCAGGTAGGAGGCGAATGCCGTCCACGGGTCGTCGATCGCCATGACGCGAACTGATTCGTCGAGCAGTTCGGTGAGTCGAGGCTCGAGAGCCGCGAGGAGAAGATCCAGCCGGGTCGGGAAGTGGCGATACAGGGTGCCGATCGCGACACCCGCCTCGCGGGCGATGCCCTCCAACGAGGCGGCCACCCCGCGCACAGCGAACTCGCGCTGAGCGGTCGCCAGGATCCGGTCGTAGCGCTCCTGGGCGTCACGACGGCGCGGCCTGCGCGTCTGATTCGCCTCGGTGATGGTCACCTGGCCATTCTACGGCGAAGCGGAGGGCCCCCTCCGATTCTCTCGCGGCGCAGCGGATCCGCTCGAAATAATTCCTGGCGAGCGGAATAGGTGAGGCACCCCTCCGGTTGTAGGACCTAACCGGAGGGGTGCCTCACCTTGGCGATCGACTCGACGCCAGCCAGGCACCCCACGGTGAAACAGACAGACACCGAAGAAGGAGCATCCCATGGCACGCATCAGCATCATCGGCTCGGGCAACATGGCCCGTGCCATCGGCAGCCGGGCCGTCGCGACCGGCAACACCGTCGAGATCATCGGGCGCAGCCCCGACAAGGCAACGGCCCTCGCACGGCTGCTCGGTGGCGGCACCACGACCGGCACCTGGGGCACGCGGCCGACGGGCGACATCGTCATCCTCGCCGTGCTGTTCGCCGGGGCCGTGCCCGTCGTCCGCGACTTCGGCGAGGCACTCGCCGGCAAGATCGTGGTCGACATCACGAACCCGTTCACTCCCGACGCCACCGGGCTGGCGGTTCCGGCCGACACCTCCGTCGCGATGCAGATCGCGGAGGCGGCGCCGGCGAGCATCCACGTCATCAAGGCGTTCAACACGCTCTTCAGCAACGTGCTGGCCGCGGGTGACCCGGTGGACGTGTTCATGGCGGGAGATGACCCGGGGGCCAAGCAGAGCCTCTCCGACTTCATCACGAGCCTCGGTCTTCGCCCGCGTGACGCGGGGGATCTCAGCATGGCGCACTGGCTGGAGAGCGCGAGCCTGCTCGAGATGGGCCTGGCCCGCACGGGTCTGGGGTTCAACATCGCGCTGGCCGTCGACACCCGGGCGGCGGCATAGCCATGTCGCGGCTCGACACGGCGGACAACGCCGTCGAACATCGGGGATCCGCGCGCGCGAGCGGCGGGTCCCCGGTGACGGACCCCGCCATCCGGCTCACGGGCGTCGTGAAGCAATACGGCACGGGGCGATCTGCGGTACTCGCGTTGCGGGGCGTCGATCTCAGCCTCGCGCGCGGATCGTTCACAGCGATCATGGGGCCGTCGGGCTCGGGCAAGAGCACGTTCTTGCACACGGCGGCCGGCCTCGACACGCCCACACGTGGCTCCGTCTGGATCGGCGGCACCGACATCTCGCACATGCGGGCCAGCAGGCTCGCCAAGTTCCGACGTGAGCACGTGGGTTTCGTCTTCCAGGCATACAACCTGCTGCCCGCGCTGTCGGTCGAGGAGAATGTGACGCTGCCGCTTCGTCTCGCGGGCCGGAGAGTGGAGAAGCCCTGGCTCGACCGCATCATCCGTTCCGTGGGTCTCGATGAACTCCGGGGGAGGCGCCCCGCAGAGCTCTCGGGTGGCCAGCAGCAGCGGGTGGCGATCGCCCGAGCGCTCATCACCCGGCCCGATGCGGTGTTCGCCGACGAGCCGACGGGCGCTCTCGATTCGCGGGCAGGCACGCAGGTGCTCGATCTTCTGACTCAGATGACGCGCGAGCTGAACCAGACGGTCGTCATGGTGACGCACGACCCGGTGGTGGCGTCGCAAGCCGAGCGGGTGATCTTTCTCGCCGACGGCGCGTTCGTCGGCGCTTTGGACGGCGCGACGACGCAGCAGATCGTCGATCGCATGACTGGATTGGGGACATGGTGAACGCGCTCGTGCGGGCGGGCATCCGCCAGAACCGGGGCGCTCTGGTCGGGGTGCTCGTGGCGGTGCTCACCGCGACCATGTTGGCTACCGGCCTCGGCGTACTGATCGAATCGGGTGCTCGCGGTGGGCTCGACCCGGAACGCTACAG
>JALYWB010000163.1 GCA_030852935.1 Actinomycetota bacterium | reverse complement strand
CGTAAGGCGGTGGCCCGGCATCAGGCAGATGTCGTATTCGTGCGGGCCTGCACAGGGACGGGAATGGGTGGATGCCTCAGAGCGCTGACTCAGGTGTGAAGAAGCGCATCGGATTCCTGTCCTTCGGCCACTGGCATCCGTCGCCGCAGTCGGGTACCAACACCGGGGGCGACGCACTCGTGCAGTCGATCGAGCTCGCGATCGCGGCTGAAGAGCTGGGCATCGACGGCGCATTCTTCCGCGTGCACCACTTCGCCCGGCAGCTCGCGAGCCCGTTCCCGTTGCTCGCTGCGATCGGCGCGCGCACGAGCCGCATCGAGATCGGCACGGCCGTGATCGACATGCGCTACGAGAACCCCCTGTACATGGCCGAGGAGGCCGCGGCGGCCGACCTGATCAGCGCGCACTCGGGTGGCGAGGGCCGGCTGCAACTCGGCGTCAGCCGTGGGTCACCCGAGCCCGCGCTCAACGGTGCGCACAGCTTCGGGTACGTGCCGCCCGAGGGCGAGGACGACGCTCAGCTGGCACGGTCGAAGACCGAGCTGTTCCGCGCTGCCATCGCCGGTGCCGGCGTGGCGCCGGCCGATCCGAAGATGACGGGCTCGACCGGCGCCCTGCCCATCCAGCCGCAGTCGCCCGGCCTGCCCGATCGCATCTGGTGGGGCTCAGGCACGCGCGCCACCGCGCAGTGGACGGCCGAGCAGGGCATGAACCTGATGAGCTCGACGCTCCTCACCGAAGACACGGGGGTGCCGTTCGACGAACTGCAGGCCGAGCAGATCCAGTTGTTCCGCGACACGTGGGCTGCGGCCGGTTGGGAGCGCACGCCACGCGTGTCGGTGTCGCGCAGCGTGATCCCGCTCATCACCGACGAAGACCGTGGCTACTTCGGCGGTCGCATGGGCCAGGACACCCAAGACCAGGTCGGATTCCTCGACGGCGGCATCGCTCGGTTCGGCAAGAGCTACATCGGCGAACCCGACGCCATCGCCGCCGAGCTCGCGCAGGATGCGGCCGTGGCGGCGGCAGACACGCTGATGCTCACGGTGCCGAACCAGCTCGGGGTCGACTACAACGCGCGGCTCCTGGCCGCGATCGCAGAGCACATCGCGCCCGCGATCGGCTGGGAGCCGGCGCGCTGAGTCGCCCCCGTCGTCGAGTCGCACCCGACGCCCTTCGCTCCCCAGCGGCACGGCCGTCACGTCGCTTCGCGACGCGCCGGAACCGGCCGCCGTGGGTCCAGGCTCAGGGGGCCGGCGCGCGCGTCGAGACGTCCTGCCGCGGGGGCCTCGGTACGTTCGCTGACGTTCACTACTCGATCAGCGTCGTGCCCGGACGTCGGGCAGCAGCGCCTTCGGCGAGCGGGCTCGCAGTGCACTCCACCACACGCCCGCGCCGTAGGCCACGTCGTCGAGGCGTCGCGCAAGGCCGAAGCGCACGGGATCCAGGCGCGGCTTCGTGCGTGCGAACTCCCACGCGGTATCCGCGACAGCCGCCACGAGGACGGCACGGCGCACGCGAAGCGAAATGAGGCATCCGATCGCGGTGAGCGGCCACCAGTGGCGTAACAGCAGGGCGATGCCCTGGGCACCAGCCTGGGCCACGCCATACCCCGTGAGCCGGGCGGCGACGCGGTACGGATGCCGCACGGAGATCGCCCGACGGGCGATGCGCACGATGGTGATCACCACGAGAACTGCGGCGACGGACAGCGACCATCGCCGCTGCGCCGCGAGCGCGACGAGCAACCCCGCCGCCCAGGGCGCCAGCACGACCGGCGCGATGTTGTCGGGATGCCGCTCGGCGAGCGGATGGGCGCCCGTGCCGTAGAAGAACTTTCGCCCGAGCCACGTGCGAAGCGAGGCACGATGCTCGTGTCGCACGGTCGCGCCGGGCTCGAATCGCACGCGCCAGCCGTCGTCGACCAGCCGCCACACGAGGTCGACGTCTTCGCCGACCCGCATGGATTCGTCGAATCCACCGTCGAGTGCGTCGACCCTCGCGACGAGACACGTACTCGACACCCACGTCACCGGCGAGCGCGGCCGCACACTCGACGAGTCATTGCCGAGGTCAAGCGATGAGCGCGCGTCTTCGTAGCGGGTGATCCAATTCGGGCGGTCGCTCTGCAGGCCGAGCACCCGTGGCGCGACCATGGCGAGCGCGGGGTCGGCGAAGTGGCGCAGCATCGTCTCGATCGCGACGGGCTCCACGACGACATCGGAGTCCACGAACACGACGAACGGCGTCTCGACGCGCGCCAACCCGGCGTTCCGGGCACCGGCCGGGCCGACGTTCACGTCGAGCGGCACGAGGTCGGCGCCGTGTCGGCGGGCGACGGCCGCGATCGCCGCAGGTTCCGCCGAGGCGTCGTCGACGACGATCACCCGCAGCGCGCCGCCCAGGCCGGCGAGCAGCCGGTCGAGCTGGGATGCACGGTCACGTACGGGAATCACCACCGTCGCGAGTGCGAGGTCGGCGGCCGGCAGCGCGTCGACCACCGGGTCGGCCATGCCGGTCGCGAGGAGGTGGTCGGCGAGGGCTCGGCTCGCGGCATCCGTCACCGTGACGGTGCGATGCCGGATGCCGCGGCGCGCGAGCGGCTTCAGACGTGAGATGCGGGTCGGCGAGCCGCCGACCAGCACGGCGCCGTCGTCGACCACCCTGGTGTGCCGGTTGAACCGCACGACGAACCCGTCCGGCAGCCGCGTGTTCATGCGTCCGCCGGCTCGATGAGACAGCCTCGTTCGTCGACACGGCCCGAGCGGAGGCGCGACCATGCGCCGGTGACGATCGCGTCGAGCAGCGCCGCGCCCTCGACCGCGGTCGCGCCGCGCGGGTCGCCGAGCACGCCGTTCGGCGCGACCCGTCGCGTGCCGCCGTCGCGAAGCTCGGCGAGGAGCTGCGAGATCGGGGCGGTGTTCCCTGGTTCGAGGCGATTCGCGTGCACGCGATCGGCGGAATGCGCCAGCATGATGGCCGTCTCGCTGCGGCCCGCATGCGCGTCGACGAAGAGGGCGTCGGGCACTGAGGTCGCCTCGGCCGCGGCCGACGGCCGGGTCGCGGGTACGCAAGGCAGCCACGCCACCGGCCGCCCCTCGCCGATCAGCAGCGGTACTGCCGTGGCGAGCGCGTCGACGTTGCCGCCGTGCCCGTTCACGAAGACGACCCGCTGCGCCCAGGTGCACGCCGACCGGCCGTACTCGACCAGGAGCAGGGTCAGCGCCTCGGTGCCGATCGAGATCGTTCCCGTGAACTCCTGATGCTCGCCGCTCGCGCCGTAGGCGATTGCGGGGGCGACGACCAGGTCGACGCCACCGCCGGCATCGGCGTCGCGCTCCGTGCCGTTGGGCCGAGTCGCCTGCGCGCGCAATACGAGGGCATCACAGACGACGGATGCCACGACGACGTCGGTATCGAGCGGCAGATGCGGCCCGTGCTGCTCGGTCGAGCCGAGGGGCACGAGCACGACCGGCCGACCCACCGTCGGCCATGGGCGGTCGACCAGGCGACTCGGGAGTCGCGCAGCCTCGGGCGCCCCACCACCCCGACCGCCCGTAGCATCGTCGCGTCCGGCGCCACCGCCGGCCGAACCGTGGACGCTCACGCGCCGCACTCAGGCGTTGCCGAGCGCCACCGAATCGTCGGGTCGCGGTTCGGCCGGCTCGGGCTCACTCGCGCGCTTGGTCGCGGGCCTCGCCTTGCGGGCCGTGGGCTTGCCCGGTGCGGTCGCGGTCGCAGCTTCGGCGCCGAGGTCGCGCCGGAAGCCCTGCGGCATGTAGAAGTCGGCCGGCGAAAGCTCCTCGATCGAGCCGTGCCCGAGTCCGAGCACGGCCGAATCCAGTCCGCCGCGCACCACGTCCAGCACGTTCTCGACCCCAGCCTGTCCATTCGCCGCCAGCCCCCAGAGGTACGCCCGCCCGATCATCACCGCTCGTGCACCGTACGCGAGCGCCTTCGCGACATCCGACCCTCGCCGGACGCCACCGTCGAGCAGCACCTCGACCTGACTCCCGACCGCCTCCGCGATACCCGGGAGCATGCGGATCGACGCCGGTGTCGAGTCAAGGTTATTGCCACCGTGGTTCGACACCGAGATCGCAGTGACGCCAGCGTCGACCGCACGCTTCGCGTCATCCAGTCGTGTGATGCCCTTAAGCATGAACGGGCCGCCCCACTCCTCCCGGAGCCACGCGATGTCGTCCCACGTCGCCGGCGGGGTCGACATCCACTCGCCGTACGCGCCGAAGAACGTCGGCGGCGGGCCGCCATCGGCCGGAGCGAGGTTCGGCGTGGTGAGGTCGGGTACGCGCCCGGTCTTCACGAAGTCGAGCAACCAGCTCGGCCGGGTCAGCGCCTGCGGTGCGAACCGCGCCGCGGCCTGCAGCGTGAGCTTCTCCGGGATCCACGGGCTTCCCCAGTCGCGGCCGTTCGAGAACGACCAGTCGAGGGTCGCGATGAGCCCCTTGGCGCCCGCCGCGCGCGCACGTTCGAGCCGGTGCAGCATCGCGTCGCGCGTGCCGCTCCAGTACACCTGGAACAGCGTGTTGGGGTTGGCCGCGGCGACATCCTCGACGGGCTTCGACGCGAACGAGCTGAGGCCCATGATCGTGCCGCGGTTGGCCGCCGCACGCGCCACGGCAACCTCACCCTCGGGATGCACCGCCTGCACGCCCGTCGGCGAGATGAGCACGGGCAGCGAGACGGGAATCCCCATGACGGTCGTGCCGAGCGACCGCTCCGCCTCGTGCCCGGCCACCTTGGGCGCGAACTGCAGCTCGCCGAAGGCCTTCATGTTGTCCTGGTAGGTGAGGCCTCGTTCGGAGCCGCCGATCAGCGCCCCGTACACCGACGGCGGAAGCCGTCGCTTCGCGCGCCGCTGTGCCACGGCCACGGTCTCGAACCAGTCGTTGCTCATTTCGAGTCCCCCTTCACGGGTTCGGTGTTCGTCTTCATCGTTGTCTGCTTCGGCGCATCAGGCACCGAAGATCGCGCTCACCGCGGGCGCCACCCCGCGGAAGTCGTGCACCACGTGCAGCGTGCCGCGCCCGACCCGCGCGAGATCCCGGCCGAGATCCACGTCTTTCTCGCCGCTCGCATCGAGCAGCACGTCGAGCCTCGGCAGGCGGGCGGCCAGTGGCCGTGGGTCGGGGCCTGCGTTGTGCACGCAATCCGAGAGCAGCACGACCCGAGCGTCCCGCAGCGGCGCACGCGCGAGCTGCTTCGCCGCGAGCTCGAGCGGGAACGCCACGTTCGTGAGCCCCTGCGCCGGGATGCGCATGATCGAGTCGAGGAGCTCGAGCGGCTTCACCAGCTCACCGAGGTTCAGCAGGATCGCGGCATCCGACCAGAACGCGATCACCGCGAGGTCGTCGTGCTCGAGCTCACCGGCGACTGCCCCGACGGTCGCGGCAGCGGTCGCGATCCGCTCGCCCTTCATCGAGCCCGACACGTCGACGGCGAGCACGACCGAGCGCTTCGTGCGGATG
Source organism: Actinomycetota bacterium (assembly GCA_030852935.1). Taxonomy (GTDB): domain Bacteria; phylum Actinomycetota; class Actinomycetes; order Actinomycetales; family Microbacteriaceae; genus Agromyces. Next base: position 11,549 of record JALYWB010000163.1, on the reverse strand, counting down.
CGGTCACGCACGATGATGTCCTCGTCATCAGGCACCGGGTGCTCCGCCAGCACCTCGATCGTGCGATCGAGGTCGATCTCATCCGAGCCGCCCTGGTACGGCAGGCTGCCGAGTTCACCGATCCCGCGGCGGCTCGTCGCGTCGCGCCTGGGCCGTCGGATGGCGAGACGCGACGCGATCTGCCGCGCCCGCGTGCGTGCGACCGGGTCGATCGCGGCATCCGCATCAGGAACGACGACGGATGCCGCTTCGTCAGTGATTCCCATCGCAGTGCTCCCCGGCATCGGCTTCGCCGCCGCGCGCCCGCCGTCGCCGGAAGGGCGAAGGAGCATGCCGCCCCCAGCGCCTGCCGTCGCATCGAACACCGTCGGATCCTCGTCGAGCTGCTTCGGCTTGCGGCGCAGCGGCTTGCCCTTCACGCCGTGGCGGTCGGGCCGTCGACGCTGCAGCGGCGAGTCCGCCGCGATCTCCCTTCATCCCGGCGCCGCCGCGGCCGGCTCGAGGATGAACCGGTCCTCCCAGATCTCGCGCAGCACCCGCTCGGGTGTCGTCTCGATCGCCTCGTCGATATGGATGCGCCCCGAGAGCGAGACGATCATCGCGTCGAACACGAGCTCGGCGTATCCCTCGTCTTCAGGTGAGCGGATGCCGCGGAGCTCTGCCAGCTGCATCGCCACGAGCACGAGGTCGATCGCGCCTCGCACGCTCGAGCCCTGGCGGATGTCGGGATGCGACCGGGTCGCGCGGGTCACCGCCACCGCGTCGGAGGTGAGCCGTTCGCCCAGCGCACCGTCAGCTCCCGTGCGGAGGTCGACGATCGCCTGCTCGCTCGGCGAGTCCTGGTAGCCGACCGACAATCGGTTGAGCCGGTCGTGCACGCTCGTGGACAGGCGGGTCGTGCCGACGTTGTCGTACGGGTTCATCGAGGCGATGACCCGGAACGTCGGCTTGGCCTTGATCCTGCCCACCCGCGGCACCGCGATCGAACGGTCCGCCATGGCGGTGAGCAGGGTGTTCAGCGTGTCTTCCGGCGCGCGGTTGAACTCCTCGATGTAGAGGAACCCGCCCGTCGTCATGGCCTCGACCAGCGGCCCGGCCACGAAGTTGTCGGGGCTGTAGTCCTCCTTCAGCACTCGCGCCGGATTGTGGTGTCCGACGAGCTTCGCCGGCGTCAAGTCGGCGTTGCCCTCGACGAAGAGCAGCGGGATGCCCCACTCCTCGGTGATCGCCGTGAGCATCGTGGTCTTGCTCGTGCCCGGCGGCCCCTCGAGCAGGATGTCGCGCCCTGCCGCCACGGCCGCGAGTGTGAGCTCCAGCTCGCGTTCGCGGCCGACGATGTGGCCGGCGATGCGTTCGCGGTTGGCCGCGAGCTCGCCGGGCGCGGCATCCGCTCGAGTGGTGTCAGTCACGTCATATCCCCGGCCTACTTGATGAGCTGGCCCGCGTCGACGGGCAGCGGTACTCCGGTGATGTACCGTCCCTCATCTGAGGCGAGGAACAGCACGGCATTGGAGATGTCCACAGCCTCGACCCACGGAATCGGTAGCGCGTTCAAGGTCTTGAACCGCTCGGCGATCGCCTCCCGGGTGCGCTGCTTGGGTTCGAGGTCGGGTGCGAACAGCGCGTAGATCGTGTCGTTCTGGATCATGTCCGTATCGACGGTCGTCGGATGCACGGAGTTCACCCGGATCATGTCGGGTGCGAGTTCCAGCGCGAGCGCGCGCATCAGCCCGACGACACCGTGCTTCGCCGACACGTAGTGGGCGAGGTTCGCGTAGGCGCCGAGGCCGGCGGTCGAGCTCGTGATAACGATCGCACCGCCGCCCGCGGCGCGGAGGTGCGGGATCGCCGCCTTGCAACTGCGCCAGACGCCGGTCAGGTTGATATCGACCATCGTCTCCCAGTCGAGATCCGGAAGATCCTCTGCCTTTGCCGGCGTGCCGGCGATACCCGCATTGGCCGCGACGATGTCGAGGCGGCCGAGTTCAGCGACGCCCGCGTCGACCGCGGCCTTCACGGCCTCGAAGTCACGCACGTCCGCCTTCGTCGCGATGATCCGCCGATCGAGCGCCTCGACTTGGCGCACCGTCTCGGCCATGTCCTCCTCAGTCGCCGGCGGAATGTCGTTCGTCGGCACCGCCTCGCAGATGTCGACGCCGATGATGTCGGCGCCCTCCTGCGCAAGCCGGAGAGCGTGCGAGCGTCCCTGCCCGCGCGCCACGCCAGTGATGAATGCGACCTTTCCATCTAGTCGTCCCATTGGTTCTTTCCTTTCGATCGGTCTGTTGGTGTGATGAGGCCGGATGCCGCTACAGCGAGCCGCCTGCGTCGACGACGTGGGTGGTGCCCGTGACGTAGCGTCCATCGTCGGAGACGAGGTAGAGAACGGCGTTCGAGATGTCGATCGACTCCATGGCTGCGATGGGGAGCGCGTTCAGCGTGCGGGCAGACTCTTCGAAGTCGGCTCGCGTCGGGTGCTCGAGGTCGGGACGGAACAGCTTGTAGGTCGGCTCGTTGAGGATCATGTCCGTCGCCACCGTCGTCGGATGCACCGTGTTCACGCGGATCGACTGCGGTGCGAGTTCTTTCGCGAGAACCTTGGCCAGCAGGACGAGGCCCGCTTTCGCGGCCGAGTAGTGGGCAGTGTTCGGGTTGGCGTAGATCGCCGCGAGCGAGCTCGTGATGACGACCGATCCGCCGCGTCCGCCCTCGATGATGTGGGGGACCGATGCCTTCAGGGTCTTCCAGACCCCAGTGAGGTTGATGTCGATCATCGTCTGCCACACCTCCTCACTCATCTCGAGCGTGGATGCTGGAGTCGAGATGCCGGCGTTCGCGAGCACGATGTCGAGCCGACCGAGCTCCGCGACGCCGCGTTCGACCACAGCCGTCAGTGCGTCGAGATCCCGTACGTCGGCCTCTGCCGCGACGATGCGTCGATCGAGGGCTTCGACCTGGCGTACGGTCTCGGCCAAGTCCTCCGCGGTTGCGGTCGGATACGGAACGGTTTCAACCTGCGTTGCGACATCCACCGCGATGATGTCTGCACCCTCCTTTGCGAGCGTGATCGCGTGACTGCGACCCTGCCCGCGCGCGGCTCCGGTGATGAACGCGACCTTGCCTTCGAGACGACCCAATGGTTCTTTCCCTTCGTTGGTTCGTTGTCTTCTGGACCTGGAGTCGACGGATGCCGCGGCCCTCGCGGCATCCGCGCACGACTCAGTACTGCGTCATGCCGCCGTCGACGGCGAGAGCGTGCCCGGTGACCCAGGCCGACTCGTCGGAGGCGAGGAAGAGCACCGCATTCGAGATCTCGCGCGCGGGCATCATGCCGGGGATCCACTGGGTGAGCATCCCGAAGAGGTTCGGGTTCACCTCCTGGCCCTTGGCGAACCCACTGTCCTCGACGCCCATGATCCCGTTCGCCATCGGTGTGTCCACGCCGCCCGGGTGCACGCTGTTGACCCGGATGTTGTCCTTCGCGAGCTCCATCGCGAAGGACTTCGTCATGCCGGTCACGCCGTACTTCGACATGTTGTAGGCGATGTTGAACGGGCCGGCCTTGAGCCCGTTCGCTGAGCTCGTGAGGATGATGGAGCCGCCACGGCCGCCCTCGAGCATGTGCGGCAGCGATGCCATCACCGTGTTCCAGACGCCGATCAGGTTGATGTCGAGGGTCGTCCGCACGATCTCGGGGGTGATCGTGTCCCAAGGCCCGACGATGTCGATTCCGGCGTTGCCGGCCACGATGTCGAGGCGGCCGAGCTCGGCGACGCCCTTCTCGACGACCGACTTCAGCTTCTCGAAGTCGCGCACATCGCAGGTCTCCGCCACGATGCGGCGATCGAGTGCCTCCACCTGCCGCACCGTCTCCTGCAGGTCCTCTGCCGTGGCGGTGGCGTACGGCACCTCCTCGACCTGCTCCGAGATGTCGATCGCAATGATGTCGGCGCCCTCTTCGGCGAGCCGCAGCGCATGGGCTCGGCCCTGTCCACGCGCGGCGCCGGTGATGAAGGCGACCTTGCCCTCTACTCGTCCAGCCATGATGTTCTTCCTTCCCTCGTTGCGGGCACGCCGAATCGCGCTCGGTCGAGACGCACACGCCGGTCGTCGCCGCGGTCGCGGGATGGTCGGCGAGTCGGGTCTCACGCGAGTTCGGAGCTGGTGCCTCCCTATTGGCGCCGGTCGGCGCCTGATTCCTTCGTTGCGAAGTCAAATGCCTCGGATGCCGCAGGGGCACCGGGCACCCGCCCTGATGCGAATCCCGCGGCGAATCCGGCGAGCGGATCTTCAGCGCACGCGCTGACGGGCGGTGCCTGGATGTCTTCCCGGCGCCGGGAGAGGGTGACCTGCACCGGCCCCATCCCCGAACGCGGAGCCCGAGTCGTGCGGTGCGAGTGATCGCCCGCGTGCTTCGGGATCTCCAGCTTGTCGTTCGACCGCTGCGCGAGCAGCTCCTCGCCGTAACCCTGCACGCACTCGGGGTCTGGCCCGTCGAGCGGCAGCCCGGTGAAGAACTTCGCGGCCATGCAGCCGCCCTTGCAGGTGTCGAAGAACTGGCACGACGTGCACGCCCCGCCCGACTGCGGCTCGCGCAACCGTTGGAACAGCTCGGACTCCTGCCAGACCGCCTTGAAGCCGCCCTCGCTGCGCACATTGCCCGCGAGGAACTCCTCGTGGATCGCGAACGGGCACGCGTACACGTCGCCGATCGGGTCTATCAGGCACACCACCCGGCCCGCGCCGCACAGGTTCAGGCCCGGGAGCGCCTGCCCGTACGCGGAGAGGTGGAAGAACGAGTCTCCGGTGAGCACACCCTCGCCGTGCGCGACGAGCCAGTCGTACAGCTCGCGCTGCTGCGCCTGGGTGGGGTGCAGTTCGTCCCAGACATCCGCGCCCCGGCCCGACGGCCGCAGGCGGGTCAGGCGCAGTTGCGCACCGTACCGGTCGGCGATCGCCTTGAACTCGTCGAGCTGCGGAATGTTCTGCCGGGTGCACACGACCGAGATCTTGAAGTTCTTCATCCCGGCATCCGACAGGTTCTGCAGGGCGCGCAGCGCGGTCTCGTACGAGCGCGGCCCGCGCACGAAGTCGTTGACCTCTGCGGTCGCGCCGTCGAGCGAGATCTGCACGTCGACATAGTCGTTCGCGGCGAGCTTCGCCGCGACATCGGGCGTGATCTTGATGCCGTTCGTCGAGAACTTCACGCCCACGTGGTGCGCGGTCGCGTAGTCGAGCAGCTCCCAGAAGTCGCTGCGCACGGTCGGCTCACCGCCGCCGATATTCACGTAGAACACCTGCATGCGCTCGAGCTCATCGATGACCGCCTTGCACTCCTCGGTCGAGAGCTCGCGCGGATCACGCCGACCCGAACTCGACAGGCAATGCACGCACGACAGATTGCACGCGTAGGTGAGCTCCCATGTCAGGCAGATCGGTGCGTCGAGCCCGTGCTCGAAGTGATCGACGAGGCGCATCGACGCGGGCGGCGGGGCAGTCAGGGTCGTCATGCCGCACGCTCCACGATCATCTTCGACTCGACCAGGGTGCCGAGCGCGCCGAGATACCTCGGCAAGTACTCGTCGGCGACGCCGGCGGCTTCGCACGCCGCACGCGCGGTCGTGGCATCCGCGAGCCCCTCGACGACGGTGAGCAGCGTGCGATCCTTCAGGAACGAGAGCTTTCGCGTGCCGAAGTGGTAGAGCAGTGCCCCGAAGGGCTCGGGTCTCACGGACACTTGGGGATGGAGCCGCCAGGCGGACTCGGGATCGATGGGGGTCATGGCGTCACATCAGTAGACGCCGCACATGCCGTCGATGGAGACCTCTTCGACCAGGGAGTCGGTCTCGATCACTGTCTCTGCATCAATCTTGGCCTCGACGTCACTCTGCGGTGCGACGAGCTGTTCACTTCGACTCATGGGATGCTCCTCATGCGTGATCGCCGCCGTTGGCGATCTCCGGTGATGAGGACCATACTAATGGCACTGGGTGCCGTTTGGAAGGGGGTTGCACCTGTGGCGCTTCCCGGCGATGATGCGATCGCACGACCCAGACTCGGTCGTGCGCCGTCGACGACGCACGCCGAACTCAGTCACACCGCCCTGCGGCTCTTCATGGACCGAGGCTTCGACCAGACGACCATCGACGACATCGTGCGCGAGGCGGGCATCGGCCGGCGCACCTTCTTCCGCTACTTCCCGTCGAAGAACGACCTGCCGTGGGGCGAGTTCGACATGCTGCTGGATCGCATGCGGGCGCACCTGGCCGCCATGCCAGATGACATCCCGCTCATGGAGCAGTTACGGGTCGCGATCGTGGAGTTCAATCGGGTACCCGAGTCGGAGTGGCCCTACCACCGTCGACGCATGGACCTGCTGCTGCACGTGCCCAGCCTGATTGCGCACTCCACCCTGCGCTACGCGTCGTGGCGGCAGGTGGTGGCCGAGCACGTGGCACGCCGGCTCGAGCTGCCGGAGCACGATCTCATTCCGCAGACCATGGCCTGGACCTGCCTCGGGGTCTGCCACGCAGCCTACGAACAATGGCTGGACGACCGCGACTCACGCCTGCCCGACCTGCTGGACGAGGCGTTGCGGTTGATCGACGAGCGCATCGACACCCAGGTCGTGCAGGCGCATCGGGACATCCACGAGTGAACCGCAGCACCGTGGTCGTGGGCGCAGGCGCCGCCGGCGCGGCGCTCGCGGCGCGGCTCAGCGAGGACCCAGACCACCGGGTCGTCGTACTCGAGGCCGGGCCCGTGCCTCGTACTCGCGAGGAGTTCCCGCGCGAGCTGCTCGACGCCTCGACGGTGCAGGGCGCGATGCCGGGGCATCCGGCGAACTGGTCGTACCTCGGCCACCTCGCACCCGACCTGCCGTACACGATCGCGCGCGGACGCATCATCGGCGGTTCATCGACCATCAATGGCGGGTATTTCGTGCGCGCCCGGCCGGAGGACTTCGCACGGTGGGCGGATGCCGCGGGCTCCGACTGGAACTACGAACGCGTGCTGCCCGTGCTGCGCGAACTCGAACGCGACCTCGACCTCGGGGCCGGGCCGTTCCACGGCGACGCCGGCCCGATGCCCGTGCGACGAGCGTCGCAGCAGAACCCCGTGGCCCGGGCGTTCCATGCCGCAGCGCTCGAGCTCGGCTTCACCGAGGAGCCCGACAAGAACGCGCCCGGCCCGCCGGGCGTCGGACCCGTGCCGCAGAACGTGGTCGACGGCATGCGGATCAACACGGGCATCGCCTACCTGAACCCGGTGCGCGACCGGCCGAATCTCGAGGTGATCGGCGGATGCCGCGTGCTGCGCGTCGTATTCGACGACGCGCGTGCGGTCGGCGTCGAGGTCGCCGATGGCGGTGGCGGTGGTACGCGCGTCATTGAGGCTGATGAGGTCGTGCTGTGCGCCGGCGGCATCGGCACGCCGCATGTATTGCTCGTCTCGGGTGTCGGGCCAGAGGCGCACCTGAGCGAGCACGGCGTGGCGGTCGTTCGGGATGCCGCGGGCGTCGGCCGAGCGTTCAGCGATCATCCCGAACTGTCGGTCGGCTGGCGCTCGCGCGCCGACGTCGTCGACACTGCCGAACCTGAGACCTTCCCGACCGTGCTCAACTTCGACTCGGCAGGCGGCGACTCGGGCGGCGATCTCGAAATCCTGGCATGCGTCACGACGATGAACCACCTGCTCATGGGCTCGGCCGGCGGGGTCGCCGGTGGTACGAAGTCAGCGTTGCGGCATCCTGTCGGCACCACCAAGGCCATGCGCGGTGTCTCACTTCGCCGGGTGGGGCAGCAGGTGGCGCACGGCAGAGACCTCACGTTGCTCGTGGGGCTGCAGGGCGAGGAGGCACGCGGATCCATCACGCTCGAGTCGGCCGACCCGATGGCGCGACCGCGCATCGACTACCACTACCTGTCGACGCCGCGCGATCGGGCGCGCATGCGACTCGGACTCCGCACCGCCGTCGCGTTGCTGCGATCGCGGGCGTTCGCCGAGCTGTTCGAGCGCCTCACCGAGCTCGACGACGCGATCCTCGACGATGACGATGACCTCGACGCGTGGATGCTCGCGCACCTGGGAACCGCAATCCACCTCTGCGGCAGTGCACCGATGGGCGCGGCAGACGATCCCTTCGCCGTCGTCGACGGGTTCGGCCGCATCTACGGCGTACCTGGCCTGCGCGTCGCGGACACATCCATGCTTCCGGATGCCCCGTCGCGCGGGCCGGCCGCCACGGCAGTGCTGATCGGCGAGCTCGTTGCGCGGTTCATCCGGCGCGGCGACTGAGTTCCACCGGTCGTCGAGTAGCGCCCGACACCCTTCGCTCCCCAGCGACACGGCCGTCACGTCGCTTCGCGACGCGCCGGAACCGGCCGCCGTGGGCCCAGCTCAGGGGCCGGGGCGCGTATCGAGATGCCCGCACCCAGCCGCGGGCAGACGGTTGTCAGCAGCATCGGCAAGAGTTGACGCATGACCCCACGACAGGCTCAGGGCACCGCGGCCGCCACCTCCTCCACCGACACCCGCGCTGCAGCGCTCGACGCCCTGCGCGAACTCGTGGGCCGGCCCGACGCCGAGTTCCACGACGGGCAGTTCGAGGCGATCGAGGCGCTCGTCGACGGGCGTCGCCGCGCGCTCGTCGTGCAGCGCACGGGCTGGGGCAAGTCGGCCGTGTACTTCGTCGCGACACTGCTGCTGCGTCGGCGCGGCGCAGGGCCCACCGTGCTGGTGTCACCACTGCTCGCCCTGATGCGCGACCAGATCGCCGCGGCCGAACGAGCGGGCGTGCGTGCGGTGGCCATCAACTCGACGAACCCACACGAGTGGCGCGACGTGCTGCAGCGGCTCGATCGCGACGAGGTCGACGTGCTGCTCGTGTCACCCGAGCGGCTGAACAACCCGTCGTTCCGTGAGCAGCAGTTGCCGGCGCTCGTGCAACGCATCGGCATGCTCGTCGTCGACGAGGCGCATTGCATCAGCGACTGGGGCCACGACTTCCGGCCCGACTACCGGCGCCTGCGCGAACTCATCTCGCGGATGCCCACCGGGGTGCCGGTGCTGGCCACGACGGCGACAGCGAACAGCCGGGTCGTGGCGGATGTCGCCGAGCAACTCGGCACTGCCGCTCCCGATGCGGTCGACGCTGCACACGGCGGCGACGATGCGCCTGTCGTCACGATCCGCGGACCGCTCGCCCGCACGTCGCTGCGCCTCGGCGTGCTGCGACTTCCCGACTCGACGACCCGGCTCGCCTGGCTGCTCAGCCACCTCGCCGACCTGACCGGATCGGGCATCATCTACACGCTCACGGTCGCCGCGGCGAACGACACGGCGCGCCTCCTGCGCGAGCGCGGGCACAATGTGCGCGCCTACACCGGGCAGACCGACCCCGACGAGCGTGCCGAATCCGAGGGCATGCTGAAGCGCAACGAGGTCAAGGCGCTCGTTGCGACGAGTGCGCTCGGCATGGGCTTCGACAAGCCCGACCTCGGGTTCGTGCTGCACCTCGGGGCGCCGTCATCCCCAGTGGCCTACTACCAGCAGGTCGGCCGTGCGGGCCGCGCGACCGAGACCGCCGATGTACTGCTACTGCCCGGCACCGAAGACCGCGCGATCTGGCACTACTTCGCCACCGCCTCGATGCCCGACCAGGATCGCGCCGAGCGCGTCATCGCCGCCCTCTCCGAGACGCCGACCTCGACGCCCGCCCTCGAGGCACTCGTCGACATCCGCCGCACGCCACTCGAGCTGCTCCTGAAGGTGCTCGATGTCGACGGCGCGGTGCGCCGCGTGCAGGGCGGCTGGGTCGCCACCGGCGAACCGTGGGCCTACGACGCCGAGCGGTACGAGCGCATCGCCGCTGAGCGCGAAGCCGAGCAGCAGCACATGATCGAGTACGAGCAGACCGACGGATGCCGCATGGCCTTTCTCCAGCGGTCACTCGACGACGAGACTGCGGCACCCTGCGGGCGCTGCGACAACTGCGCAGGTGCCTGGTATCCCGGCGAGGTCGAGCCGTCGGCGACCGAGTCCGCGGCGGCGTCCCTCGACCGCGTCGGCGTGCCGGTCGAGCCGCGCGCGATGTGGCCCACGGGTGCCGGCCAGCTCGGCGTGCCTGTGAAGGGCCGAATCGCCACCGACGAACGCGCGTCAGAGGGACGCGCACTCGCCCGACTCACCGACCTCGGCTGGGGTGGCACGCTCCGCGAGCTGTTCGCACCCGGCACCGGCGACGGCCCGGTCACGCCACAGCTCGTCGCCGCCTGCGTGCGCGTGCTCGCTGAATGGGGCTGGGCAGAACGACCCATCGCGGTCGTGGCGATGCCGTCGCGGTCGCGCCCGCTGCTCGTCGACTCGCTTGCGCGCAGCCTCGCCGAGGTCGGCCGCCTCCCCTACCTCGGCGCCCTCACGTTCGAACACGGCGGACCAGCCGGTGACCCCGGCGGCAACAGCGCGTTCCGCCTTGCGGGACTCTGGGAACGGTTCAGCGCCGACGACCTCGACCTACCGAACGGCGGCGTCTTGCTCGTCGACGACCTCGCCGACAGTCGCTGGACGCTGACCGTCGCCGCTCGCGCCCTGCGCCAGGCCGGCGCCTCCGAGGTACTTCCGTTCGTGCTTGCGCTTCGCGGCTGAGTCCGGCGCCGACGGGCAGGGCGGTTTTCTGCTCGAGCACGGTACCAACCGGTACCGTGCTCGAGTGGCCGTCAACGCAGGCCGCGGAAGAACGTGCGCACGTCACCGACCAGCAAGTCGGGAACCTCCATGGCCGCGAAGTGTCCGCCGCGATCGAACTCCGACCAGTGCACGACGTTGTCGTCACGCTCGGCGATCGTCCGGATCCCGAAATCGCCGGGGAACACCGCCACTCCCGAGGGCACTTCCGATCGCGTCGCCTGCTGCCCCCAGCTCGCCCGTCCCTCGCGGTAGAGCCGCGCTGACGATGTCGCCGTGCCCGTGAGCCAGTAGACGCTGACGTTGGTGAGCATCACGTCGCGATCCACGGCGTCCTCCGGCAGGTCGGCGGCAGGGTCCGTCCACTCCTTGAACTTCTCCACGATCCAGGCGAGCTGTGCGGCGGGCGAGTCCGAGAGTCCGACGCCCACGGTCTGCGGCCGTGTCGACTGGATGACCGCGTACCCCGCGCCCTCCTCCATCTGCTGCTGCAGCGCAGCGAGCCGAGCCTGCTCGGTCTCGGTCATGCGTGCGAACTCCTCAGGGTCTCCCGACGGAAAGCCCAGACTGCCGTTCACGTGCACACCCACCACATGCTCGGCGTCGAAACGCCCGAGCAGCGGCGAGATCACCGATCCGGTGTCGCCGCCCTGAGCCCCGTACCGCTCGTAGCCGAGCCGGCGCATCAGTTCGGCCCATGCGCGAGCGATGCGCGACATGTTCCATCCGGTCTCGTGTGTCGGCCCCGAGAATCCGAACCCGGGCATCGACGGCGCGATGACGTGGAACGCGTCGGCCGGGTCGCCGCCATGGGCACGAGGATCCGTGAGCGGTCCGATGATGCGCATGAACTCGACGATGGA
>JALYWB010000154.1 GCA_030852935.1 Actinomycetota bacterium | reverse complement strand
CCCACTGACGCGGCACTCGCGTCTGGACCGAGCGCCTGTGCAGTGCCGGTGGTGCCGAAGCACACCGAGGCGAGGAGTACTGCCACCACGAACCGCACTCGAATATTGTTACACAATCCGGCTCATGGTTGGGCGGCGCCATGCTCGGTGCCGGGCGTCGGCGCCTGCCCACACCACTACTGCAGGAAGTCCCGCCCGCCACCCGGCGTGTCGCCCAGATGTTCCTACATCGGCGTTCACGGCAACGACCGCACGGCCCGGTAGGCTCGCGGATGTCGCGGGCGACGTGTTGCGTCGGGCGCCATGGCCGCCGCGACATCCGCTGCCCTGAACTCGACGAGGGGCCGACCCGAACCGGAGGACCCCTGTGCGCGCCGTGCTCTTCGACGCCTTCGGCAAGACGCCCCGACTGGCAGACGTACCCGAGCCCGAGTGCCCGCCGCGCGGCGCCGTGATCAGGGTGCGCGCCACGGGCCTCTGCCGAAGCGACTGGCACGGCTGGATGGGCCACGACGACACCATCTCGCTGCCGCACGTGCCGGGGCACGAGTTCGCCGGCGAGATCGCGCAGCTCGGGTCGGAGGTCGCGCCCTTCGACGGGACTCAGGGAGCGGGAGGCGGGTCTCAGGGAGCGGGAGGCGGGGCTCAGGGAACGGGGGACGGGGCTCAGGGAACGGGGGACTGGGCTCAGGGAACGGGAGACTGGGCTCAAGGAGCGGGTGGGTGGCGCATCGGCGACCGCGTCACCGCGCCGTTCATCTGCGCGTGCGGGCGATGCGCGGAGTGCGCGTCGGGCAACGAGCAGGTCTGCGACCACCAGTCGCAGCCGGGCTTCACGCACTGGGGCTCGTTCGCCGAACTCGTCGCGATCGACGAGGCAGAGCTCAACCTCATCCGCCTGCCCGAGTCGATCGGCTTCGTCGAGGCCGCATCGCTCGGATGCCGCTTCGCCACCGCCTACCGCGCGATCGTGTCGCGCAGTCGCCTCGCTTCCGGAGAGCAGATCGCGGTGCACGGATGCGGCGGTGTCGGCCTCTCGGCGATCATGATCGCCGTCGCTGCCGGGGTGAAGGTCTACGGGGTCGACGTCTCGGATGCCGCGCTCGCCGCGGCTGAGAAGCTCGGCGCGGTTCCGGTGCGCGGCGGCGAGGGTGCGGCCGAACGCATCATCGCGGCATCCGGTGGCGGGGTGGATGTCTCGGTCGACGCGTTCGGCAGCACCGAGACCTCGTTCGCCTCCGTGAAGAGTCTGAAGAAGCGCGGCCGGCACGTGCAGGTCGGCCTCATGTTCGGCGACAACGCGCTCGCCGCGATGCCGATGGACGCGGTGATCGCGGGCGAGCTCGAGATCATGGGCAGCCACGGCATGGCGGCGCACGAGTATCCGTCGATGCTCGGCGCGGTGGCGTCGGGGGATTTCCGGCCGATCGAGCTGGTCGGCCGTCGCATCGGCCTCGACGAGGTGCCGAAGGCGCTCGCCGCGATGGGCAAGGCCGGCGGCGCAGGCTCGGGTATGACCGTGGTGGAGCTGTAGCGGCATCCGGCCCCATCGACGCGTTGTCAAACACATATGTTCGAGTTATAGTCGAACTGGAACAAGGTTGTTCAACCTACGAGAGGATCATGCGATGCCCGCCCTCACAGTCGACTTCATCACGTCCCTCGACGGCTACGGCGCTGCGGAAGGCTGGCCCGGGTACTGGGGGATGGAAGGGCCCGAATATCTCGAGTGGTTGGCCACCACTCCCGAACGCAACAACCCGGTGCTGATGGGAGGCAACACGTATCGGCTCATGTCCGGGCTGGCAGCGGAGTATCCCGACGAGGCCGGCATGGCCGAACTGGCGGCGATGCCGAAGGTGGTGTTCTCCTCGACGCTCGAAGAGCCACTGGCGTGGCCGAATACCCGACTGATCAGCGGCGATCCGATCGAGGCGGTGCGCGCGATGAAGCGCGATGAAGACCTGCCGCTGCGAACACTGGGCAGTCTCGCACTGTGCCGGTCACTGCTCGAGGCAGGCCTGGTGGATCGGTTCCGCGTCGTGCTGTTCCCGGTGATCACCGGGGCGACCGGCCAAGATCGCATCTACGATGGATATCCCGATGTGACGCTCGAACTGGTCGACAGTCGCCTGTTCGACGGACGCCTGCAACTGCTCGAGTACATCCCGACCGTGCTCGCCGGCCCGCCAGGAGAACACCCCCAGTGACGGATGCCGCTGCGCCCGCCACAATGGGCAGATGGACCCGGTTGCTGCGCTCGAGGAGATCGCGTTCCTGCTCGAGCGCGATCGCGCCTCCAAGTTCAAGTCGAAGGCATTCCGCCGGGCGGCCGACGTCATCGGCGAGTACACGGCCGGCGAACTCGCCGAGCGCGTGCGAGACGGCCGGCTGAAACGCACCGCCGGTATCGGCGCGACCACGTATACGATCATCGCCGAGGCGGTCGCCGGTCAGGTGCCTGCCTACCTCGCGGAACTGCGCGAGCGCAGCGGCCCGGCGGTCGCGGCAGCGGGTGACGGACTTCGCGCGAAGCTCAAGGGTGACCTGCACAGCCACACCGAGTGGTCCGACGGCACGACGCCGATCATCACGATGGCGCGGGCCGCGCAGCTCGTCGGCCTCGAGTACCTCGTGATCTCCGACCACTCGCCGAATCTCACGATCGCGAATGGACTCAGCGCCGAGCGCCTCGAGCAACAACTCGAGGTGCTCGACGAGTTGAACGCCGTGACCGAACTCGGGGGCAGCGGCATCCGGTTGCTCTCTGGCATCGAGACCGACATCCTGCTCGATGGCACGCTCGACCAGACCCCCGAGATGCTTGCTCGCCTCGATATCGTCGTCGCGAGCGTGCATTCCAAGCTGCGCATGGAGTCGCGCGAGATGACCGAGCGGATGCTGCGCGCGATCCAGACGCCGCGGATGAACGTGCTCGGGCACTGCACGGGCCGGCTCGTCGAGGGGTCACGTGGCACGCGTCCGCAGTCGACGTTCGACGCGAAGGCGGTGTTCGCCGCGTGCGCCGAGCACGATGTCGCGGTCGAGATCAATTCGCGCCCCGAGCGGCAGGATCCGCCGGACGAGCTCATCCAGCTCGCGCTCGAGGCGGGATGCCTCTTCAGCATCGACACCGATGCCCACGCGCCCGGGCACTTCTCGTTCCTCGACCTGGGTGCCGCACGTGCCGAGGCGAACGGAGTACCCGCAGACCGCATCATCACGACCTGGCCGGCCGACCGCTTGGTGGAGTGGGCGCGCGCGAAGCGCTGACGGAACGGAAGGTTCGCTGAGCCTGTCGAAGCGAAGCGAAGCGGAGCCGGTCGGAGATGGCTGCTTCTAGGCGCCCCGGGCGCCCGAGATGACCGACTCGATCGTCGCGTCATCCGCTGGCAGGCCCGCCTCCTGGAGTCGCTGCCGCGCCATGCTGCGCAGCTCGTCGACCGCGCCGGCGTCGGCGTCGGCGCGCATCTGCTGGGCGATGCCCGCGACCTTCTGGGCCGTGGTCGCCTCGTCGTGTCCCTCTTCGATCGGTTCGTCCTGGGTGTCCATGCGGCCCAGCGTCGCACGCGGGCCGCGGTGGCGCCTCCCCTTGACAGGTCGGCGGGCGGATGCCTCCGCGTCGTCGTCACACTCGCTGTCAACCGGTTCCCGCGAACGGCCTGACGCAACTGACGGAACGGCGCCACCCGCGGCATCCGGGCGTAGATGAAACTGCGAGTATAGGCCGCAACCGGCGCCACCCGACATGGCTTGACAGCACCGGAGGCCACGTCGGTACGTTCGGGCCATGAGAGTCGTATTCACGTCGTGGCTCGCCGTCATCGCCGTCGGGCTCGTGTACATGCTCACCATCGGGCTGTTGGGGCGGTGATCGGAATGCGCATTCGTCAGCACGCATTGAGCATCGCCTTCGGAGTGATCTTCGTCCTCGCTCTCGCCGGGCAGTCCATCGCCGGACTGCAGGTGTTCAACGAGGAGCAGGTCGCACACGGGTCATCACCGGTCGGCTGGGGCGAGTTCGTGACGTCGTCGGAATTCGTCGTGGATGTCGCAGAGAACTGGCAGTCGGAGTACCTGCAGTTCTTCCTGTTCATCTTCGCCACCATCTGGCTCGTGCAGAAGGGCTCACCCGAGTCGAAGAAGCCGGGCGACGAGGGGCTCGACTCCGATGAGACGCAATTGGTGCATGAGCACGCCGAAGAGGATTCGCCGAAATGGGCGAAGGTCACCGGCTGGCGTCACTCGATCTTCTCGAACTCACTGCTGATCGTGATGGGGGCGATCTTCATCCTGTCGTGGCTCGCGCAGTCCATCGCTGGGGTCGTGGTGTTCAACGCCGAGCAGATCGACCACGAGCAGGCCCTCATCACGTGGGGCGACTATCTCGTCTCCGCCGACTTCTGGAACCGCACGCTGCAGAACTGGCAGTCCGAGTTCCTCGCCGTCGGCAGCATGATCGCCCTCTCGATCTACCTCCGGCAGCGTGGCTCGCCCGAGTCGAAATTGGTCGGTGCGCCGCACGACGTGACGAGCGTCACGCCCGACTGACAGGCGGTCGGGGCATCCGTTCACGCCGAACCACCAGTCGTCGCGTTCACCCTTGCCGTCGCCCCGACGGTGTTGCAAGCTGTCCCCGAGTGCGATGAAGGGGGCCGCGTGGACTCCGTGGAGAGCCGCATCCGTGTGCTGCAGCGCATCGCCTACGGCGCTGATGCGACCGACGCGGAACGCGAGCGAGCGGTCGCCGAACTCGAGGCGCTTCGTGCGGGCCCGGCGGGCGGCGCGCGGCCGGATTCCGGTGGCGTCAGCGGTAGCGATCTCACCGGATTCGATCCGCCGGATGCCGCGGGGACAACTTCACCCGCAGCGCCCGCGATGGGCGAATCGGTCGCGCAGTGGCCGCGACGCGCGGCGGTGATACTCCAGTCGGCACTCGTCGCCGCATCGATCGGGGCGGTGGTCGGCGGAGCAATCGGTTGGGGCATCGGGCAACGCGTTCTCGGCGAGTCCACGTCGACGTCATCCTCGACGTCGACCGCGGCCTCGGGAGATTCGAGATCCTCGGGCGCCGGGGGAACCGCGCCGGTGGTGGATGGGATGCCGATCGAGTCGACCGACCTGCTCCCGCTGATGGGGCGGCTGCCGACGGCCGACGAGGCGGCTCGCGTGGCGCGTCTCGATCCTCCGATGGATCCCGAGTCGGTGGGGTTGCTGGCGTCCCGTACCGACGGACCCACCGCATTCCTTGCGCGCACGGTCGACGGCGGCGACCTCTGCCTGGTCGTGCTCATGCCCTCCGGTCCGTCGCGCAGCGCATGCACCGTTGTCGGCCGCTTCCCCGTCGGCGGCCTCCGGATCGAGTACTACGCCGACGGATACGGGCTCGTGGCCGCGCACCTCGACGACTCCGGTGCGGTCGAGCTCAACCTGAGCGTTCCGTTCTGATCCCGAGGTCGTTCCGGCTCGTCGGCGGCACGCACCCGCTCGACACCGTGTTCCTGGTGAACTCGGGCTCAGAGGCCGCGGATCTCGCGATCAGGATCGCGCTTGCGGCGACGGGTCGCCGCGACGTCGTATCGGTGCTCGAGGCCCGAGGGATGGTAGCTGGTGTTATTGCCCCGCCTCACGGCATATGGCCGCTTGAGCCCGGGGTCAAGCCGGTGCGCCGGCCGACTTTGCGTGCCTAGCATTGCACGCGTGAGCACCTCCGTCATGCACCCCCGACGATGGTCGGCCGCCGTCGCCGTGATCGCGGCCCTCGCGCTGGCCTCGTGTGCCGCGGGCGAAGATGCGGCCACGAAGAACAGCCTGCGCGAGCATGTCGTGACGGTCGCGTCCGCGAGCGCAGCGGGTGACTTCCAGGCGGCGCTCGAGGCGCTCGACGTCGCGGCGGCAGAGGCCGCTGAGGCGCGGACCAACGGGAGGATCAGCGAGGAACGGTTCGACGCGGTACGAGTCGCGATCGAGCTGGTGCGCCAGGATCTCGAGACCGCGATCGCTGCCGCTGCGGATGCCGCGGAGCAGCAGCGACTTCGTGACGAGCAGGCTCGACTGCAGCAGCAGATCGCGGAACTGCAGCAACAGCAGGACCAGGGAGACGGCGGTCAGCGCGGCGACGACACGGGCGACGACGACACGAAGGGCGAGAACGATAAGGGCGAGAACGGCAAGGGCGAGAACGGCAAGAAGGGCGAGAACGGCAAGAGCGAGAACGGCAAGAGCGAGAACGGCAAGGGCGACTGAGCCGGGTGCGCGAGGGATCGCTCACTCCCGCGCCGATCACCCTACGATGAACTGACTTCTCCGTCTCCGTGAAGGGAGCCCGCGTGTCCGCAACCGCCTCCGCCTCCTCCAACGACGACCGTGCGATCCGAGCGGCCGATCGCGTTCGACAGGTCGTGGTCCTCGTCACGGCGGTCGCCGCGATCGCGGGTGCGCTGATCGGTTCCGGTGCGTTCGGGGGCACGCAGATCGCGGATGCCGCGGGCGGCGCACTCTCGGCCGACGCGACGCTGATCGCCCCGGGTGGTCCGGCGTTCTCGATCTGGTCGGTGATCTATCTCGGCCTGGCCGCGTACACGGTGTGGCAGCTGCTCCCCGGCCAGGGCGCCCGTCCGGTGCACCGCAGGGTCGGCTACTGGATCGCCGCATCGCTGGCGCTGAACGCGGCGTGGATCGGCAGCGTTC
>JALYWB010000153.1 GCA_030852935.1 Actinomycetota bacterium | reverse complement strand
CCAGAGGGCCGACGGCGTCTTCGACAGGTTGCGGATGCCGCCGAGCGACTTGTGCAGCTTGTCGAGCTCGCGCTTCTTGATGAGGAGCTCCTTCTTGGTGAAGCCGCTCGTGGTGCCCTCGAAGTCGAGCTCCTCGAGCTCCTTCATCCGCGCGAGGCGCTTGGAGACCGTCGCGAAGTTGGTGAGGAGGCCGCCGAGCCAGCGCTGGTTGACGTAGGGCTGGCCCACGCGGGTGGCCTGCTCGGCGATCGACTCCTGCGCCTGCTTCTTGGTGCCGACGAAGAGGATGGTGCCGCCGTGGGCGACCGTCACCTTGACGAAGTCGTAGGCCTTGTCGATGTAGGCGAGCGACTGCTGCAGGTCGATGATGTAGATGCCGGAACGCTCGGTGAAGATGAAGCGCTTCATCTTCGGATTCCAACGGCGGGTCTGGTGCCCGAAGTGCACGCCGCTGTCGAGCAGCTGGCGAATGGTGACGACGGCCATGGCCGTACTCCTTTGTTCTCAGTTGTCGCCCCGGCCGGCGGCCGGAAGCCCTGGTGCCCGGCACGGCTCCGCCCGCTCCGAGGAGTGGGACTGAATGGAGTCGTCGGCCGAATCGGCACGCGTAGTCACCCCGGCAGGCCGAGGTGCTCTCGACACTCTATCACCGGCACTGCCCCTCCCCAACCCGGCGAGGTCGGCCGAACTTCCCCGATCGGTGACATTCGGTGACGGATGCCGCGAGGCCGTCGAACATCGGAACATGAGCCCCGCCGTATCCACCGATCTGCCTCGTCCCCGGCCGCCTCGAGCGCGTCGCAGACACGCGTTCGGGCCGATCGCGGCATCCGTCGCGCTCTCGACCGTGTGCGCCGCGTTCGTGGCCATTCCACCGGCCTCCGCGCGGGTGTTCGAGGCGGGTCTCGTCGGGAACACGAGTCAGTCCGAGTCGACCGAACTCATCGAGCAGTGGTTGTGGCCGATCCCGGCACCGATTCGCGTCGTGTCGCCTTTTCGTGCGCCACCGACTCCGTATTCAGCCGGCCACCGCGGCGTCGACATGGCGGTCGACCGGGACACGCGGGTCATCGCGCCGGCGGCCGGTGTGGTGAGCTTCGCCGGTCGGGTGGTCGACAGGGGCATCGTGGCGGTCGACCACGGCGGCGGGGTGATCAGCGCCATCGAACCGGTCGATGCGCTGGTGGAACAGGGCACGCCCATCGCCGCGGGCGACCTGATCGGCATCGTCGCATCGGGTGGGCACTGTGCCGCCGAGTGCGTGCACTTCGGGGTCAGGATCAACGGCGAGTACGTGTCGCCGTACCTCTTCCTCGGCGGCCTGCCCAGAGCGGTGCTGCTGCCACTTCACTGACCGGGTGATCACGCGCGCGGGTGCGCCGTGCGATAGCTCTGCTTCAGACGCTCGGCTGAGACGTGCGTGTAGATCTGCGTGGTGCCCAGGCTCGCATGCCCGAGGAACTCCTGCACCGCGCGCAGGTCGGCGCCCCCGTCGAGAAGGTGCGTGGCGGCGCTGTGGCGAAGCGCGTGCGGACCGCTGGGCCCCGCCCCCGGAATCGATGAGAGCAGTGCGGCGATCTGGCGGTGCACGCTGCGAACGCCCAGGCGGGCGCCGCGCACGCCCAGGAACACCGCAGGACTGACGGATGCCGCGACGGCACCGCTCGTCGCCGCCGCCGCGGCGATCGCGGGGCGCGCGACGTCGAGATACCGGTCGAGCGCGCGGGCGGCGGGTGCTCCGTACGGCACAACGCGTTCCTTCGCGCCCTTGCCCGTGACTCGCACCGTGCGTCGACGACGGTCGACATCGGGCAGGTCGAGCCCCACGAGCTCGGAGACGCGCAACGCTGACGCGTAGAGCAGTTCGGCGACGGCAGCATCGCGAACCGCCACCGGATCGTCGCCCGCTGCGCGATCACCGAGGGCGGCGAGCGCAACCCCGAGCGCCTGTTGCGTGACGACACGTGGCAGGGTGCGTTGGGCGCGCGGCGCCTTGAGCCGTGCGCCCGGATCGGCCGCGATCAACTTGCGGCGGTGCAGCCAAGCGGTCCATCCACGAGCGGACGCCGCGCGTCTCGCGATGCTCGTACGTGCGAGCCCACGCTCGGTGGCCTCCCACAGCCAGTCGCGGAGGAGCGCGAGATCGAGCGCGTCCACACCGTCGACACGTCGCCGGCTCGCGAAGTCGACCAGGTCGACGAGGTCGGACCGGTAGGCCGCGACGGTGTGCTCGGAGTACCCGCGCTCGGTGCGCACGTGCACGAGGTAGTCGTCGATCAGCTGATCGAGGTTCACGTCATCAGCCTGCCCGCTCGAATGCCCACGCGCGCAGCGCGCGGCCCGCGCGCCGCTCGATCCGCCGGATCATGCTCTCGGCGGCTGCTTGCGTGAGAACCGCTCGAGCCGCTCCTCGGGCGAGAGGCCGGCAACTTCGGCGAGGAACTCTTCCCCGAAGCTCGTGACGGCGGGAAACGGCCCGACCGGCACGACCGAAGTGATGACGGAGTCGTCGAAGACGTGCAGCAGCGTGAATGATCGGCCGCCGTCGATGCCGAGCAGTTCACCCGGACGTGCCGAGAGATCCATCGTGTAGGCGGTCGCCCCGGCGACCGAAACCGGGATCCCCGCGAACATGCCGTTGGTGGCGTAGTGCAGGTGCCCCCCGAGGATCATTCGCACGTCGCTGCCGCGCACGACCTCGGCCAATTCGTCTTGTCCCTGCAGCTCGAGCACGTCCATGAGCGAGAGTGGTGTCGCGATGGGCGCGTGATGCATCGCGAGGATCGTGCCCTCGGCGGCCGGCTCGGCGAGCACCCTCTCGAGCCAGGTCAGGGACTCGGCGTCGAGTGCGCCGTGGTGGTAGCCGGGAACGCTCGTGTCGAGGGCGACGATGCGAAGGCCGCGAACCTCGGCGATGCCGTGCACCGGTTCATCGCTCGGCGGTTCGTCGAGCAGTTCGGCGCGGAACGCGGCTCGCTCGTCGTGGTTTCCCATCACCCAGAACAGTTCGGCTCCGCTCGCCGCTGCGAGCGGCTCGAGCACCTCTCTGACGCGCCGGTAGGCCTCGGGCTCGCCGAGGTCGGTGACGTCGCCGGTGACGACGATCGCATCGAGCCGATCGCCGAGCCGGGCGAGCTGCGCGGCCGTGCGCTCGAGCGCGCCCACGGTATCGGCGACGCCGCCGAGGGGTGCACCGCCTTCAAGCAGGTGCGTATCGCTCACGTGGGCGATCACCCACCTCGCCGCCGGATACCTGCCGAGCCGCAACGCCTCCATCGGAACCTCCTCGCGGGGCCAGCCTATGGCTGACGTCGGACGCAGGGAGGTGGCCGCGTCCGCGCGGCGGATCAGCTTCCACCGATCCCCGCCACGACTGCGGCTTCGGTCGGGCGATCAGCGCGAGCGACGACGCAACCACCCGTCGGAACGCCGGAGCGCGACGCCGTTCAGTTCGAGCGGACCGAGCACGCCCATCACCTCGGGCACGCTCATCCCCGCGCGACGCGCCACGTCGGCAATCAGCCGAGGACTTCGCGTGCTCAGGGCGTCGAGGACCCGAACCACCTCCGGTGCGGCTTCGCCCGCAGCATTGCCCACGCCGTCACCCGCCGAACCTGCGGTGCCCCGATCGGAACCATCGTCGGCCGCGGCGGCTGCGGCGCCTCGGCCACACCGAACCGGCCCGCCACCACCGGCCAACTCGGCCATCTGGTCGGCGTCGACCACGCAGACGGCATCGAACTCGCGGAGCAGGCGATGACACCCCGCCGACGCCGGACTCGTCACCGGCCCGGGCACCGCACCGAGCGGTCGGCCGAGCGTGGCGGCGTGACCGGCGGTGTTCAGCGAGCCCGACCGAAGCCCGGCCTCGAGCACGACGGTGGCGTCGCTGACGGCGGCGATCAACCGATTGCGTTGCAGGAACCTCCATTTCGTGGGAGCGGACCCGCATGGCAGCTCGGAGACCACCGCTCCGGTCTCGACGATGCGAGAGAGCAACGACTCGTGACCGAGTGGATAGAACCGATCGACGCCTCCCGCCAGAAGCGCCACCGTCGTTCCGCCGCTTGCAAGCGCGGCCCGATGCGACATGCCGTCGATGCCATAGGCGCCGCCCGAGACGATCGTGAAGCCACGGTCGACGAGCCCGGCGGACGACTCCCCTGCGACGTGCTCGCCATAGCCGGTGGCCGCACGAGCACCGACGAGCGCGATGGAGCGGGCCGACGCCGGAAGGGCGCCGATGCGGCCGCGCACCCAGAGCCCGATGGGCGCGTGGACGCCGAGCTCATCGACGGCTCGCGGCCAGCCGGGATCGTCTGGAACGAGGAACCGGGCACCGACCCGGGCGGCCTGGGTGAGCGAGCGCGCGAAGGCGGCTTGGTCGAGGCGTGGCAGCCAGCGTTCCAGCCCCTTCGCGGCCTCTCGTGCGTCGAGCCCATCACCCGTCTCCGTCACGATCTCGGCGAGGTGTTCGGCGGATCGACGCGCCACGAGCGCCTCGGCCATGCGGGCGGCGCCGATCGCCGCGATCGCGCGACCCATGACACCGTCGCCCGGCTCGGTGACCAGCCCGAGCATGGCCCGCGCGAACGAGTCGAGGAGGGAAGCGTCCGGCTCGTCGAGACCGACGCCGTCGGCGGTATCGGGCCGGCTGCGTACCGCGCCGAACTCGCCGCGCCACCGATCGACCGAGCGCTCGACCAGGTTCATGATGGGATCCCGTTCTTGAGGAAGAGCGCTCGGCCCACATGGCCGGCGTGCGGCGCTGCGGCGCCGTCGAGGTCGGCGAGGGTCCACGAGGTCTTCAGCACCCGGTCGTATCCACGCATGGTGACCCGGCCCTGCTCGAGCGCGCGGTCGAGTTCGACGGTGGCGCGACCGCCGGGGTGCAAGCCACCGGCACCGCGCAGCCAGGGCCCCGGCATCTCGGCGTTCGTGCGCCACGGGGTGCCCCGCAGGCGTTCCCGTGCCACGGCGCGGGCCTCGATCACGCGCGCACGTGCCTCGGCCGTCGAGAGCCGTGGCTTCTCGTGTGCCATCCGCAACTGCGCCGTCGTGATGCGGGGAACCTGCACCTGCAGGTCGATGCGGTCGAGCAACGGCCCCGAGATGCGACCGAGGTAGCGCCGGCGGAGGATCGGCGTGCAGGTGCACTCGGCGCCCCGCACTCCGTGGTTTCCGCAGGGGCACGGATTCGCTGCGATGACGAGCTGGAACTTGGCGGGGAAGGAGGCGACGGCGTTCGCGCGGTGGATGTTGATCGTGCCCGACTCGAGGGGCTGCCGCAACACATCGAGCACCGACGAGGCGAACTCTGGAGCCTCGTCGAGGAAGAGCACGCCGTGCGACGCGCGCACGGCCGCCCCGGGCCGGATGACACGGCTGCCGCCGCCCACGATCGCCGCGGCGCTCGCGGTGTGATGCGGTGCCTCGAACGGCGGGCGCTGCGTGAGCGCCGACCCGAGCTGTCGCCCCGAGAGCGATCGGATGGAGGAGACCTCCAGCGCCGCTGCCGGATCGAGATCAGGCAGGATTCCGGGCAGACGTGATGCGAGCATGGTCTTGCCCGCCCCGGGGGGACCGAGGAACGACAGGTGATGTCCCCCGGCAGCCGCCGTCACGAGAGCTTCGATACCGTCTTCGTTGCCGGCGACCTCGGAGAGATCACCGGCGACCGCGGGCTCGCCCGCATCGGGTCGCGCGACCGATTTCACCGGCTCGACCGACCGAGGCTCGAATCGGCCGCCATGCCGGATCGCCGCATCGAGGAGCGAGGCGACGCCGATGACCTCGATACCGGGCACGAGCGCAGCCTCAGCGGCGTTCGCCTGAGGAACCATCACGGTGTCGTGCCCGGCCCGCACTGCGGCGAGCACCGCCGGCAGGATGCCGTCGACGGGTCGGAGCCGGCCGTCGAGACCGAGTTCGCCGAGGTGCACGACCCGGTCGATGGACTCGACCGAGATCTCGCCTGACGCAGCGAGGCATGCCAGTGCGATCGCCAGGTCGAATCCCGACCCGTGCTTGGGCAGCGCCGCCGGCGACAGGTTCACCGTGAGCTTGCGCTGCGGCAGCGGGCAGCCGGCGTTCACGGCGGCCGACCGCACGCGCTCGCGCGCCTCGCCGAGCGCAGCGTCAGGCAGGCCGATGATCACGAAGCCGGGCAGTTGCGACGAGAGGTCGGCCTCGACCTCGACCATCGAGCCGGTGAGGCCGAGCAGGGCAACTGAACGGGTGCGCGCGACCGACATCAGCTGATCCCCTCGAGGTGCTCGATGAGGGCCGGCGACTCGGTCGGTGCGAGCACGGCGACGGCGTCGATGCGGATGCGTGCCACCGCGGCATCCGTCGCCTCGCACCAGGCGACCGCGAGCCGGCGCAGCCGGGCGAGCTTGATCGGCGTGATGGACTCGAACGGGTGGCCGAAGTCCTGCGTCGTTCGGGTCTTCACCTCGACGAAGACCGTGTCGGCCCCGTCGCGCGCAACGATGTCGATCTCACCGAGCCGGCATCGCCAATTGCGGTCGAGGACCCGCATGCCCCGAGCCTCGAGGTGGTCGACCGCGAGCTGTTCGCCGTGCCGACCGAGTTCCGCATTGTGGGCCATTCGCACCACCTCCGCCATCAGCGTGGCGGACGCGGCACGGCGACGATCGCGGTCTCGGATGATCCGTCAGGAACCCGTTCTCCACAGGCCAGAGCGCGGGCGAGTCACTCGTCGAGTGCGAGTTCCTTCGGCAGTTCGAACTCGCGCGTGGCGAGCTCTTCGACGTTCACGTCCTTGAAGGTCAGCACACGCACCGACTTCACGAACCGGTCGGCCCGGTACACATCCCAGACCCAGACGTCTTTCATGGTCAGCTCGAAGTAGAAGTCGTGCTCGGTGTCGCGACGAACGAGTTCCACCTCGTTCGCGAGGTAGAAGCGGCGCTCGGTCTCTACCACGTATTGGAACTGCGACACGATGTCGCGGTACTCGCGGTACAGGGCCAGCTCGACCTCGCGGTCGTAGTCTTCGAACTCGTCCTCATCCATCGCACTCATCCTACGCCGAGCTCGAACAGCGTCGGCGCCTCGGCGGAGCGCTCGTGCAGCCAGGTGGTGCGGTGCAGGCCGCTCGGTCCGTGCTCGTCGAGCGCGGCGAAGTGCGCGGGGCTCGAGTAGCCCTTGTTCTCATTCCAGGCGTAGACCGGCAGGTCGTCGTGCGCACGTCGCATGCCGCCGTCGCGGTGCACCTTGGCGATGACGGATGCCGCGGCCACCGACGCGCAGTCGCGATCGGCCTTGATGCGGGTGCGCACCTGCACCCGGTGCTCGATCGACGGGCTGAGCCAGTCGTAGTTGCCGTCGAGGATGAGCGGGACACCGTCGATCGCCTCCTCGGCGACCGTCAACGCCGCGAAGGCGCGCGCTCCAGCGAGTCCGAGGCAGGCCATGATGCCGAGTTCGTCGATCTCGGCGGCGGATGCCTCACCCACCGCCCATGCTCGCACCCACGAGGCGGCTCGAGGTGCCATCGCCTCGCGCCGCGGCTCGGTCATGAGCTTGGAGTCGCGGAGGCCGGCCGGCATGCGTCGCACCGCGGTGTCGATGACGACGAGGCCGACGCTCACCGGCCCGGCCAACGCGCCGCGGCCCACCTCATCGCAGGCCAGCACGAGTGGCGCGCCGCTGTCGAACAGCTCGCGCTCGATCTTCAGGTTCGGGACGGGGACGGGAGACACGATCAGCCGGCTCCCTCATCGACGCCCTCGAAGACGTCGGGATAGTTGCCGAGCCACGCCCAGTTTGAGACCGGCCAGCTCACGACGAACGCGCGACCGACGACGTTCTCGATGGGCACGAACCCCTCGAGCGGCGTCTCGCCGTTGTAGCGGGAGTCCTTCGAGTTGTAGCGGTTGTCGCCCATGACCCAGAGCGAGTCGTCGGGAACCACCGTCTCGAAATCGTCGCGGGAGACCTTCGTCTCGCCCGGTGGAAGCACCACGTACGGCTCGTCGAGCGGCACGCCGTTCACGCTCATCTGGCCGAGCGCATTGCAGCAGACCACATGGTCACCGGGCAGCCCGATCACCCGCTTGACGAGGTGGTCGTTCGAATCGGGTGCAGAGAGTCCGACGAACGCGAGGAACCAGTCGACCGCGGCGACGAGCGGCGGCTGCGGGGTTTCGACGCGCGCCGGAAGCCATCCTCCGGGGTCTTTGAAGACGACGACGTCGCCATGCTCGATGGGGGTGAGCTCGGGAACGAGCTGGTTCACGATGATGCGATCGTCTTGGACGAGGGTCTGCTCCATCGACTGCGACGGGATGAAGAACGACCGGATGAGGAACGTCTTGATGAGGAACGAGACGAGCACCGCGACCACGAAGATCACGAGCAGGTCGCGCAGGAACAGAAGCGTGCTGCGCCGCCTGCGGGCCGCCGAAGTCACCGCGCGATCCGATCGCGAAGTGAGTGTTTCATCTGTCATTTAACCGCCCGAGCTCCCCACCCAGTCTAGGGGTGGGGAGCTCGTGGATCATGCCGGCCACCCGCGACGCGCGGGCGGATGCAAGGCGGATCAGCTCTCGCGCTTCTCCTTGATCTTCGCCTTCTTGCCGCGGAGCTTACGCAGGTAGTAGAGCTTCGCGCGACGCACGTCACCGCGGGTGACGACCTCGATGTGATCGATCACGGGTGAGTGCACCGGGAACTTGCGCTCGACGCCGACCTGGAAGCTGACCTTGCGTACCGTGAAGGTCTCGCGCACGCCTTCGCCCTGACGGCCGATGACGACGCCCTGGAAGACCTGGATACGCGAACGCGTGCCTTCGATGATGTTGACGTGCACCTTGACGGTGTCGCCGGGGCGGAAGTCGGGGATGTCCGACCTCAGGCTCGCGGCATCGA
>JALYWB010000143.1 GCA_030852935.1 Actinomycetota bacterium | reverse complement strand
GAAGACCACGGCCTGCTCGCGACGTTCCCGCGGGCAACGCGCCTTCCCGAGCCGTTCGAGCTCATCGGGCGGGTCGTCGCGGCGCCGGGCGAAGTGCTCGTCGACGGCGCGATCGCGGGTGCGGACGGCTGGGACCCCTACTCGGGCTGGGACGGCCGTTCCGGCTGAGCCGCTGCCCACCAGAGCGTGGTCTCGCCGTAGTCTCGGCGCCGCTCGGGCTCGATGCCGGCCGGCCAGGCGGGCTCGGGCGATCGGGAACTGCGCTCGACGACGACGACCGCGCCCGGCGAGAGGAGCGGCGTGAGCAGCGCGAGATCACGGGCCAGCGCACCTTCGTCGAGCTCATACGGCGGATCGATGAAGACCAGGTCGAAGGTGCCGACCGCCGTCTCGAGGTACCCGGAGACCGAACGCATCGCCACTCGGATCCGCACTTGGCCCGGCCGGCCTCGCAGCGCCCGGCTGACGGCGTCGGCGTTCCTGCGGCAGACCTCCGCGGCCGGCTTGGCCCGCTCGACGAGCACCACCTCTGCGGCGCCCCGGCTCGCCGCCTCGAGCCCGAGCGCGCCCGAACCCGCGTAGAGGTCGAGCACAGCCGAGCCGTCGATCGCATCGCGGGCCTCGAGGGCGGAGAAGATCGCCTCGCGTACCCGGTCGCTCGTCGGCCTGGTGCCGGAGCGCGGCACCGCGATGCTGAGAGACCCGGCGGCGCCGGCGATGATGCGCGTCATGCTCTGGGCAGCCTAGCGAGCGTTGCGCGGCCTGTCATGCCCGCGCGACGGCGCCCCTCGCGCTGCCATGATTGAAGGGTGGATGACTCGACAGACCGACTGCCCGCCGAACCGTCCAGACACCGAGGGGACGAACAGCAGATGATCGACCGGCTGTGGGACTTCAGTGACCCCGCAGCCAGTGAGGAACGGTTCCGCGAGGCAGCCGACGATGATGAGCACACCGGGCATGTGCGCGCCGTGATGGCGACGCAGCTGGCGCGGGCGCTCGGCATCCAGGCGAGATGGGCCGAGGCGTTCGAGGTGCTGGATGCCGCGGCGGCCGACGGGGCTGCGCCCGACGATGCCGAACGTGACGTCGCACGTGCTGCCGCCGAGGTGCGAGCGAGAGTCTCGATCGAGCGCGGCCGCATCCTCGCCGCAGATGCCGACCGCAGGGCGGACGCCCTGGTCGAGCTCACCCGGGGCGCACGTGAGGCGGCGTCGGCCGGGTCACCCTTCCTCGTGCTCGACGCGCTGCACATGCTGGCCCTGAACGACGCGGGTCACGAGGAGGAGTGGGCGACAGAGGGATTCGAGGTGCTCGCCGGGTCCCGTGACCCTCGGGTCCTGCGGTGGGGCGTCGCCCTGCACAACAACCTCGGCTGGACCCTGCACGACGGAGGACGACCCGAGGCGGCGCTCGCCGAATTCGCGCAGGCCGTCGAGGCCGCCGACCGCTACGGCACGACCGAACAACAGCACGTGGCGCGCTGGTCGGTGGGCCGATGCCTGCGTACGCTCGGCCGCACCGAAGAAGCCCTCGACGTGCAGCGTGAGCTCGCCAGGGCCCGGCCCGACGACCCCTTCGTGCAGGAGGAACTCGCTGCGCTGACGGGGGCGGAGCCTACGATCGACGCATGACCGCAACGGATGCCGCGGGCGCCGGCCGGTTCACCCTCGACACGCGCCTCACGGGCGCGCTCGGCGGGCGCACCGCCCAGGCCGTCGAGCGCGCGTTCGGATACCGCACGGTCGGCGAGATGCTGGCGCACTATCCGCGGCGCTATGCGCTTCGCGGCGAGCTGACGGCGCTCGCGAGCCTCCCGCTCGACGAGAACGTCACGATCGTCGCGGAGGTACTCGAGGTGCGAGTGCGGCCGATGCGTCAGCGGCGCGGGTCGATCGTCGAGGCGAAGATCTCGGACGGCACCGGCATCCTGACGCTGACATTCTTCAACCAGGCGTGGCGAGAGCACGAGCTCCGGCCGGGGCGCCGGGGCATCTTCGCCGGCAAGGTCGGTGACTACAAGGGCAATCGCCAATTGGCGCACCCCGATTACGAGCTGTTCGACGACGACGCGGCGGTGACGGTGGGCGACGCCGCAGCGAAACGGTGGGCCGAAGCTCCCATTCCCATCTATCCCGCCACGAGCACGCTCGCAAGCTGGCAGTTGGCGAAGTCCGTTGCGTTGCTCCTCGACGGGCTGGGCCCTGTCGACGATCCCGTACCCACCGCGGCGCGTGATGGGCGTTCACTCCTGACACAGCGCGATGCGCTCGAGAAGGTGCACCGCCCAGAGGTCGAGTCGGACTGGAAGGCGGCACGCCGCACCCTCCGGTTCCTCGAGGCGTTCGTGCTGCAGACGGCGTTGCTCGAACGGCGCGCGCAGTTGCGGGCGCACACGACGACGGCGCGCCGTCCGTCGGCGGGCGGGCTGCTCGAGCGCTTCGACGCGTCGCTTCCGTTCTCGCTCACAGACGACCAGACGACGGTCGGCGCCGAGATCTCGGCCGACCTCGAACATGCGGTGCCGATGAACCGGCTCGTGCAGGGCGAGGTGGGCTCGGGCAAGACCGTCGTCGCCCTGCGCGCGATGCTCGCCGTCGCCGACTCGGGCGGGCAATCCGCACTGCTCGCACCGACCGAGGTGCTCGCGGCACAGCACCTGCGATCGATCGCCAGCATGCTCGGCCCCGATCTCGGCGCTGCGGTCATGCCAACGCTCATCACCGGGCAGTTGCCGGCGGCCGAGCGTCGCAAGGCGCTCCTGCGCGCCGCAGCCGGGCAGGCCCGCATCGTCATCGGCACCCACGCACTCATCTCCGACACCGTGTCGTTCGCCGACCTCGGACTCGTCGTCGTCGATGAGCAGCACCGGTTCGGGGTCGAGCAGCGAGAGGCGCTGCGCCTGAAGGGGCAGCACCCGCCGCACGTACTCGTGCTCACGGCCACGCCGATTCCGCGCACCGTGGCGATGACGGTGTTCGGCGACCTCGACGTGTCCACCATCAGGGAGCTTCCTGCCGGTCGCGCGGGCATCACGACGCAGGTCGTGCCGCTGGCCATCCGTCCCGGCTGGCGGCCGCGGGTGTGGGAACGGCTCGCCGAGGAGATCGAGCAGGGCAGGCAGGGATTCGTCGTCTGCCCGGCGATCGAGCCGCGCGTGGCCGAAGACGACGGTGAGTCGACGGCGGTGGCAGTCGGCGGTCAGAACGGCGAGAAGGGCGAGAAGGGCGAGAAGGGCAGTGAGAAGGGCGACCGGGCCGGTGCCGACAATGGCGCGGCCGCGGCATCCGTCGCCTCGGTGCTGGCCGAACTGCGTGCGCACCCGCGGTTCGCCGACAAGCGGGTGGCGCCGCTGCACGGGCGCATGAGTTCCGACGAGAAGGATGCCGCGATGCGCGCGTTCGCAGCCGGTGAGCTCGACGTCCTCGTGGCGACGACGGTCATCGAGGTCGGCGTCGACGTGCCCAACGCAAGCGTCATGGCGGTCGTCGACGCCGATCGGTTCGGCGTCTCTCAGCTGCATCAGCTGCGCGGGCGGGTCGGTCGGGGATCGGTACCCGGGCTGTGCCTGCTCGTGACCGCCGCCGAGCCGGGGTCGCTGGGCCTGGAACGGGTCGAGGCGGTCGCCTCCACCCTCGACGGCTTCGAGCTCGCGCGCGTCGACCTCGAGCTGCGTCAGGAGGGCGACGTGCTCGGCGCCGTGCAATCCGGCGGGCGGTCGTCGCTGAAGCTGCTCAGGGTCGTGCGCGACGGTGACCTGATCGCCGACGCACGCGAGGTCGCCGCAGGCGTGCTCGCCGATGACCCCGGTCTCGAGCACCACCGTGCGCTCGCCGCCGAGGTGCGTCGACGCCTCGACGCCGAGACCAGCGGGTTCCTGAGCAAGGGCTGAGACTCTCGGGGAGCTCTCCAGCCGTCCCGCGCGGGCAGTACGCTGGAGCGTATGCAGCGGATCGCCGTCGTCCCAGGCTCGTTCGACCCCGTCACGCTCGGTCACATCGATGTGATCGCGCGGGCTGCCGGGCTCTACGACGAGGTGCACGTGGTCGTCGTGCACAACCCCGACAAGTCCGCGCTGCTCCCCATCGCGCAGCGCGTGTCGCTGATCGAGCGTTCCGTCGCCGATGCGGGCATCGAGGGTCGCATCGTCGTGGCGTCCTGGAGCATGGGGCTCCTCGTCGACTACTGCACGGATGTCGGGGCATCGGTGCTCGTGAAGGGCATCCGCTCGCAACTCGACATCTCGTATGAGACGCCGATGGCGATCGTGAACCGGCATCTCGCGGGCGTCGAGACGGTGTTCCTTCTCACCGATCCGCAGAACGCCCACGTCTCGAGCTCGCTGGTCAGGCAGGTTGCCGCCCTCGGCGGCGACGTCTCTCCGTACGTGCCGCTCGTCGTGGCCGACTACCTCCAGGCGGCGATGACGCCATGAGTGAGACTGCGGTCACCGTCGAAGGCGTCGGTGAGCCAGAGGCCCGGGCCGGGTCGATGGGCATCGACGAGGTCGGGTCGCGCGCCGCAGAGATCGTGCAGAACGTCGAAACGGTCATCGCCGGAAAGCGCGATGCCGTCACGGCGGCGCTCACCGTGCTGCTCGCCGAGGGCCATCTGCTCATCGAGGATGTGCCTGGGGTCGGCAAGACGATGCTCGCCAAGGCACTCGCCAGGTCGGTCGACAGCTCGGTCAGCCGGATCCAGTTCACTCCCGACCTGCTGCCGAGCGATGTCACCGGTGTCTCGGTCTTCGACCAGGCGAGCCGCCGCTTCGAGTTCAAGCGTGGCCCCGTCTTCGCGAACATCGTCATTGGCGACGAGATCAACAGGGCGAGCCCCAAGACGCAGTCTGCGCTCCTCGAGTGCATGGAGGAACGACAGGTCACGGCCGACGGCACGACGTACGTGCTCGAGCAGCCCTTCACCGTCGTCGCAACTCAGAATCCCGTCGAGATGGAGGGCACCTACCCGCTGCCCGAGGCGCAGCGCGATCGCTTCATGGCGCGGGTGTCGATGGGATACCCGTCGGCACCCGACGAACTCGCCATGCTCTCGACGCGCGAGACCTCGAGCCCGCTCGACCGGCTCGGTGCCGTGGTGTCGCTCGCCCAGCTGCAGGGAATGATCGCGGCCGTGGCGCACGTGTTCACGTCGCAGCCGGTGAAGGAGTACGCCGTCGAGCTCGCGCGTGCCACTCGCGACGACCGGCAGCTCAGGTTGGGCGCGAGCCCCCGTGCCACGCTTCAGCTGATCCGGGCGGCGAAGGCGCACGCGGCCATGCACGGCCGCGACTTCGTGCTGCCAGACGATGTCGACGCGCTGGCCGTGCCGGTGTTCGCGCACCGGCTCGTGCCGACCAGCCGCGCGGTCGGCGCGCACGACCGCGACAGCGGGCCGCTCATCGACGCCATCGTGCGCCGTATCGTGGGGGAGACGCCGGTCCCGGTCGGCAGTGCGCGAAGGAACTGAACCATGCCCCGCCCGCGTGTCGCTCGCATCTCGGCCTGGCCGCGACTGACCAGGCGGGGCGGGGCGCTCATGGTCGTCGGCGTGCTCCTCCTCGCGGTCTCGCTGTGGTTCGATCTGCGCGACATCCTGCTGCTCGCCTTCGTCGGTATCGCGATGCCCCTGGCCGCTGCCGTCTTCGTCGTCGCTCGCACGCCTCGGCTCGCGGTCACCCGCGCCTTCATGCCGCCGGTCCTCTCCGCCGGCGGCTGGACACGCGTGTCGCTCGTGGTGAAGAATCGCGGCCGTCGCACGTTCGACGGCGCGCACTGGCGTGACACGATGCCAGACGGATTCGTGAGTCCGCCCGAGTCGATCCTCCCCGCCATCGGTCCGTACGAGGGCGTGCTGCCGTCGGGCGACGACACGGTACGACTCGAGTACCGGCTCCGGATGCCGCGTCGCGGCGTGTACCCGGTCGGGCCGCTTCGCGTCACCATCGCGGACCCGTTCGGCCTCGCTCGCGTCGATCGCGAGGTCGGCTCGGGTCACGACGTGGTGGTGACTCCCCGGGTGACCCCGATCGATGCCGCCCTGGGCAGCGCGGCGTCGATCGACGGCGTCGTGCATGGACTGCAGCGGAGGACCCATCCGAACTCCGACGAGCTCATCGCCCGCGAATATCGCTACGGCGACCCGCTGCGGAGGGTGAACTGGGCGGCGACTGCGCGCCGAGGCGAGCTCATGGTTCGCGAGGAGGAGCAGCGGGGCGACCCCGAGGCGCGCATCCTCCTCGACACGACGCTCTCGGGCCGCGTCCGCGGGTCGGCACTCCGACGCGAGCACGACGACGCTCACTTCGGCTACGAGCTCGGCGTCGAGATCGCCGCGTCGCTCGGGGTGCACCTGCTCGAGCGCGGGTTCAGGCTGCGGTGCACCCAAGTGGCCGACCCCGAACACGGGGTGAGCCCCGGTGCCGCGTTCGACGGGGGCTACCGGATGCCGGGCGGTGACCACGCGTTCCTCGAGGACCTCGCCCGGCTCGACGGACCAAGCGGGGTCGCGGATGCGACGGCCACTTCCGATGCGCCCGATGCCAGTGCTCGCGCCCGCGAGGCCCGCGCGCCCGGTATCGCCGTGCTCGTCGACCCGAGCGAGCGCGATGCGGGCAATCTCGTCGCGCTGCGACCGTTGTTCGAGCCGGCGGTGGCGTTCGTCACCGACCGGGTCTCCCAGGTGGTGCTCGACCTACTCGAGGAGGCCGACTGGCGAATCATCCCAGTGCGACGATCTGCCGGCATCGCCGACGCCTGGTCGGGCATCGCGGCGACGGCTCGACCTGACGCCCGGGGGACCGCGGAAGAGGCGGTCGATGCGTCCTGATCCCGTGCCTCTCTCGCGCGCCCAGCGTCTCGCGCTGACTGCCACGTCGTTCGTATTCCTCGTGGTCGCCACGATGGCGCTCGGGCCGCTCATCTCGGGCAGCGGCTGGTGGTGGCTGTGCGCCTTCATGGCGGCAGGCACCATGTTCGCCGGGTTCGGCCTGCGCGCGATCCGCACTCCGCCGTCGCTCGTGCCGGTGCTCGAGCTGGCCGTCGTGCTGCTCCTGCTCACCCTCCTGTTCGGCGGGACGACGAGCATCGCCCTCGTGGTGCCGACGGCCGGCACCTTCGACACGTTCGACCAGCTCCTCACCGGCGCCCAACGCACCATCGAGCAACAGTCGGTACCGGCGATTCCCGTGCCGCCGCTGACATTCGCGCTCGCACTCGGCGTGGGCATCCTCGCAGTGGTCACCGACACCCTCGTGCAGACCGCGCGCATGCCCGCGCTCGCCGCCGCGCCCGCCCTGGTGCCGATCCTCATCCCGGGCTTCATCATCGAAGCGGGCGCCGAACTGCCGACGCTCGTACTCTCCGCGGCCGCGTACCTGCTGTTGCTCCGGGTCGACGTGCGCGTGCGGCGGCGAGCGGGACTCGACGTCGGCGACGAGGGCGACCAGGCTGCGACGGTGATCGCGCCGAAACGGGTGCCGATCGTCTCGACGCTCGGTGCTTCGCTCGGCCTCGCCGCGGTCGGCCTGCTCGCGGCATCCGTGCTCGCAGCATCCACTCCGAGTGTCTCGACGAGCCTCCTCCTCGGCTCCCCGTCGCAGGGCAACCTGTTCGCACGCGGCGTGAGCCCCTTCATCGACCTCGGTCGCGACCTGCGCCGTCCCGATCCCCGGCCTGCGTTCCACTACCTCGCTCGCGACGGCGACCGGCCCTACTTCACGCTCCTCACGCTCGACCGGTTCGAAGGCGAGGTGTGGTCGGCGACCGACCGTGCCGTCGACGGCGACAACACTGTCGACGCGATGCCGCGCCCTGACGGGCTCTCCGACGAGGTCGCGACCTCTGAGCATCCGATCGAAGTCATCGTGGATGACGTCCGCACGACGTGGCTGCCGGTCCCGTACCCCACGGCGAGCATCGATGGCCTGCGGGGGTCATGGTTCTGGGACGACAGCTCACTCACCGTCCGCAGCGTCGACACCGACACGACCGGGCAGCGCTACCGGGTGACGCGCCTCGATGTCGAGCCGACGCCGCAGCAGCTCAGGGGCGCAGACCGCTCGCCGTCGGGTGACCTGGCGACGTTCCTCGAACTGCCCGACGAACTGCCGGGAATCATCGCAGAGACGGCCTCATCGGTCACCGCCGGGATGGCGTCGCCCTACGACGCGGCGGTCGCGATCCAGGCGTATCTTCGCGGCTCCGAGTTCGACTATTCGACCGAGGCGCCGGTGACCGACGGCTACGACGGTGGTGGATTCGACGTCATCGCGAAGTTCCTCGAGTCGAAGGCCGGCTACTGCGTGCACTTCGCGTCGACGATGGCCGTGCTCGCTCGATCTGTCGGGATTCCCGCCCGCATCTCGATCGGTTATACGCAGGGAACGCCATCCGATGAGCGCATCAATGGCATGCAGCGCATCGAGGTCGATTCGCACGACCTGCACTCGTGGCCAGAGCTCTACTTCGAGGGCGTCGGCTGGGTTCCGTTCGAGCCCACACCGGGCCGCGGCTCGGTGCCCGGCTACTCCCGCCCCGGTGCGGGGGAGGAACAGGCGCCGTCGATCCCGAGCCAGGGTGCGGCGACACCGGGCGCGACCGGTCGCCCCGACCTCGATCCCAACCGCGGGCTGGCGGGCGACGCAGGCGACCCGCTCGCCATCGCGGGCCAGTGGTGGCTGCGGGGCGGGGTGCTCGCACTGCTCGTGGCGGCCCTGTTGCTCGTGCCCGCCGCGATGCGGGTCGGCCAGCGACGTACCCGCCTGCGCAGGATCCGCAGGGGTGAACGGTCCGCTGATGCCGCGTGGGACGAGCTCACGGCGACGGCGCGCGACCTCGGGGTCGGTGGCGATGGCACCGAGACGCCCCGTACGTTCGCAGAACGCATCGGGGAGCGCGACGCGTTCGACGATGCTCGCGTGCGTGCAGCGGTCGTGCGGCTGCGCGACGCCGTGGAGCGGGAGCGGTACGGCCCCACCGACGAGACGCCGCTGCCCGCGGCATCCGTCGCCCACCTCGTCGACGATCTGTCGGTCGCGCGTGTGGCGCTCGGTGACGACGCGACCACCGCGGAGCGCACCCGGGCGTTCCTCCTTCCGCAGTCGCTGTTCGACGGGATGCGCAGGGCGCTCGGCGATCGCACGGCCGCCGGGGCGTAGAATCGTCGATCGTGGCCACCCAGCATTCGCCGTTCCGTGTGAACGTGCGCGACCTCGTGAACCGTCCGGGCGAGATGCGTGAAGAGCGCCTCGCGATCGCCGTGGCCGAGCCGATGGGCGAGGGCCTCGTCTCGGTGAAGGAGTCCTCCGAGATCGACGTCGACGTGCGGCTGGAGTCCGTGCACGAGGGAATCCTCGTGACGGCAGAGGTCGACGCCGTGGCCGAGGGCGAGTGCGGCCGATGCCTCATCG
Organism: Actinomycetota bacterium; assembly: GCA_030852935.1. Lineage (GTDB taxonomy): Bacteria > Actinomycetota > Actinomycetes > Actinomycetales > Microbacteriaceae > Agromyces. The sequence continues at coordinate 7,609 of JALYWB010000143.1, read as the reverse complement.
ATATCGCGCTGCCCATCCAAGTCGAGTTCCAAGAGCTTTTCGCGTATCATTCTGGAGAAGCTTTCGAGTATGAGGTTCAAGACGACCACGTGGATCTTGAATCGCTCATCCGAGATGCGGTGGTGTTGTCACTGCCGTTCCAGCCGGTGTGCCGGCCGGATTGCCCGGGTCTCGACCCAGAGACCGGGCTCCGACTGGCCGATCATCCGGAACTCGTCACCCCTGAGCACCACAGTGACCCGAGATGGTCTGCGCTCGCGGGGTTCCAGGCTTCCGAAGACCAAGGCACGGATCACGCATCCCGCGCCGACCAGCAGAGAGAGAGATAGACATGGCTGTTCCGAAGCGCAAGAAGTCACGCGCACGAACCCACATGCGTCGTTCGCAGTGGAAGGCCGAGGTCCCCACGCTCGTCAAGACGGTCGAGAATGGCAAGGTCACCTACAGCCTCCCGCACCGCGCGAAGGTCGTCGAAGACTCGGCGGGCACCCCGCTGTTCCTCGAGTACAAGGGCCGCAAGGTCGCCGACGTCTAGTCGGACCGAACCTCGCAATCGACCGGTCGTGGCGCGAACCGAGCACCGGGGCGCTGAGCTCACCGCTCAGGAGGAACGAGCACTGGCCGAACTGCAGCTGACGCTGCAGGTCCAGATCGATCCGGCCCTGCTGCTGCTCGCGCTCACGCACCGGTCGTTCGCGTACGAGAACGGCGGCATCCCCACCAACGAGCGCCTCGAGTTCCTCGGCGACTCGATTCTGGGGCAGGCCGTCACGGTCAAGCTCTTCCGCGACCACCCCGATCTCGATGAGGGCGAGCTCGCGAAGCGCCGGGCCAGCCTCGTCTCCAGTGCCGCGCTCGCCGAGGTGGGCCGGTCGATCGGGCTCGGCAAGTACATCCGGCTCGGACGCGGCGAGACGCTGACGGGCGGCGCAGACAAGCCGTCGATCATCGCCGACACCGTCGAGGCGATCATCGGCGCGGTCTACCTCGACGCCGGCGGCGATGCGGCCACGGCCTTCGTGCTGCGGCTCGTCGCGCCGCTCCTCAGCGACCCCGAGCGCTTCGGCGCCGCGATGGACCCGAAGACGAGCCTGCAGGAGATCGCGGCGCGCCGCGGCACGCCCGCGCCCGTCTACACCGTCACCGAGAGCGGACCCGATCACAACAAGCACTTCATCGCCACGGTGTCGGTCGGCGATCTCGTGCAGGCCTCTGGCGAGGGGTCGAGCAAGAAGCAGGCCGAGATGGCCGCTGCGCTCGACGCGTGGACCAGGCTGAACCCGGCCTGACGTGCCCGAACTGCCCGAAGTCGAGGTCGTGCGGGCGGGGCTCGCACCCGCGGTCACGGGCGCGCGCGTCATCGCGGTCGACGTGCTCGACGCTCGTGCCCTGACCCGGCACCACGCGGCATCCGGCGACTTCGAGACGCTCGTGACCGGTGCCCGTATCGAGGCGGCGGTTCGCAGGGGCAAGTTCCTCTGGCTGCCGCTCAGCGCCGAGCACGCGATCGTCGGGCACCTCGGCATGAGCGGGCAGCTGCTGCTGCGAACGCCCGACCACCCGGGCGACGACCGCCACGCGCGGATCCGGATCCATCTCGAGCACCCCGATCACGGTGAGTTGCGCGTCGACTTCGTCGACCAGCGCACGTTCGGCTCCCTCGCCGTGGATCGGCTCGTGCCGACTCCCGACGGCGCGATTGCCGGCTACTCGGGCGGCGTCACCGGGGCGTGGGCGCGGGTCATTCCGTCGCAGGTGGCGCACATCGCGCGCGACCCCCTCGACCCCGCCTTCAACGACGACGTCTTCCTCACCGACCTCGCCCGGCGGGCGTCGGCCGTGAAGCGGGTGCTCCTCGACCAGGGCGTCGTCAGCGGAATCGGCAATATCTACGCCGACGAGTCGCTGTGGGCCGCGCGCCTGCACGGCGAGCGGCCGGCGTCGTCGATCCCTCGGCGACGTGCGCGTGAGCTCCTTGCGGCGGTGCGCGAGGTACTCGAGCGCGCCCTTGCCGAGGGCGGCACGAGCTTCGACGCCCAATACGTCAACGTCAACGGCGCATCGGGGTACTTCGCGCACTCGCTGAACGCGTACGGCCGCGCCGGCTTGCCCTGCCCCCGATGCGGCACTCCGATGGTGCGCGAGGCGTTCATGAACCGATCGTCGCACCGGTGCCCGCGCTGCCAGCGACTCCGGATGCCCCGCCGGCCCGTCACCCGTTGACGTCGACGTCGCGCTGCCACTCCGCCGAGATGCCCCGTGGCTCGAAGCCGAGGGCGATGTTGATCGCGAGCATATGCTCGTTCTCGTCGGCGTTCCAGGTGTAGACATCCGGACGGTCGGGCGCGGTCTCACCGAGGCGAAGGAGGTTGGCCAGCTTCATCCGCATGCCGAGGCCACGACCGCGATGGGCCGCGACGACGAGCGTGTCCGCCTGGTAGGCGACCGCCTTGCCTGGCGGGAGTTCGAGCTCGGTGTACCCGGCGATCGTGCCGTCGGGGGCGATCGCCGCCTGCACGAGTAGCGTGCGCCCACTTTCGACAGCCTGGTCTTCATGTGAGCGCACCCGCGCCGCATCCCACTGCTCGGCGTCGATCGTGAGGGCGCCGGCCGGTACGTCCAGCGCCATGCGGGCGCGTGCGGCGGCATAGTTGTCGATGAGGTGTTGAGGTACGTGGTCGGTCCATCCGACGATCCGGTAGCCCGACGCCACATCGTCGTACGTCGCCAGGGCGGCACGGAACTCGTCGAGTCTTCCCGCCACCGTGAGGCGGCTCTGGCGCTCGAGCTGGGCGAGCGAGTAGCCGTGGACCGTCGCGAACCGCGCGCCAGCCAGGTCGGCCGGGATCCACGCATCGCCCTGCGGGGCGGTGAGCCGCGGCCCCGGGAGATCGAGGACGTCGAGCGGGTAGTCGATGAACCCGTTGAACACCCGTCGGCCGAGTCCGGCGATGACCTCCTCGCCGAGCGCAAGCAGTCGAGAGCCCAGCTTGGCGCCGCGGTAGGGCGCGGCGACCTCGACGATGACGTCGCCCGTCACGGCCCCCGGATCGTCCTCCCAGCTTGCGACGGCCCTGCCCACGCATCGACCGTCGTCCCACGCCGCGAACACGCGACGGGGATGGTAGGTGTTCTGATACATCGCGAGCAGTTCCGGAGCGGTGTAGGCGAACCGGTCATCGCCCCAGCGCTCGATCTCGATCTGGATGGCGAGCTCCGCCATGCGTTCAAACGGGACGGCCTCGGGGGTGCCGAGCGTCGCTGGGATCACGAGCGGTCTGATCTCGATGGCCATGCGAGCTCCTTTGCGAAGGCGGGATGCTGCGAGCTGCGGCCAATGCGCCGGTGGCAGCCGCCCAGACTATCGAGCCGTCGCCAATGCGACAAGCGTGTCCGCGTGGCGGTTCGCTCGACGGCGGCGCGCGCGCACGGTTGGCCATCGATCCTCGACTACCGTAGTCGGCAGCGCGCTCGCGAGCCGGAAGGGTGGGACGTGTACCTCAAGAGCCTGACGCTGAAGGGATTCAAGTCCTTCGCGCAGCCGACTACGTTCGCCTTCGAACCGGGCGTCACGTGCATCGTCGGCCCGAACGGCTCCGGCAAGTCGAACGTTGTCGACGCCCTCGCCTGGGTGATGGGTGAACAGGGTGCGAAGACCCTCCGCGGCGGCAAGATGGAGGACGTGATCTTCGCGGGCACCGCGACTCGCGGCCCGCTCGGTCGTGCCGAGGTCAGCCTCACGATCGACAATGCCGACGGCGCCCTGCCGATCGAGTACAGCGAGGTCACGATCTCCCGCACGCTGTTCCGCAACGGGTCGAGCGAGTATGCCATCAATGGCGAGACCTGTCGCCTGCTCGACGTGCAGGAGCTCCTGAGCGACTCGGGGCTCGGCCGTGAGATGCACGTCATCGTGGGTCAGGGGCAGCTCGACGCGGTACTTCGGGCGAGCGCAGAGGAGCGCCGCGGATTCATCGAGGAGGCAGCCGGCATCCTGAAGCACCGGCGCCGCAAGGAGAAGACGCTCCGAAAGCTCGACGCCATGCAGGCCAACCTCACGCGCCTCTCCGATCTCGCGGGGGAGATCCGACGGCAGCTGAAACCACTCGGCCGCCAGGCCGAGGTCGCGCGTGAGGCCGCGACGATCGCGGCCGTCGTGCGCGACGCCCGGGCCCGCCTGCTCGCCGACGAGGTCGTCGGTCTCCGCCGCGCCCTCGAAGAGCACGGCCGCAGCGAGCACGAGCGCCACAGTGAGCGGCAGGTGCTGCAGGACGAACTCGCCCAGCATCAGGCCCGGGTGGAGCGGCTCGAGGCGACATATCTCGGTGACGACGTCGACTCCGCCCGTTCGACGAGCCACGCCCTCGAATCGGCGCAGGAGCGACTACGTGCCCTCGACGCGCTCGCCCGGCAGCGCATCGCGCTCCTGAGTGCGGAGACGCAGCCGGCAGAGGCGTCCCCGAGTGTCACACGCGCGATGATCGACGACGCGAGGGTCGGACTCGATGCCTTCACCGACGCCGTCGGTGCCGCGGCATCCGGACTCGAGAGCGCCGTCGCAGCGACCCGGGGAGCCCGACACGAACTCGACGTGATCGATGAGGGCATCGCCGCGCAGAGCGCACGGGTCACGGCATATGACCTCGAGCTCTCGAAGCTCGCCGGTCGGGCCGACACCGCCGCCTCCAAGCTCGCGGCCGTACGCGGCGAGGTGCTGCGCCACGCCAACGCGCTCGAGGCGGCCGGTCGTCGCCGTGACACGGCCGCCACCGCCCTGGCGCGCGCCGAGGCCGAGGCGGACTCGGGAGACGGCACCGAGACCGACCTCGACGAAGCCTACGAGCTCGCCCAGGCGGCCGTCTTCGAAGCCGAGGCCGAGATCGAGCGCATCCGGGAAGAACTCCACGGTCGCGAGCGAGAGCAGGGGGCGCTCGCCGCCCGCACGGCTGCTCTCTCGCTCGCGCTCGACCAGAAGGACGGCTCAGCTGCACTCATCGGCGCCGGTCTGGGCGGTGTGCGCGGCCTGCTCGCCGAGGCGCTGCAGGTTCAGCCGGGCTACGAACCCGCCATCGCCGCGGCGCTCGGATCGCTCGCCGACGCGGTGCTGGTCGACGACAGGGCCGCCGCGTTCCGCGCGCTCGAGCATGCCGAACGAGGGGAGCTTGGTCGAGTCGCCCTCGCGCTCGCCGATCCGGGCACGGCGGCCCGCAAGGTGCGCGGCGTCGACGGCCTGATTCCGGCGGCTGACGTCGTCACGGCCCCCGACGGCATCGTCGCCCTGCTCGCCGAAGTGCTCATCGCCGATGACCTGGATTCGGCTCGCGCGGCCGAGCCGGCGCTTGGACGGCTCGACGCGCCCATCACGGTCATCACGAAGGATGGCACCGTCGTCGGCCGCTACGTCATCCGCGGCGGCACCGGCCGAGAGCAGAGCCGCATCGAACTCCTCGCCGAGCGCGACCGTGCAGGCGAGCGCCTCGAGCAGGTGCGGGCCGAGCTCGAGCGTTCGCGGTACGAACTCGCCGAGCAGCGAACGACGCTCGAGCGATCGAAGGAACAGGCGAAGCACGCCCTTGCGGCGCTTCGGGAGTTCGATGCACAACTCGCGCAGCGAACCGAACAACTGAATCGTGCCCGCGTGCAGGCTGAAGCGGCCGACGCCGAGGCCGCGCGCCTCGAACAGGCTGCTGCGAACGCCACGGAACGCGTGGCCGAGGCCGAGCGCGCCGCCGACGAAGCGAAAGCCGACCTCGATGCCGCGAGGGCCACCCCCCGGCCGGTGCTCGACGTGACCGCGCGCGATGCCGCGCTGGCAGCGCTCGAACAGGCGCGCGAGCGCGAGGTGGAGGCGCGGCTGAAGCTCGAGACTGCGCGGGAGCGCGTGCGTGCGGAGGAAGCGCGCGTGCAGGCGATGGAACGGCAGTTCGAGGCCGAGCAGCAGGCCGCAGCGGATGCCGCACGCCGCGCTGTCATCCGTCGCGCACAGCTCGAGGCGGCATCGAGTGTCGCAGAGTCGCTGCCGGCCGCCCTCGCGTCGGTGGATGCCTCGGTGGCTGAAGCGCGCGTCGCCCTCGGACGAGCCGAGGCCGAACGCGCCAGCCGCAACGAGGAACTGCAGCGCGTGCGCCGTGAGGAGGCGGCGGTGCGGGAGCGCCTGCAGTCGGTCACCGAGGATGTGCACGGCCTCGAACTGCGCATCTACGAGAAGAAGCTTCATGTCGCAGGGCTGGTGGAGCGGGCCGAGTCGGAGCTCGGCCTCGAGGAGTCCGTACTCGTCAGCGAGTACGGACCAGAGGTGCCGGTGCCGGGCGAGCACGACGATGAAGAGCCGCACCCGTACTCCCGCGACGATCAGCAGCGGCGCCTCGCGGGTGCCGAACGCAAGCTCGCCCAGCTCGGCAGGGTGAACCCCCTGGCTCTCGAGGAGTTCGCTGCGCTAGAACAGCGACACCTGTTCCTCACCGAGCAGCTCACCGACCTCGCGAACACCCGCAAGGACCTCCTCACGATCATCGAGGAGATCGACGGCAAGATGGAGTCGATCTTCCGCGGCGCCTTCGAAGACACTCGCGAGGCGTTCGCCGAAGTCTTCCCGGTGCTCTTCCCCGGCGGCACCGGCTCGATCTCGCTCACGAACCCCGACGACATGCTGACCACGGGTATCGAGGTCGCGGTGAAGCCAGCCGGCAAGAAGATCGAGCGACTCTCGCTGCTGTCGGGCGGTGAGCGCTCGCTCGCCGCGGTCGCGCTGCTCATCGCGATCTTCAAGGCACGGCCGAGCCCGTTCTACATCATGGACGAGGTCGAGGCCGCGCTCGACGACGCCAACCTCGGGCGCCTCCTCAGCACCCTCGAGGACTTGCGTGAATCGAGCCAGCTCATCGTGATCACGCACCAGAAGCGCACCATGGAGATCGCCGACGCGCTCTACGGCGTCTCGATGCGCCAGGACGGCGTCTCGGCAGTCGTCGGCCAGCGCGTGCGCGAGGAGCGCGAGCCGAAGGCGAGCTGAAGCGCTCGTCGGTCGGCGAGCGGGTCGTGCAGCGGCTGTATCCGCATCAGGTGAGCCGTCGGTCGTCGGGTTCGACGATGCGGAACCACCGGTAGCCGTAGGCGTCGAGATGCACGTCGACGCGCCCACGCTCATCGAGGTCGAGCGCTTCCGTCGAGAAGAGGTCGGAGAGCACTGAACCCGGCGCGACCGGCCCGAGCTCGAGCGGCACGATCGTCGGCCTCGGGGCGAAGTTGTGCGCGGCAACGAATCGTCCGAGGTCGGCGGTGATGCGATGGGCCAGCACGGCATCCTGGTCGTGTTCGAGCACATCGAGCCGTCCCCACCCGATCTCGGGTGTATTGCGGTACACGGCGGCGAAGCTGCGGATGACGCCGAGCAGCGATTCGGGGTCGTGCCGCTGGGCCTCGACATTCACATGCTCCGGGGCGTATCCATCGGTGGGCGGCTTCGCGACGAGCTTGCGATCGGGCGCTCGCGAGAAGCCACCGTTCGGCTGATCGTCCCACTGCATGGGTGTACGCACGGACTGCCGGCCCGCCTGTTCGCGGTTCTCGCCCATGCCGATCTCCTCGCCGTAGAAGAGCACGGGCGTGC